>JBPCJY010000017.1:0-7802 GCA_051004815.1 Ktedonobacteraceae bacterium
CTGCGGGCCGATCTGGTGTGGATGCGTCCGCCGCGCTACGCTCACAAGGACAGCGCACCCGGAACGAAATCTCACTCCCATACTCGTCCTAAAACCGAACCGGGCGTGATTTAGTTGGAGTAGGTGGGTAAACCGGCCCCTACACTTGCTTGCTACGTCCTTACGTGAAATGGATTGGGCCTCGTGCCTGTCCTGCTGGGGGTTCGACAGGCTGATAGATAATATAGCCCTCGAAGACCGAACGCCGGAAACCATGCCCCAGGCGATCAGCCTGCTGGAGCAGAGTCGCTTGCTGAAATATGTCATACGGGTAGACATACGATGAATGGGGATCAGCATGGACGATGGTGTAATAGGGAGGGTAGTAGTTATGTGTCGGTAGCAGGGCATTGTCGGTAACGCCGCAGATGATTTTTTCCTGGCTCACAAAAATGAGGCGATTGCATGTCCAGAAATCAGAGTACATGTGCGTGATGCCCATCTGCTCAAGCCGGGCGATAAGCTGATCCTGCTGCTGGTCAGCCTGCTGAGAGGAGGAAAGATCACTTGCTATGCCGATTGTTCCCAGAAGAAATAGCATCGTGATGAGCAGGAGGATGCCACGACTGAGTATGACCACTGAGCGCGAACGAGCGAAACGTTGCTCCAACGCGCCCTTTGTCAGCGATGTCAGAGATGTACTGGCAGCACTCCAGATTGGCCAGATGAGCGCGGGCGTAACGATGAGCAACGTAATAATGTAGCGTGCATGGGTGTGTGGTGCGCCCTGCGGCCCTGAACTCACGGCATAGCTACCAACGGCCACGGCTGCGGTGGCGAGTAAGGAGAGCCGCGCAATGTGCAAGACAATTTCTCGTCTCTGCTCAGGAGCATCTGTTTGCCGCGTGCCGCGTAACTGCCAGAGCTTCCTAACTGTTAACGAGACTGCCAGTAGCCAGAGGACAATATACCCTGTACACCAGCCAGCATGCAGAATTATGCAGTGCAGAGCGTGCGGGCTAGAATCAGTGACATAATTCACCGCCGGAACCTGGCAGAAGGGATCGCCGGTAGCCGTGGGCAGACTTATATTCAGTGTCGCCTCTATCCCTCGCATGATTTGTGGCAACGTGTGAGCCGCCTGCACATTGGTTCCATGAAAGAGACCGATAATCATGGACAATGAGTCCTGTCCGACCGGCGCATGAAGATTATAAATAATCAGGGGAAACACACCGATGATAAAACCCAGGACCAGGCACAGCGGTGCCAGCGAACGCAGATCACGCCAGCAAAGTAGGAGCAGCAGACTGGCCGTCAATAGAATCGGCAATACAACCATGTCCGACCATATACCAAGCCCTACCACCATACCCCAGCCAGCAAACGCGGCATAACGCAACCAGCGTCTGTTGCGCGGGAGGTCCTGGCGATAGGTAAGCGCGAGCCACGCAGCCAGCAGAAACGCTAGCGTCCCAAAAAGGAGGGTTTGCGTGGAACCTCCTGTGGCATACAGTTCGCGCAAAAACATAGCACTTGATCCCAGGGCTAGCAGAACCAGCACAAACAAGGCAAACTTTTTTGTGTAGAGCAAGCTTACCAGCAAATACATGCTAACAAGGAACAAGGCATAAAGCAGAATAATGCCCAACCGCAAGGTAAAGAGCGAAGGGCCGAAGAGATGAAAGAATGCTGCGCCAAGATAGGCCTCTACCGCGCCCAAATAGTTTCGCGTATAAAATTCAACGGGAAGTTCCCCGTTATACGCGATATGCCGCGCCATAAGCCCTATCGTAGCCTCATCACTATTGGTAGCCGGCCAACCCACAGCGGCCAACACCATACGCAGACAAACGGCAAGCACTATGATGAGCAGGGCAAACAGTCCATATTTGCCTCTGCCCAGGTGTTTCGACACCTTCGCTAGTGAGCCTTGTTTTAAACCGGGAGTATACACAGCAGCTTTCCTCTTTTGATCTCTTCTCGGCACATCGCTAGACTCTGCACCTTTTTGCTAGCTCTGGCCTCAAAAACTATACACCATCCCCACTTTTGTGTCAAAAGACTATGGCTATTGATGCCTTTTGAACTACCATTACGCGCTCTTGAGACTAATACATCTCGCATCAGCAAAGCAGCATGCGAACGTGCGTAGGGACAGGGGAAGTCTTTCACTGGGAGGTTTTTTGAAGCGCGCCGGTTTCGCCTGTCATGCTGAGCGCAGCGAAGCATGACATTTCCCCTCGCCGATGCCTTTCCCCAAAAAACCTCCCAGTGAAAGACTTCCCCCTGTCCCTACGCCTCCGCTCCCAAGACTTACATGAAATATATCCCCCCTTTGAGACTGTAACACAAGGCACCAGTCAGACGTGCTAAAACTAAGAGTTTGATAAGGCAGCTTATGCCGTTCATAACAAGGAGATCACCATGTCTATGGAAAGTACTTCATCTTCTGAGCAGAGCCTACGAGAGGAACTGAACGCCACTCCCCAACGCTCTCCAGTCGATGCCACCAATCCAAGTCCTAATCCAGGCGGGCCTAGCCCTGCCCCAGGCGGGCCCAATCCTCTTCCAGGCGACCCCAATCCTCTTCCAGAAGCCCCCCATCCTGTTACTGGCGACGACCCAAGTCCCAATCCAGGTGGACCCGATCCCGCCCCGGGTGGCCCTGATGCTGTGACGAATGATTCTTCTCTCGTCACAAACCGCGTACCTGTTAACGCGAATGTGAATCCTGGCGGGCCTAATCCGCCGCCAGGAGGCCCCAACCCTATTCCAGAGGTCACTCCCCACGCGGCGAAACGTCTTCTTGTGGATGATCCAAGTCCCAATCCAGGCGGACCCGATCCGGCTCCCGGAGGCCCTAATCCTGTTGAGTAATAGCGGTTAACGGTATCTCTCTATGAATTGAGAGGATGCCATGTTTTCCTGGTGATTGCCCATACGTCTCAAAGGTGACGTGAGTCGAGTCTGCTGTACGACAGATTCTTCGCGCCGCGAAGAATAACAGACCTTCCGATTGTCATTCTGAGTGCCGCGAAGAATGACAGACCTTCCGATTGTCATTCTGAGCGCCGCGAAGAATCTCTGGCCGACTTCTGGGTCATCACCGGATGTTTTCCTCTTGACTCTCATCTTACATGAGGGTGTATGCTCTTTCTTGAAGGAAAAAAAGAATGAGTGAACATCCTCTGCTCAAGATTGGCGAATTCGCCCGTATTGGTCAGGTGTCCATTGCCACACTGCACCACTACGATCACTATGGCTTGCTCAAACCGAATGCACTGGACCTTGACACGGGTTATCGCTACTACTCGCTCGATCAGCTTGCACGGCTGAATCGCATCTTAGCCCTCAAAGAGCTGGGCTTTCCCCTGGAACAGATTGCCCGCCTCATGGATGCAGACCTTTCTCTGGAGCAAATGCGCGGCATGTTCACGCTCAAACAGGCGCAAATCCAACAGGTGATTGCGACAGAACAGGCACGCCTTGCGCACATTGCCGCCCGGCTGCGCCAAATCGAACAGGAGGGAATAATGCCAACCTACGACGTATTGTTAAAACAAGTTGATCCCTTGCTCGTCGCCTCCGTACGCGAGAGAATCCCCAGCATCAGCGAGCAAGACCGTCTCTATGAAACACTCTTTGCCTACTTGAACCAGCAGGGTGTGCAGTTTTCACAACCCGCTCTATTGTTGCTGCACTCCCGACATGAGGCGCGTGATGATGGCATGTCTATAGACGTGGAGGTAGCCCAACCATTGCCAACGTCTCTGCCAGCCAATGAACACGTCAGCATCCGCACACTGCCCGGCGGACGGATGGCCAGCATCGTTCACACAGGCGATGCCCTCTCCCTCGGTCACGCATACGCCGCCCTCCACCGTTGGATGAAAGACAACAACTACCAACTCATTGACGTACCCCGCCTGGTTCACCTCCTCCATGCCGAACACATGGAGCCAAGCCAACACATCACCGAAATACAATTTCCAGTCCGGAGGTAATACATCTTACCCCCCTTTTTCGCTATTGACTCTGACCTCTTCCGCTTGTATCCTAGACAGTGAAAAAACGATACGGAGGAAGAGATATTTATGGGTGCTGATTTCGCTCACCTGCACGTCCACACGGAGTATTCATTGTTGGACGGATTTAGCCGCACGAAGAAGCTGGTACAACAGGCGAAGACATTGGGCATGCAACACCTTGCCATTACCGATCACGGTACGATGTATGGCGCGATTGAATTTTATAAGGCCTGTAAGGCGGGCGGCATCAATCCTATCATCGGCATCGAGGCGTATTTAACCGAGGATATGCATGACCACTCCAAACGCTTCAGCGACGACTACCACCACCTGCTGCTATTGGCGAAAAATAATACCGGCTACTACAACTTGATGAAGTTAACGACTATCGCCAATACCGAGGGTTGGCACCTGCGCCCACGTATCGACAAAGCCGTTTTGCAAAAATATGCGGAAGGGTTAATTGTCACCTCCTCCTGCCTCTCCGGTGAAATCCCCAAGTTACTGCTCAAAGAAAAGATGGACGAGTCGTATAAGATGGCCCGCTGGTACCAGGATGTCTTTGGGCCAGAAAACTTCTACCTCGAAATTCAAGAGCACCACGGCATCTTTGACGATGGGCAGCCCTCGCCGCAAGGCCAGCTCAACCAGATGCTTTTCCAGATGAACCGCGACCTGCACATCCCGCTGGTCATCACCAACGACCTGCACTATGTCGATGCCCACGACGCCAGTTCGCACGATGTACTGCTCTGTGTGCAAACGGGCAAGCAGCTTGATTCGCCCAAGCGCATGAAGTTCGATAGCCATGAATACTACCTCAAAAGTCCAGAGGAGATGGCCCGACTCTTTCCCGATTTGCGCGACGCGTTGACCAACAGTGTGCGTATTGCCGAGCAGTGCAGCGTTGATCCGCTGGCCTACAAGGCCAAACTACCAGACTTTGCCGTTCCCGCACAATACGCCTCACAAGGAGAATTTCTGTATGCACTGTGCCTGGATGGCATCAAAGAACGTTTTGGCGGACTGAGCGAAGGTATCCAGAAGCAGCTCGACTACGAATTCAACATGATCGCGGACAAGGGATTTTTGCCGTATTTCTTGATCGAGTGGGATTTCGTGAACTATGCCCGTACCCATGGCATTCGCTGCTCAGCACGCGGCTCTGCCGCCGGTAGCTTACTGGCCTATTCGCTGGGCATCACCAATGTTGACCCCCTGCGTTACCAGCTGCCCTTTGAACGCTTCTTCAATCCCGAACGTGCCGACATGCCGGATATCGACATGGACTTCCCGGATGATCGGCGTGAAGAAGTGATTGAGTATGTGACCCGCAAGTATGGTGCGGACTGCGTCGCGCAGATGGTCACGTTCAACACCATGGCCGCCAAAGCGTCAGTCAAGGATGTAGCGCGTGTGCTGGGAGTGCAGGATATTGGCGACCGCATTACCCGCCTCATTCCCATCGGCCCTAGAATCACGCTCCAAGGATCGCTGGATTCCATAAAAGAACTGAACGATCTGTATAAGGAGAATAAGGCCGCGCAAGAGATCATCGACCAGGCCCTGAAACTAGAAGGCTCGGTGCGCTCAAGCGGTATCCACGCAGCGGGCGTGATTGTGGCTAATGAGGCCCTCGAACATTTCGTGCCGCTCCAGTTGCGCGACAGCAAAGACCCCAGCAAGGGACGCATCACACAGTATGAGCAGAAGCACCTGGAAGAACTCGGCCTCATCAAGTTTGACTTCCTGGGCCTCTCCAACCTGACAATCCTGGATAACGCGGTCAAGTTCATCAAAGCCTCGCGCAACGAGGATATCATCCTGGAGAAAATTCCGCTCGACCCAGTCGAGGGCGATGATGCACAGAACGCCAAACGCCTGAAAGCTTTTGAGTTGCTAGCCAGCGGTGAGACGACCGGAGTCTTCCAGCTTGAAGGCGCGAAGATGCGCGAATATATCAAGCAGCTCAAGCCGACGCGTGTCGAGGACGTGATGGCGATGATCGCGCTCTACCGACCCGGCCCGATGGATAGTATCCCTGATTTCATCGACGCCAAGCATGGACGCAAGAAAGTGACCTATCTCGATCCGCGCCTGGAAGAATGGCTCAATGAGTCCTACGGCGTGATTGTGTATCAGGATCAGGTGCTCTTTATCGCGGTAGGGCTGGCCGGCTTCTCCTGGGGTAAAGCCAATAAGTTTCGTAAGGTGCTCAGTAAAAAGATCGTCTCGGAAGTCGAAGGCTACCGCGGAGATTTCGTGCAGGGCTGTGTCAAAAACGGGGTCAAGAAAGAGTCAGCCGAAGAACTCTTTACGCTGATCGAACCGTTCGGCGGCTACGGTTTCAATAAGGCGCACGCCGCCAGCTATGCCGTCGTCGCCTTCTTCACGGCCTATCTCAAGGGCAACTATACGGCGGAGTTTATGGCGGCGACAATGACGACCGAAGCCGCCGATGCCAAGAAGATTGCCAATGCCATCGCCGAATGCAAACGCATGGGCGTTGAGGTGCTGGGACCAGATGTGAATACGAGTGGTCGCGGCTTTAGCGTCGAAGGTGGCGGCGTGCGCTTTGGTCTGCTGGCAATCAAAGGTATTGGTGAGGGGCCAATTGGCGAGATCGTGCGCGCACGCGCCGAGGGAGGCCCTTTCAAGTCGCTGGCAGACTTCTGCACGCGTGTTGACCCCAAATTCGTGGGCAAAGGTGCCATCGAGACGCTGATCAAAGCAGGGGGCATGGACTCGCTCGGCAAGCGGCACCATTTGCTGGCTTCCATCGAGGCGGCGATGAAGTGGGGCAAGACCCAGCGCATCTCGCAAGAGCACGGCCTGATAAGCCTCTTTGGCGATATGGAAGAGACGGAAAGTGCCTTTGAGTTCGCCCTCAAGACCGATGCCGATGAGGTTCCGCGCAAACAGTTGTTGCAGTGGGAGAAAGAACTGATCGGCATCTACATCTCCAAACACCCGTTGTCCTATCTCAGCGAGGTCTTCAAGGAGAAGATCACCCACACGACTGTCGAAATCACCGAAGAGCTAGATAAGCAGAAAGTTATCATAGGCGGTACCATCAAAGAGGCGCGGCGCATCACGACCAAGAAAGGTGATACGATGTGCGTGGTGCAGCTTGAGGATATGTTTGGCACGATTGGCGTGACAGTCTTCCCCAAAACCTATGAAGAGACTTCCGCCCTATGGGTCGAGGATACGGTGGTGTTTGTGCGCGGCGAGGTACAGGTACGACGCGACGAACCCGGCATTCTCTGTAACGGGGTTGAGCAATTGAAGGCCGTTGACGAGGAGATGGACCGCAAGCAGTACCAGGTGTGGATCACCGTCCAATTGACCGGCTCCGACGATAGGGCTATCTCCGACGACAAAATTCGTGTGCAGGATGTCTACAACTGCTTACGCGACCGAGCGGGCCGCGATCACTATGAAATCCTGGTGGCCAACGGCGAATGGCAGGTGCTACTCACCCCAGGCGACAACACAATGTACTATTCTAAAGAGGTGCATGAACGTTTAGAAACGATTTTAGGCAAAGGGGCAGTCGAGGCGAAGCTGGTGGACAGGTAAGTAAGTAAAACCTGTATCACTTTTGAAACGTAAGAATCATGAGAAGACCCTGTCCACAGCCACACGGCCCCAGGGTACCCGCGAGGGCTTGCACGGGGAGGTTTTTTGGCACCACGCTGGCCTTGTCCTTTTGAGCGTGGCGAAGGAGCTCCCCCGGAACGCAAAGTCTTCGCTGCCCGCAAAACGACAGAACATGGAACCGGGGAGTGT
>JBPCJY010000018.1:0-75816 GCA_051004815.1 Ktedonobacteraceae bacterium
CCATGTGGGAACAGAGCAATAGGATAGGGGAGAACAAGACGAGGGGTGAGTGCGCCACAGAACAAACCAACCCCTCGTCTTGTTCTCTACTATCCTAGAAGAATCCTCGGCTAAAGACAACCACTAAAATTAAACAGATGAGCAAGGAGCCAAGCCAGATAGCGGCATGCATAGTATCATTGTGTGCTTCCAATGGTGGTAATTCCTCAGGAAGGGGTAGCAGCAATTTCTGTTCCCCAAAGTCATCCTCAGGAGCCAGGGATTGGAAGGCCTGAGCTACGCTATTAGGAACTTGTGAGGTAAGGGTTGGCTCGGACCTCTGTGCGCCTTGTCCCAGATCGGGAATACGCCCAACAGACTGATCCATACGCTGGCCTGAACTCGGGATCAGGGTTCCGCTAACCGAACGGATAGCAAGCAGTTCTTGCCGTAGCTCAGAAGGACGCTGGTAGCGTTGGTTGGCAATGGGACGCAGACCCTTCGACAATACGGCGTCAAATGCAGGAGAAATATTGGGGTTCAGGCGTTGAGCCGATGGAATACTGCCGCTTACGCTGGAAGGCAAGCTGCCCGTGACCGCGTGATAGGCGGTAGCCAGCAATGAGTACAGATCGGTACGCACATCAATCACACCGCGCACAAGCTCTGGAGCAGAATAGGCCGAGAGGTGTGTACGATCAATACCTGAGACAAACTGGGTCGCACCACCCGCGAGCACGATAGAGAAGTTAGACAACACATATTGCGCACCACTACGCCCAACAATGATGTGCTCAGGGCGAATCAAACCATGAACGAGAGGCTGAGGTTGTTGTGAAAGTAGCTCTAGCACCTCAGTCATCTGTAGACAGCACTCGATAACCTCTTGCTCCTGCATTGCACGACCCATGCGGCGCATACGCGACAACAGGGACTCACCTTCGACAGGATCAAAGACAAAGAAGTGGCGACCACGATCACTAAAGGCATCCGAGAGTGTCGCGATATGCGGATGCCGTCCAACGGAGGTTAAGGCCATAGTTGCGGAACGCAAGATAGCTTGAATAATCATTGAGCTACTGTCTGGTAAGAACACTTCACAGATCATCACCTGTGATGCTCCACGCTGCGCATCCTGAGCAACCCACATAGTTTCATAGGCATCAGAAAGCCAGTCTTGCTGTTCCTGCAATTCATGCAGACGATAACGCCCACCGCGCAAAATGGTGCCAGGTGTTAATTGTCGCGTATCCGCTCCCGCGCCCATCGACCGCGTGTTATTCTGTGCGGACGAAGCACCATTCTGTTGGTATGGAGACGACTGCTGCGTGGATGGCGCGGATTGCATGGACACGCGTGCGGGATCATGTGCCAGAGGGTCTGTCACCAATCGGCTGGGACGTGGAGGATTGGAATTACGTTGTACCTCTGGAATGAACGAATCCATAGAGCGGTTGAACGATGCCCCCGACTGCGGTCGTTGCGGAACACCGCGTGAAGTTAAAGGATCGGTATTAGAGCGAGTTGGACTTACTTGATTGAAAGCTTGCCGCTGATTGGGTTGCTCTGGCCGTTTCGGCGGCGGCTGAGAAGTGACTCTGTCCTCAAAACCAGGCATTAATGGCGGATTGGTGCTTGTAGAGGAGCGCGGTGACTCTGTGACAGGGACCGATGCAACATTAAAAGGGGGATGTTGTGCCTGAGCAGTAGAAAAAGGTGGCGGCGTTGGCATTGGCGTTCGAGGCAACGCGTTTGAACCACGCATCGAGTTGGGTGACTGAGGCCGCATATTCTGCGGGTATGCCATATTCTGGGGAGAGCTTCCTGATGAACCGCTTGACTGTGGGCGTAATGATTGGAGACCACCTGATTGCTGAGAACCACTATTTTGCGGCGGCGAAGCGGTTCGCCCCAATGGTCCTGACTGGCCTTGTACGCGCATCGCGAGACCACAACGCGTGCAAGGACTTTTGCTAGCATCCCACTCATTGCCACAACGTGGACATATCATAATTTACCTCTCAACCTTCGAGTATACTCGCTCTCAAGACACATTTGGTAGGCATTTTCTTGCTTTTACCCCACAATGCAAAAAGAATACATAAAGTCCAAGGTCAAACCAGAAAGATGCCCCAGGAACATGCGTTGAGGTATAAAGAGCAGTTCTTGGCTGAGTATAGTTGAGAACACCTATGCATGTCAATACTTCAACCCATTATTACCATGTATTTTTATAGGGATTTTATGTCTACCGCCTGAGATTACGTCCAATAGGGCTTAACCCACCCAGGAATGCTTCCAGCGTCTTCGCTAGATCATAGAGTTGTGTCGCCTCAACAACCGATACCTCGTGGCCAGCATGGGCAACCTGATAGAGCAACTGCACAGCAGAATGTCGCGTCGAGGTTGTAGTTTCGTTGGACGCGGAACCAAACAGGGAAGCCCGCATGGCATCGACGCTGGCATTGACCTCATCTAAGTGAGAAATATCAATAAAGCTGGCGGGCTTGTTCTGGCTTTTTCCTTTATTTCCTGTGTGTTCTGCTTCCCACTGGCGTCGCGCCTGTTTACCCGCGGCACAATAGCAAAATTCAGGGCGAGCGGAATCAGAGTTTTGTAGACCGCTGTCATCGCAAATCAGGCATATAGGCATAGCTAGCCTCCTCATCGGCAGGTAGATAATAACCTGCGAGTACTATATCACATGGCAGTGCATGACCAAATAGCTTCAAGAGAGGCACTGCTTCCCGCTCAAATAATCCTTGAGCATCTCTTCACAGTCAAAAGCCATGCGCCCAAACACTTCCTGTGGCTCGCGCCAACACGGTTTGCCTTCACCCGATGCCTGTACCGACCCGCTCACAATAGAGCCTTTGTAGGCAATAGAGGCGGCGCGGAAACGCGGATCGCGCTTGAGGCTGGAGTACACACCAACAATACTAGAAATAGCAACGTTGTACCCCGTCTCCTCCACAGCCTCACGTAGCACACATTGCTCCACCGTCTCTTTGTAGCGCACAATACCGCCTGGAATAGTATAGCCCAGACCATCTGAGCGGTCGATCAGTAAGATTTTGCCGTCTTGTTCGACAATGACACAGGCACTGAGAATAGGAGAGATTTTCCCCAACGTGAGCAGCGCAATCAATCGAAATATAATACCCGCCAATAACCCTTTAATCTTCTCCTTCATCGCCCCTCAATTCCATTCCATAATTCTCTAAAGTCATTCGACACTTGTTCCCCACTTTTTTAGTAGCTTGTTCGTTCACTATTGTTCACTTTTGTTTGCCGTCAAGGCAGATAACTAATCTTTTCTTTCAGAATCAGACTCGTCTTCATTGATATCTGCCATGCTTTGCCCCTCTTCTGCCACCTTCCTGGCATCCAACAGCGTTTTGACCTCTTTCGCCATGCTGATAAAGGCCTGTGCCACGGGCGAGGTAGGCTTACTGACTACCACCGGCTGCCCTTTGTCACCACTCAGCGCGGCTGAAGGGTCGAGGGGAATACTACCTAACAGCGGCAGATCATCCAGCAGTGCGCGGGTTTCCAGGCTGCGCGGAAAGATTTCGACGGCTTCGCCGCAATGGGGACACAAAAAGCCATCCATGTTTTGCACTACACCGAGCACATGCACGTTCACATCCCGGAACATTGCCAAAGCTTTCGCTGTATCGATGCGAGCAATATCCTGGGGCGTCGTCACCAGGATAGCTGCATCTAGCTGCATTTCCCGGCAAAGAGTTGCTTGCGGTTCACCGTTACCTGGCGGCAAATCAATAATCAAATAATCCAGGCTTCCCCAGTCAACGGTATAGAGCAGTTGGCGAATGAGCACGCCCAATACATCGGGGATAGGAGCCACTGCCTGTTCCTCACCGATAAAGAATCCCACCGACATGACCTTAATACCGTAGCGATCTAACGGCTTGAGCATTTGCTCAGATGTCTGTTTCCTTTGCTGCGCCAGTGGCAGGTAGAGGGCAGATGCGGGTGCAATACCGCGTTTGCGCACGCCTAACATCATAGGAATACTGGGGCCATAGGCATCTCCATCCAGTAATCCAACCGTGGCCCCACTTTTCGCCAGGGCCACCGCCAGGTTGACACTGACCGTGGATTTCCCAACACCACCTTTTCCACTGCCCACAACCAGCAGCGAACCCACTTGCTCAATTCGCGCCCGTTGTTTACGTCCATGCATCTGCAATGCTCAACTCCCCACAATTCCGAAAAAATCATCGTTACGCTTATAAGGGTTAGTATATGGGCAAACGTGGTATTTGGCAAGGTTATATATCACACACCAACTTCTCATCCCCTGATAGTGTAAAATAGAGGAAAACATATGTCACATCTTTCCCACACTCAGGAGATATGCATGTACCGCTTACTCGCTATCGACCTCGATGGCACCTTGCTCACGCCGTTCCCGCACAAGATCATTACACCGCGCACGATTCAATTGTTATGTCAAGTTTCTGCTGCTGGTGTCGCCATTGTCATTGCTACCGGACAAAGATCTCAGGTGCTACAGCAAATCTGCGCTGCACTGCCTTTGACGGCACCGCAGATTATTGAGAACGGAGCAGTCATCTTCGATATACGCAGCGGGATCATTCTGCACGAACAATTGCTACCGCTTGAGCATATTTTGCCGACGCTGGATATTCTCCGTTCGTTTGGCTTCTATCGTGCATATCATACGCACGAACACGTCTATGTTGATTGCGATACCCCTCGTGCCAGGTACTGGTATCGTCCACCTGTTCCGCCTGCTATTCAAGTTGAGGACGTTGCCAGCCTCTATCCACGTCCATGCATTAAGGTCGTGGGCATTGGCGAGGAGAGCACATTACGGGACAAGCGTCTCGAACTGGAGGAGATCTTTGCGGGTCAGCTCTACGTCACCCAATCCTCCTTTGACCTGCTCGAATTTCTCCATCCGGCGGTATCGAAGGTCAACGCACTCAAGACTATCGCGGCAGACCTGGGCATCGCGCCCACGGAAATTGTAGCGATCGGCGATAATCACAATGACGTAGGCATGCTGCGTTTCGCGGGACTGGGTGTGGCGATGGGCAACGCGCACGACGAAGTGAAGGCGGAAGCGGATTATGTCACGCTGAGCAACGCCCAGGAGGGCGTTGCCGCGGTGATCGAAGCGTTGATACTACCAACACTTATATGATGTTCAGTTCTTTGCCCACTTTCTCAAAGACGGCCAGAGCCTTCGCGAGTTCCTCGTTGGTGTGCAGGGCGGTGACAATAGTCCGCACACGGCACTTGTCGGCGGGAACGGTGGGGAAAACGATGCCCTGCGCGAATACCCCTTCCTGGAAGAGGCGGTCACTGAATTGCATCGCCAAAGCACCTTCGCCAACGATAACCGGCGTAATAGGAGTCTCGCTCTTACCGGTGTTGAAGCCAAGTTGTTCCAGGCCGCGCTTGAAGAAGTGCGCGTTTTCCCACAGGCGTTCCACTAAGCTCGTATCGTTTTCCAGTAGATCGATGGCCGCGATACAGGTGGCGACGACCGAGGGTGGATGCGAAGTGCTGAAAAGCACAGGACGGGCGCGTTGCAACAGGAAATCTTTCACATCCTGGCTACAGGCCACGTAGCCACCCAATGCGCCAATGCCCTTAGAGAGCGTACCAACCTGGAGAGCGACACGTCCTTCTAACCCAAAATGGACGGTCGAACCACGACCTTTACCCAGCACACCGCTCGCATGCGCATCATCGACCATGACAAACGCGCCATACTCTTCCGCCAGAGCGACGATCTCTGGTAGGGGTGCGATGTCGCCATCCATGCTAAAGACGCCGTCCGTCACCACCATGACTTTACCGCTGATATCTTGTGACTCTTCCAGGACACGGCGCAGACCTGCCATATCTTTATGTGGATAGACCTTGCGCGGCGTCTTATTCAGGCGAATGCCATCAATGATGCTGGCATGGTTCAACTCGTCGCTAATAATGAGATCAGTGGCGGGCTGCATCAAGGCTGAGATAACGCCGAGGTTGGTGGTATAGCCGGATTGAAAAGTTAGCGCGGCCTCACTATGTTTGAAACGGGCCAGTTTCTCTTCCAGCTCCAGATGCAACGCCATAGTACCAGCAATGGTGCGTACCGAGCCGGAGCCGACGCCGTATTTCTCAATAGCCTGAATGGCGGCTTCGCGTAGCTTGGGATGGACGGTCAAGCCCAGGTAGTTGTTGGAAGAAAGTGTGATGACCTCGTGACCATCAATGACCACGGTGGCCTTCTGTTCAGTCTCCAGCACACGGGGACGGCGAAAGACGCCCTTTTCGCGCAAGGCATCTAACTCGCCAGTCACGAATTGTTGTAATGTATCCATACTGCTACTGCTCCTCCTTTTTAGAACGTCAAAACAATTTTTCCGCAATCGCCCGTTTTCATGATCTCCATAGCATCATGAAGCTGATCGAAAGGCAAGGTATGGGTAATTACCTGCTTGAGGTCTAGCTGCCCGGCCTCTAAAATTCTTCGTGTACGATACCAGGTATCGAATATCAGGCGACCGGAGATACCATAGACGGTGGCACCTTTGAAAATGATATCGTTGGCGAGATCAAACTCGACCGGGCGCGAGGGAATGCCCAGGAGAGAGACGCGCCCACCGAAGCGCAGTGACTTAAAGCTCTGGCGAATCGCCTGTGGATGACCCGACATTTCTAAGACAACATCAACGCCCAGGCCATCGGTCACAGCGAGGATTTTTTCTACCGGATCGACTTCCGTGGGGTTGATGACGTAATCTGCCCCCATCGTGGTGGCAATGTCCAGGCGTTTATGATTAGGTTCAATAGCAAAAACGGTACTGGAGCCTGAGATACGGCAGAGTCCGACCGCCCAGAGTCCGATGGGGCCGCAGCCAAAAACCGCGACAGTTTTGTTGGTAATCTCTCCGGCAAACGTGGCGTGAACGGCGTTGCCAAAGGGTTCTTGAATCGAGGCAACGCTATGGTCAATTTCTTTGCCTGTCTTCCAGGCCACCTGCTCAGGAATAGCGATGTACTCGGCGAACGCGCCATCGCGATCAACACCGAGTATCTGCACGTTGCGACAGACGTGCGCCTGTCCAGTGCGACACTGATAACACTGACCACAAGTGATATGCGTTTCCGCGGTCACAAAATCGCCGGGAACAAGGGAAGTGACCTCATCACCAACCTCGACAACTTCGCCAGCAAACTCGTGACCAAAAATGCGTGGCACAGTCATACGGCTCTGCGCCCACGCGTCCCAATCGTAGATATGCATGTCTGTACCACAGATGGAAGCCGCTTTCACCTTGACAAGTACATCACGCGAGCCAATACGTGGAATATCAACCAGGGCTATCTTTGCCCCAGGCGCCGCCTCCACTTTGAGGGCCGCCTTCATTTTTCCTTGCATTTCTTTCCCTAACACCTCCGAATAGACATTTTTTCTTACTGCCTCTATTATGCTTCCTAATAGGGCGCGATTGCAAGTTGGAGACTATTCAGGAATGTATACAGCTGTCTTGTGAGCAAGGCACAACATCGCCAATTTGCGGTACAATCTCAATAACAAAGCAAACCGTACTAGACACATGAAGGAAAAAACTATGCCAGATACACCGCAGCCACTATTAGAAACTGGGCAGATCATCCCGGCCTTTACCTTACCGGGAGCAGATGGCATGCCCTATAGTCCCTGGGCATACAAACAACGAGAGCATTTGCTGCTCCTCTTTACACGCGGCGCAAACGGTAGCGAAACGCATGGCTTGTTACGCGCTTTTGCCCATGAGTATAAAGCTTTCCGCGAGGAAGAGTGCGCCATCCTGGCAATCACGCCGGATACTGTTATTTCAAATTTGCAAATGCAGGAAGCCCTACACCTGCCGTTTCCATTACTGGCAGATGCCAAAGGTGCGGTGATCCCGCGCTACACACGCTGGGATCAAGCTAGCAAGGATGTTATGCCGAGCATTGTGCTGGCAGACCGTTACGGTGCGCTTTACCAACAGTGGGTAGCCGAGTCTGAGGCCGCGTTGCCACCCATACAAGAGCTTTTGGCATCGCTACAGTACATGAACACATTATGTACACCTTGATCGCGCCACCGTCGTGAATATACAAAGGAACATATGAGACACAAGGGATGGGTTGTTATTTACCTGAACTTTTAGGTATTGACAGGAAGGGGTTGGCAAAATTTGTTGCTGTCAATCGTGACAGCAATTACAGGCACATTGGTTGAAATGACCCTGGTAGCCGCCGGGGCATTTTCTTATCTTCACCCTGATTTGGTCGGCGTTCCCTACTGGCTCCCTTTTCTGTATGCTTGTGCCTCCCTGGCAATCGGGAATGTTGGCAGATCACTCATTATTTCACCGTCAAGAGGTACCGCATGACGCAACATGACAAGGAAAAGTGGGCATTGGATACCCTTTTGGTTCATGGAGACACCCACCTGCACCGTGCGCAGACAACGAGCACACCTACCGTACTGCCTATCTACACCAGCACGACCTATTTGCATCAGGATGCCGCTACGCTCGAACAAGCTTTTAGTGGCGACCTGTCCGCTGACGAAGCGCCTTACGTATATGCACGCCAGGGCAATCCCAACTCAACGGCTTTGGAAGAAGTGATGACACGGGCGGAAAATGGTGTCGGGGCAGCGACCTTTGGGTCAGGGATGGCGGCCATTCATGCCGCACTGCTGACAGCAGGATTGGCTCCTGGAAAGAAGATTGTTGTGGCAAAAGACTTGTATGGAGCCACTATCAATGTGCTGCGTAAGCTATTTGTGCCTCTTGGGGTCAAGGTGGTATTGCACGACCTATGTTGCGCTCATGCCGCTGAGGTCATACGGGCAGAAGAACCTGATGTTGTCTATGTCGAAACACTCTCCAATCCACTGGTGAAGGTCACTGATCTCGCCGCCATCAGCACGGCTGCCAAAGAGGTTGGGGCCATCACCGTTGTCGATAGCACATTTACTACGCCGTACCTGGTGCGACCGCTTGAGCATGGCTTTGACCTGGTGGTGCATAGTGCGACAAAGTATCTCGGCGGACACGGCGACAGTACCGCCGGGGTGGCTATTAGTGGACAGCACACGTTGCTAAAGCCATTGCGCGACTACGCGATGATGTTGGGAGCTACGCTCAGCCCTTTTGAGACAAACCTCGTTTCACGCGGATTAAAGACCTTAGCGGTACGCATGGAACGCCATTGTAGCAATGCGCTACAAGTGGCCCATTTTTTGGAAAACCACCCAGCCGTGGCCCGTGTGCATTATCCAGGTCTGCCCAGCCATCCACAGCACACGCTCGCGACACGCTTACTGTGCCATGAACGCTATGGTGGATTGCTCTCCTTTGAGTTAAAGGAACAGAGCAGAGAGGCCGCGTACCGCTTTATGGATGCGCTCAAACTCTGTCTCCCCGCTGCAACGCTGGGCGATGTCTCTACCCTGGTCAGCTATCCGCCCATGTCCTCACACCGTAGCCTGACAGAAAAGGAGCAGCAGACTATCGGCATTACCGAGGGTTGTATCCGGCTCTCCGTTGGCATCGAAAATGTAGAGGATATTATTAACGATATAGAGCAAGCATTAGAGGATTGAGCGGCAAGCGACTCTGGGCCATCGCATGGTGGCCCTTGCGGGTACCCTGGGGAAGCGGGGTGTGGCTAAGTTCGCGCTTATGATGGTAGCTCAGAATCGCTTGCCACTCACCCCTCTAATACTTGCTGCATTAAGGATTATTTTCCGTATACGATGATTGGTCTTTGCCCACTTTGGGGTCTCGCGAAGTCATCGGGTCGGCAATATCGGGTTGCGACTTACCCAGCGACTTTTGCGGATCACGATCTCCTATCGCGGACTCAGGCTCTTGTGGTGCTGAGGGATTGCGCCCACCAATATTGCCATGAGCATGGCGATCAATCGTGTTGCCACTATTCTGAGTGATATCCTCGTTCGTCGTCCCACCACGGCCCGTCGTCGAACCGGCACCTACAGTTCCGCCACCGCTGGTGCCGCCAGCTGCAACCGTGCTACTGCTCGTGTCCATGCCACCGGGAGGCTTTCCACTGCCCACGTCGCCACCATTGGGTATAGTACCACCGCCAACCGTACCCAGGTCGCGATCAGTTGACATGCCATCACCCACGGTCGTTCCCGCCGGCTGTTGCGGTATCACTTTATTGTAATCAGGCTGCGCATCTTCCGTTTGCCTGCTACCTGTATCTTTCGTATCTTTGTCATTATCAGCCATAAACTATACGCCATCCTTCCTTTCGTAAAGCGTGTAACACTTACTCTTAATCATAGGAAGTTTATTGCAGCAAAATCAACATATAAAGCGCGGCAATACATATCTAAACGTATTCTAATGTTGGATGGATGAGGCTCTATACATGCAATACATTTTCTCGGCGTTGCGTCTATACTATAGATGACCTCGCTATGAAAGGTTGAGCAGATGTGGCAATATGTTTTTCGTACGCTGCGACGACAGCCTGGCAAAAATGCTCTAGCCAGTGGCGGCTTTCTCCTGGCCGCCTGCGCCCTCATTCTCTTGAGCGCGACAACGCAAACGACCGTGGTACAGGCCAACCAGATTATCAGCCAAAGCTGGCGTTCGAGTTATGATCTGGTGGTGCTGCCCTCACAAGCACACCTTCCCTCCAAGAATATTATTCCTGGCGACCTCCTGGAAGGCTATGACGGCGGCATCAGCATGCAGCAGTATCAGCAGATCAAGAATCTACCAGGGATAGCGGTCGCTGCCCCTATCGCCTACATCGGTTACATACAGATGCCTATACCACAGCTTGAGTTCTTTACTGATCCGCTTCCCACTGGCTACTATCGCATTGATTTAACGTTGACAGCATTTGATGGGCACCGCCAGATCGTAGAACGCACTGTTAGTTCTAACTACTATCATCTCGCCACTTGCGACATGCAGCAACCAACGACGAAGTTAGCCCAAGATTTATATACCAAAGGGGTTGACTTGACTTGCGGTACTGATCCAATCTTATATGAAAGCGGCCCCATAGTGCCAGGAACATTCCTGATGGCAGCTATCGACCCAACAGCAGAAAATCAGCTTGTCCACCTGGATAAGAGCTTGACCAGTGGCCGAATGCTCACAGCCAAGGATACCATCCACCCTGATTTCGATCAAAATTTAGGCAGTGTAAATGAATGCCGTCTAGGACAGGAACATGCCTCCACAGCATGTGAAATACCAAATCTCGCTATCCCTGTCTTGTTTCAGACACAGCTTCCAGGGCAGATCGCGGTGAAAAGTAATTTCACAAAGATTGCCCTTGGCACATTACCTCTCCAAACCGTTCTCGCTAATGGCGGTGCGACTTACCTGAATAAGCTCCCGCACCAACAGTCGATTTTTCAATCACTCGTTCCCCTGGTACAAAGTGATCCACAGCGTTTCTCCAGTGCTTTACTGCGCTGGGATGGGCATTCATGGCAGCCATATGATTTACAAATTTATGGTATTGACCCGCTCACCGCCTCTTTAAAGTTTCTTTACACACCCTCTGGTCTAACATACCGTCAAAAGGCGTCTCCTGATGGACAAACCAGCAATGCCTATACGCTTGTACCAAGTGGTGTGCAAGCACCGGAAGTAGCATTTCGCGCATTGCATTCACTCCATATAGCGGAGCGGTCTAAACCAGCACCATCATATTTCACCTATGCCTACCCGCCCACGGCTTTCTACCTCCTCGATCCTGTTGGTCAATTCAAGGGAGATACACTGGCAGCACAATTTAGCAATCCACTCAACTGGTTGCCAGAGAATACGTATACATTTCCGCCTGCTGTCTTACGCTACGATGCCCAAGGCAATCCTGTGACGCCGACGAACCTGTTGCCAACGACGAATACTGCCGGTTATCTTCTACAACCACCCCTCGCGCTCACCACGCTGGATGCGGCGGTACGCTTGCGCGGTGATCACATCATTAGCGCGATTCGTATTCGCGTTACCGGCGTGGATGCCGCCAATCCGGCAAGCTGGAAACACATTCAACAGGTGGCTGGTTTAATTCAGCAGCGTACTCACCTGCAAGTCCTGGTCACGCTTGGCTCTTCACCGCGACCAACCCTGGTCTACATTCCTGGCGTGAGTAAAGGACAGTTTGGCGCGGCACAGAACATCGCCCCTATCGGCTGGGTCGAGGAACGCTGGATTGCTATCGGCGTCTCCATTCTCTACCTGGCGCAACTGGGTGCTACCCGCTTACTCCTGTTGGGAGCAGTGCTCGCGGTCTGCCTGGGCTACCTGGTAGTGGCCTTTAGTGCGCTGGTCAGTGCGCAAAGGCGGGAGTTTGCTATCCTCAATGTACTGGGTTGGCGACCATGGCAACCCATCCGCCTCTTCCTGGCCCAGGCTCTCCTACTGGCTATCGGCGGTGGCATTGTTGGAGTCGGATTGGCCTTGCTGATTTCTTCTCTCCTGGAGATCACACCGATCTGGCTGATTGTGATCTGGACCATCCCTTTTATGCTGGCCTTTGCCCTCATTAGCGTCATCTACCCATTGTGGCAACTCTGGCGTATGCAGCCAGCCGCGCTCTTGCGAGCCGGATCAACCATGACTTCGGAGAAGGTTTTCCACCTTGGCTCGCGTCTTGGAAGCCTTTTTACTCCCATCGGGATGCTGGTTGTACGCAACCTGAGCCGTTCGCGTCCACGCACCCTGATAACCATCTTGAGTCTCTTCTTCTCCGCGCTCTTGTTGATGGTCATGTTTAATGGCGTACTTGCTTTACGGCAAACACTGATTGGCACCTTGTTGGGCAACTATGTACTGCTCCAAACCGCCGTACCCCAGATTGCAGGCTGTGTCTTTGCCTTGCTCCTGACTTTCCTGAGCGTTTCTGATCTGCTCTTATTGCAAGTGCGTACTCGACAGCAGGAGATTGGCTTGCTTCAGGCTATAGGCTGGCGACCATGGGCCATGCAACAACTCTTTATCCTTGAAGGCTTGACGTTAGCTGTGATTGGGACGGTGTCAGGCGTGCTCGTTTCGCTGTGGGTATTGGCCGCGCAGCACTCGGTACAGAATATTGTGCCGCTTCCGCTGCTGGCTTGCGGAGCTATCTTGCTTATGCTGCTCGTCTCGGCTTTGGCGATTCTCCCGGCCTTGCGTGCGATCAACCGCATGCAGGTCGTTCAGGTGCTGCGGTCGGAATAGGAGGGATGGTTTATTTATGGGCATGGCGCGAATAACCTTCTCCTGGTCGGTGTGGTCGTCGCTGCTGCGGAAGCATAAGCGTAGTGAAGGCGGCAACGACGAAACTGCCTATATTGACGCGCTGTATCGTCAGTATTATCCCAGCGTGTTGGCATTTTTATGCTTTCTCGTCGGTACACCGGAGGTTGCGGAAGACCTGGCCTCTATCGTCTTCGAGAAGGCCATGACCCATCTCGTGGATATTCATACACCGGAAGCTGTTGGTGCCTGGCTCTTTCGGATTGCTCGCAATTGTGCCACCGATTACTTTCGCCGCTGCAAACCAACTATCTCACTGGAACAGCTTGTGCTCGAAGAACATCCACAGACAGCAGCCTTAGAGGAAAGCATAGTAGCCAGTGAGGAGAAAAGTTATCTGCTTACGCACCTCAAACAACTGTCCGAGCGTGAGCGCGAGGTCATTGGATTGAAGTTTGTAGCCGGTCTGAATAATAGAGAGATTGCAGGCGTCCTACAAATCCCTGAAGGCACCGTTGGCTCACTGCTCCACCGGACGCTCAGGCGACTGCGCACGATGCTAAAAGAGGAGGGAGCGCATGACGAAGCGTAACCACGATGAGTATAGCGATGAATGGCTAGATAGGCTCGATGCCATCGCCTCCGGCGGTAAAGCACCAGCCACGGACGACGATGAACTACTCTCTATCGCCGCACGCCTCTATACAGAGCTTGCTCCCCTACGAGAGGTGGGCAAACCTGCTGCAACGCGCTCTCAACAAACGTCATGGCAACATGCCGTTTATGCCAGGGCAAAACGTAAACCTTCCTATCATTTTAGTCGCTCATCAGTCCTGATCGCTACATTGCTATTGCTTGTTATTACGCTAAGTATCACGAATAGAGGAGGGCTAGCTCCCCTGTGGGGTAGTGCCACGAACCTATGGCATACCTCCACCTCTCTGGACCAGTTGCAGGGTCTATCAGTCGCCTCGCTGCCACGTCCACACGCCGGTATAGAGCCACTCCCGTTGCTGCCAGCGACATTGCCAGAGGATACGCAAGCATCCACGTATGGTGTGATTACCGATACAGGCAATCCCAATTTACTGATTACCTTTGTCGCCGACTACCACATTGCTGGACAAGATGTGCTATTGTACGAGCAACCATCGGATATACCTTTTTCATCTTCAACCACGAAGACTGTACACATCGGCAACATAGAGGGACATATATTCCAGGATGATACAGGCACAAGCGCACTCCAATGGTATGAACACGGCATGGCCTGCCAACTGACCAGCACACTGGCGATTCCCAGATTAGTAGCACTGGCAAGCAAGTTTCAGCCCTTGAAAAGCTGGGAACTTATTCTCTAAATTAAGTGCAAATGTGCATAAGAACACATAGTATTGACAAATAGAAGGGTAAAACATATGGCAGAAGAGCAAGACGCCATCCAGAATGAGCAGATTGAGAAGAAAGACAGTACAACGCAAGAAGCTCAAATTGAGGAAGAACCTGCTTTGATACAAGATGAGTCGGTCGTTGAGAAGCCCAATCATATTTTGCGGGTGGAGAACCTGAGCAAGACCTATGCTATTCCCAATGGCAAACTAACCATTTTGCAAGACATTAATTTAGAGGTGCGGAAGGGCGAGTTTATTGCCATCACGGGCCAATCTGGCTCAGGGAAGACGACCCTACTCTCGCTGCTTGGTGCGCTAGACAGCCCCGACAGTGGAGAAATCTGGCTTGATGAGATAGCGGTGCATCGCTTGCGTGGCACACCAGCGGCAGATTTTCGCCGCACGAAGATCGGCTTTGTGTTCCAACTCTTTTATCTGCTTCCCAACCTCACCGCCCTGGAAAATGTAATGGCTCCCTTGCTGCCTTATCGTCGGAAACTGGATTTTAACCTGAAAGAGCGGGCCGAAGAATTGTTGGCGAGCGTTGGGTTAAAAGACCGCTTGCACCATCCACCTGCACGTTTGTCAGGGGGCGAACAGCAGCGCGTCGCGATTGCCCGCGCCCTCATCAATCATCCCAAAATTGTACTGGCTGACGAGCCAACGGGGAACCTCGACCCGGCAACGGGCGTAGAAGTGTTGGAAATATTGCGCGAATTGCAACGCTCCGGCAACCAGACGCTCATCATGGTGACACATGACCCACAACTGGCGGCACTGGCGGACAGGCGCATCCACCTGGAACAACTGCGTCGTGCCGGGATAGCTTAATAGCCAGTAAGGTGTGGATGGGAAGGTATCCACCCACACCTTACTGGCTATTAAGCTACTTCGTGTGCCGAACATATTTGCCGGGGACTAAATCTTCTGCTTCGCCACCCTCCGAGGAAGACATCACATTGATGCTATCCGCTTTGGGATTGACAACAAGGTCATTGAAGACTGAGCGCACACCGGCAAAGCTCTTCGCAATCTCGGTGGCAGCCTCTTTCTGTTGCCCGTTGTGAACGGCTCCGCTGAGACGTACATCGCCAAGACGCGGATAGACACCAATCGGTAAGTCACGAGTGCGGGGATCACGCCCCAATGCCATTGCCAGATTCCCAGCCAGCGTATCGTCACCAATCAGGCTATTTCTTATTTCCATCAGGTCGGGAACTCCCAATACCTGGTCGCGAGCCATTTCTGAACGCAAGGAGCTAGAGATATTCCCATCCAGGTAAAGAACGCTATCCAGGACATGGATAATCATCCCTTTCATGTCGATATGGAGCGGTTGGATATCAAAGAGGATGGCCTCGACCTCTTGTTGTAGTTCCCTATCAGAGCGATACGGTGGCAGGGCAGCTAACTGCTCTGGAGGAATATTCACTTTCACCTGGCCCGTTGCTAATTGCGTGACATATTCCTGATGAATGAAGGTATCCTGGCCCGGACGTAAGTGATGTGCGACAAGATATGCCAGCATGCCGCTCTCTGGCTGCAAAGCCACCAGCAGCAACGTCCCCTTGTCTGCTACAGCCGCATTCTCCACAACACTTTTGCTATCAAGCATAGCTCCCTCACCACTGGCATTGTGGGCCGCGGCAACATCTGCCCGCTTGAGATTCAGCATAATACCTTCACCGCTGGCACTAACGATGTTTTCATAGGGAATGTTCACTGTTTTGCCGAGGAAGCGTCCCTGCTTTACACCAATGTGGGACATATGCCGTGTCGTAGGATCAAATATGACGTGTACCAGTATACCGTCTTCGCCATCGGAACAGAATACCTTGCTTCCAAAAAGGAACTTCTGCATTTCAGCGATTGCTGTTAATTTACTCATGGGTCCAGCCTCTTACAACGTATTTTACTGGCATAGTCCGCAAACGTGCTACGCCTTCACTACAGAGTGTAGCACGTTGATAATACGCGTGACAAGCAGCAAAGGCTTCACTCTTGTGGCTGACTTTGAAATGCTGGTTGTTCTGCTCCAAATGAGCCAGCTGAAGGCTTCTGTGGCTGTTCGGGCCATGTTTGGCGTCCCGGCCAACTCGCACCCGATGGTGCCGATCTGTTCGGGTACGTGGGGCGTGGGCGCGGTTGCTCCACTTTATCCCTTAAACCCATCGCCAGGATCAGATTGTTAACCTCAGCAAATTCGTTCGCGCCGGGAGGCAATAGAAATGGACCGCCCATGCGATAGCGATCAACGGCTATACCCAATTCTGTGAGGGCTTTGGATAGGCGTTGCGCATACATCTCAGAGTGTTCCAGGCGCATCAAACGATCGGCCATCAAGTTCAGGCTAGCAGCTAGCGGCAACAGTTCGCCATCAGTCAGGCGTGCTCGTACGCGCATATTGCCGTTTGCCAAACGAGCTTGCACATCTTTCAGGTGGTTGACTCCTTGCTCCAACGCGGCATTGCGCTCCGCGATCATACGAGCCTGTTCTGCTACACGTTGGTTAGCCAATTCTAAGCGTTCAAGAGCGTTCGCTTGCCGTCTTGTTAGCCGTTCATTGTCCAGCAAGGTGAGAATTTGCCGCACTACCACCAGTGCTACGACAACGATAGTAGCCAGCAGTAAGACCGGGCGTATGTCGCGCTGACCTGGATCGTTGGAGATGACGTTGAGCATTAACAAGGCAAAGAGGATAGTCAAAAGGATATAGGGCAGGAGCTGCGCAGGTCCAAAAGTTACCTGTTCGGCACGCCTGCGCAAGCGTTGTTCAACCTGGTCTTCCGACGTTAACGGCAGGAAACGACGCAAGTAGATTGCCAGGCCAATGGTCATCAGTCCAAGTGGCCAACCCAGGTCGACCCAGGTTCCATCATGGTAGGTGCCAGCATTTTGCAGAATATTAAAGAAGAAATCTGAGACCGCAAAGAAGCTGAGGCCGATGCCTACCACAATCAGGCTGACCCTGCGCGCTCTGGCCTGGTACAGTCGTCCCTGGCCACGGATCAAAAGAAGCACGACGCTACTCAACAATGCGACATCAGTGGTAGGATAATAGAGGCCAAGAAACTTGGCTAGAGGATCTTCAACGGTGGAATGGAGAGCCAGATCGCCCAATAGCAAATACCAGCCAATCGCAAGCAACGCGCCCATAGAAATAAGGCTATCAAGGAACATGAGCACACGGCGGCTTCCCGTGCCAGAAGAGGGGAGAATTAACATGCCGACGAAGACGAGCGGGGGAAGGCTGGCATAGCCGATATCGGCATACGATGGAAACGGGCTTTGATTGGTAAGGATGTAATACCGCCAGAAACTCTCTCCAAAGCCCCACATGAGGAGTCCGACACCAACTAGCGTCCACGCTAACCGCTCGCGTCCCAGTAGAGGCTCCGTCTCTTCATCGCTGCGGGAGATATTCACCGAAACCACCGCTATGATCCCACCAATCATGGCACCGGCTAGCTGGGTGAACTCCCACGCTATACCGCCCACATGAAAAATCAAAAAAGGGATCATGAGCACTTCGACGCCTATGACCACGCCAATAAAGGATCGAGAAAGCGAACGCATCTACCACCTCCTGTGAGGTATCAGGCTTACTTGAAAAGCAACGCAGCTTGCTTGAGCTATGGTATGTATTATGTCAGTTCTTGGCAGGAAAGAACATAAATTTCTCATCGAATCATTTAAATCAGTGTACCATACTAGATCATCATTCTTCAATGTACTAGCCTGATCGGATAGGTTAGCCAAAGCTTGACAGCACGAGGAATGTATAGTACCAATATATACACAAGTTTTGTATGGAGAATTTCCCGCATAGGCTGCCACATCAGGAGGAAGCCCAGCTACGCCCTTGCGGCCATTACGCCTGCAATCCGCACACGATAACCTACTTTGGCAGAGGCAATGATGATGAACTGATCGGTGATTACTGCTTGGTCTGCTATGCGCGAACATTCCCGCGAAACTGCCCCGACAATCTTATTCGCCAGGCCATCTTGCAGGAGAGCGAACACGCAGCAGGCAAGTAGCGCACTCAGACTGGTATGCGAAATTGCTTTGCGTCCGCGGTGCCAAAAATGAAGTCCGCCGCTTCGGGAGCATAGCGGGCCACAATTGTTTCAGTAATCGCATTGGCACGGCATACTTCGCCAAACATGCTCGCGCTGGCCCGTGGTATCCGTCGTCTTAACCGTCGATCAAGTTCGATCAGGCCGAAACGCACGCCCCAACCATCATTCCATTCAAAGTTATCCACCAGTGACCAATGCAGATAGCCACGGACAGGGATGCCTTCCCGTATGGCGCGGTGAACCATAGCGAGATGTTCCAGGATAGCGCGAGGTCGCCGATCATCGATGGCATCGCTAAAGCCATTTTCAGTAATATAGATGGGCTTATTGCCGTGCGTGCGCTGATACACCGTTTTCAGGACACGATAAATGCCCTTGGCATAGATTTCCCCAAAATTGTTATCCATCCCTGGATCGTTGCGGATTGCACCTGGGCGCACAAATCTCCGTCCGAACAATTCAGTGGGTACCGTGGGGTCAAATCGCACCATCTCACGCGTATAGTAGTTCACCCCATGATAATCTCTTGTTCCCGCCGCGTGTTGAATAGAAGCCAGCAGCCAGTTGAGTGGAAACGTAAACTGACCTGTCTCGGCGGCTTGCAGTTCTGCCCAGTTAAAGAATGTGCTCTGTAAGCCAGCCGCCGCTCGGTCAAGCGGCGAGAGGCGGTTGGCGGCATCAAAGAGGCGATAATGCAAACACAACCCGATCTGCCCCTCCGGCTGTAGGTGGCGAATAGCATAAAAGGCCTCAACATGTGCCTGAAGCAAGTTGCGCAAGACATACAATGCCCGTGGCAGATTCTGCTCACCGGGAGGATAGACGCCCAGCAAATAACCCTGGATAGCATAGACGTTCGGCTCGTTGATCGTTACCCAAAAATCGCAGAGGTCGCGCAGAACTTGTACCACACGCGTTACATAGCGTACAAAATAGCGGATATTTGCTTTTTTGGCAAACCCGCCTCGCTCCACAAACCAGAGCGGTTCAGTAAAGTGATGCAGCGTCACGATGGGCTTGATACGCCGCCGTCGTAATTCTATTAGCATTACGCGATAGCGGTCTAAAGCAGCATTATCCCATCTTCCCTCTTCTGATTCAATACGGCTCCATTCGAGGCTCAGGCGCAGAGCGTTGTTCTCTATCTGTTCTGCCAGGTCAAAATCGCGTTCAGCATTTTCCCACCAGTTATCGGCCTCTCCACATGTTTCACCGGTAAGAATATGTCCCTCTTGCTCCCAACGATACCACTGATTATTGGTATTGCCACCTTCACATTGATACGAGGAAGAGGCGGTTCCCCATAAAAACCCTTCAGGAAATTGCAGAATGCGCTGCTTTGCCATAGCGTAACTCCTTCTTCGACGATGCTGTTCTGTATTGTAACACGCTTGCCAGAGAAAAAAAGTACCTCGCTTAAAGAACGGTCGCGACGTGCCGATGATACAAAGTGAATCGTTTCATTCCGTTGCACAGGTAAAAGCTGAAGAATACACGCTAAATGTGGCTGTATAAGAAGGATGTCCTATGCCAATCGAGTAAAAACTTCCCGTTCTCTCACAAGAGGAGTATAATAACCACAACATTCATGCATAGAAAACTGCTCTGTATCCTCACTCATATTGGACCTGCTGGGAGAAACTATGATTCGTTTAATTTGCCAGAAGTTTGCAGCTATTCCTTTCGTTGTTGCTGTGATCGTGATGGCATCGTTTTTGCTACCGAGTACCGCACAAGCAGCTAGGCTTTCACCTGTTGTGCAGCACGATAGTCATACTTCCTCGCGCACAAGTATTCTTCCGCTTGCGTCCTTTAACTTACGTGGCATTGACGGTCCGTATCATACACAAGGCAACTTAATCCTGGGGAGTGATAATTATCCTTATCTTTTCCATGGCATGGCCCGCGATGATTTAGAGTATTTTTGCAAAGGTGATGGTCATTATTCCGCGACCGAATTGGCCTATATGGGAGTAGGCAACAACTCGGCCAACCAGACCTATTGGGGTGCAAATGTTGTGCGGCTCCCGCTCTCCGAAAATTTCTGGCTCTTTGGACATCCTTCCGATAATTGTTCAGCCAACCAATATCGAGCATTGGTACAACAGACCGTCCAAAATCTGACCGATATGAATTTGAACGTAATTCTTGACTTAGCATGGACGAATGCAGGCGAACAGGCACTTGGTAGTGGAACACAACTGGCGATGCCCGACGCGGATAGCGTCACCTTCTGGCAACAGGTTGCTACCATCTACTCCAGCTATCCCAATGTCCTATTTGAGCTATTCAATGAGCCACATATTTACAATTGGACGTGTTGGGTCAGCGGTTGCCAAATCTCTGGCGATGTAGGCACTAATAAACAAAGCTACTCCTATGCTGGCGTAGGGATGCAAAAGCTGGTTGATACTGTGCGCAGTGTAGGTGCGAGTAATCTCGTACTTGTCGGTGGCCTTGACTGGGGCTACAATCTTTCCCAGCTTGCTACCTATCACCTGCGCGGGACAAATATCGTGTACGATACCCACCCCTATGACTACTCCGGGAAATTGCCTATCAATTGGGATGCGAACTTCGGCAATATCAGTAAATCCTTCCCGCTGTTCTCGGCAGAAAGCGGCGAATATGATTGTGGTACTTCTTATATGACCCAGCTCATCAACTACTTCGATGCGCATAATATTAGCTGGGTTGGCTGGGCATGGGTAGTCGCCAGTGGCAATCCGTGCGGCTATCCCCAGGTCGTTAGCAATTACAATGGTACACCCGTTGCAGGCATGGGCCAATACGAATACCAACACATGAAAGGGTATCTCTCGCTATTGGTCAACCAGGAAGTACCAGAGCGAAAAAAATAATCTTTCCAACGAAAAAAGGCTGGACTG
Organism: Ktedonobacteraceae bacterium; assembly: GCA_051004815.1. Classification (GTDB taxonomy): domain Bacteria; phylum Chloroflexota; class Ktedonobacteria; order Ktedonobacterales; family Ktedonobacteraceae; genus JBBQXY01. Next base: position 21,603 of record JBPCJY010000018.1, read on the forward strand.
TAATGACGTGAGCCGTCACAGTCCAGCCTTTTCGCTAGAAAAATCACTCGCGGATACCGCGGGCGGGCAAAGGACGCACCAATGGACTCATCACTGGCAGATCTTTCTTGCCACGCGGCAGGCGCTGACGTACCAGGTAATTTGGAGCTACGGCAAGATCACCTTTCTCCAGCGTCACATCCGGGCCAAAGCGGTTAAAGAAGGACAACTCGAAGTTTGGCGTGATACCCAGTGCGCCGTGCGGGCAGACCTCGACGCAGTCACCACAAAAGATACAACGGTCGAGTGCGAACGCCCAGCGTGTCAATGTGCGTTCAGCCATCATCAGCGAACCGGTGGGACAGACCTGGACACAGGCACCACAAGATACACAGTCGGTATCATGCAAGCTGACATTGAACGGCGTAGCTACAATGGTATCAAAGCCTTTGCCAAACATGCCGTAACAGTCCGGCCCGATTACATCGTGGCAGACGCGCACGCACTGTGTACAATTGATACACTTGTTAGGATCACGCAGAATGAAGCTATGCGACAGGTCTACATCGTAGTCATGGTAGTCGCTGGGTTCACCATCATGGAAACGGTTATCGGCCAGACCATGCTCGATACTGTACTTTTGCAGGTCACATTGACCAGCAGCAGGACAAGCGCACTGTAAACAACGAGCCGATTCACGCTGAGCCTGTTCCTTCAGGTAGCCCATCTCAATGATCTTGAAGTTCCGCCTGCGCTCCTCGTACGGTAGCATCGGCATTTTGACCTTAGGCTCAACTGGCTTGTAAGGCACAATGTCGAAGAGATCGGGCTTGCGCTCTTCCAGTTCCAGGCGGCGGGCAACCTCTTTCATGTCCTCACCATTGAGGAAAGCATGAATGGAACGCGCACCCAGCTTGCCCTGCGCCACACACTCGATGATGGTCTTCGCGCCCATCTGTGCATCACCACCGGCAAAGACGCCAACGCGGTCAGTCATGAAATTGTGCGGGTCCGTCTCGATGGTGCCGCGCTTGGTCCACTTCACGCCCGATTTCTCATCAAGAACGCTCTGCTCCGCCGCCTGGCCAATGGCCGGAATGACGGTATCGCAATCGATCACAAACTCAGAGCCTTTAATGGGGACGGGGCGACGGCGACCACGAGCATCCGGCTCACCGGGCTTTGTCTTCGCATATTCGACACCGGTGACTTTACCATTTTCCGTGAGAATGCGTTGCTGTGCCACGGTAGTCAGCAGGTGCGTGCCTTCGGCCTCGCCATCCTCGACTTCTTCCTGTGTCGCGCTCATGTCGGCACGAGTACGATAGTAGGTAGTATGCACCTTCGCGCCCAAACGTAGCGATGTACGAGTGCAGTCAAACGTGGTAAAGCCACCACCAATGACCACGACTTCTTTTTTATCATCAACGGGAACAGGTAATCCTTCTACCTTTTCCCGTAAGAAGGCGATAGCGTTCACCACACCATCGGCATCGTCACCGGGAACATTCAATGGATTACTGGTCCAGCACCCGATGGACAGGTAGACGGCATCAAAGCCCTGCGCAAAGAGATCATCAATCGTGAAGTCTCTGCCAAGTTTGACGTTGTTTTGCTGGTCTACACCAAGTTGCCAGACATGGTCGATTTCGCGATCCATCATGTCCTTCTGCAAACGATATTCGGGAATACCGTAGCGTAACATTCCACCAGCCTGTGGCTGCATATCGAATACCTTGCAGTAGTGACCTTTAAGAGCCAAGTAGTAGGCAGCAGTTAAACCAGCCGGGCCACCACCAACGACGGCAACTTTTTTGCCGGTTGAGGGGTCTTTGAGATATGGCACGGGTGGATCGAGCAGACAGGTCTCGGCGGCATGACCATGCATACGGCAGATGGCGATCTCTTCTTCGACCAGCGTACGACGGCACGCCTTTTGACAGGGAGCAGGACAGGTAAGACCGAGAATATATGGGAAGGGCAGTACCTCTTTGACGAGGCGAGCCGCCTCTTTCATCGAGCCTTTGGCGATCAGTTCCAGGTAGCCAGGGATGTCGATATGCGTTGGACAATCGATCTGGCACGGCGGCTGACAGTAGGCATTGTGATCAGAGAGTATCATCTCCAGGTTGGTGCGACGAATGTGGAACAGTTCATCGGACTTCGAGCTTACGACCATGCCAGGAGACGCCGACGTATTGCAAGAGGGCAGAGGCCGCTCATAGCCTTCGATGTGTACCAGACACATGCGACACGCTGAAGTTGGCTCTATCTTCTCATCATTGCACAGGTTTGGGATATCTTCAATCCCATTATCAACTGCCACACTCAGGATAGTCTGCCCTTCATAGGCCCGAACGGTTTTGCCATCCAGGGTAAAGGTGAAGCTGGGATGCCCAACGTCGTTGCGCACCAGCGGCTTTGCTGGCTCCTGCGTGTTCAGCGAAAAATTATCTCGGATTGATATTGCCATGTATTTCCTCTTCCGAGTGGCTAAACGTTACGGTAAGACATGCTTGGTGACAAAACGATGTGCTCGCACGGGCAGACACGTTCCCGTGGGACACTGTTGATCTTCAATATGTGTTTGGAAGTGCTCAGGCCAATAGCGTTTGGCCGTTTTCAGCGGGTTTGGTGCCTGCACACCAAAACCACATAATGAGCCATTGGGTACGTATCTGGCAAATTCATCCAGCACGTCTAAATCGCCTTTTTCACCAAGATCGCTGACTATTCCTTCCAGCAGACCCGCGATGCGTTTGACGCCCAAACGGCACGGCACACATTTGCCACAGGTCTCTTTCGAGAGGTAGCGACTGCGCTCCATGGCCCAGGCGACCATACAGGTATTGGTAGGAAGCAATTCAATGACGCTTGAGCCGACAATCGCGCCCGCCTCTTCTAATGGATCATAATCAAAGGGCGTGTCCAGCAGAGACGTGGGAAGCGCACCACCCTCGGCACCTCCTACGACAATCGCCCGCAGATCACTATCTGGTCGATTGTACCCGGCATGGCGCAGAATTTCGCGCAGAGTGAGACCAAAGGGTACTTCAATCACTTTCGGTTCGCTATCCGGCACGTAGTCATAGACGGTCAGCACCTTGGTGCCACCAGTGGTAGCAGTGCCAACACTGGCAAAGGCCGCGGGACCATCGCGCACGATTACCGGCACATTCGCCAACGTCTCAACGCAGTTAATGGCGGTGGGCTTATCCCAGAGGCCGTATTGGGCGGGATAGGGCGGACGCTGCTCTGGCATACCACGACGCCCCTTGATTAAGGCTATCTGGACGGTCTCTTCGCCCCCCATGAAGCCAATATCGACGCCGATGACGTTGATGGTGCAACTGAAGTCGGTATTTAAAATAGTGCGACCCACCAGCTCGGCTTCCAACGCTTCATTCAAGGCTGTCTGAACCGAAGCAATCCCTTCAAGATAAAGGCTACGGGTGAAGAGATAGGCTTCCGACGCGCCAGTCGCATAGGCTGCCAACACGATACCTTCAATAACCTGATGAGGGTTCCGTTCCAATAGTGAACGAGCGGCCCACGCACGGGGATCAGCGTCGTAGGCATTGCAGATGACGTATTTGGGATGGTCATCTGTTTTCGCAACGATACGCCATTTCTCACCAGTCAGACGGCCCGCGCCACCGCGTCCGCGCAGCTTCGCGTCGATGACCTGCTGAATGACTTGTTCAGGTGATTGCTCTTTGATCGCTTTCTCAAGCGCAGTATAACCACCATTGCGGCGATACGCGTCAAGTGAGCGTACATCTGGCTCACCGCGTCGCCGTAACACTCTATAAGAAGAATCTAACTCAGGCATTGGGCTGCCTCACATGATGAATATTGCCCCACACGCCGCGCCTATCGGGAGCCAGGCCACGTTCGGGTTGATCGTCGCGCTTGATGCCTGTGACGGCGGGGGCAGGTTTGAATTTCGGACTCATCGTTGCGATACCGAAGAGATCGCTGAGATCGACACCGCGCACCTGGACAATCCGTTTAGCCGCCGGTAAGGGCAGGTAGCCGTAGATGTCCATCACTGTATCTAGCAACGCGGGGATATCACCAGCTTCCTGGGACCATGTCTCTAACAAAGCATCTACTTTGCTTAGATCCAGTGTTGGTTCCAGATAATCTTTTACCGGCATCGAAACACAAGGTGGAACAGGCTTACCGTGATACTCGACAGCATACTCACTGTAACGCGCAGAGTAGTAACCCGCTTTGGGCGTTCCAGACGCGGCAGTCAGTTTCCGCTGTGTGAACTTTTCCGCCCCTTCTCGAATATATGATTGGAACCAGGGACGTACCCTCCAGGCGTTCATCGGTTCATATTCAATCGTGATGGCACGAGGCGGACAAGCTTTTTCACAGAGCAGGCAGGATTCGCATTTCAGATTGAAATCGGTATGCAAGCCCTCTTCAGCGATTAATTGAATCAGGCCACGGCTGCGTGCGGGCAGCTTTGGCTTCTCATAGGGATAGAGACGAGTTACCTTTGGGCGGAAGAGATGGCTAAACGTCAGGCCCATGCCTTCAAGTATCCCACGCATACACTACACCTCAATTTCCTTTTCACCGCGCACTTTAAGGCCCTGCTTGGCGATCTTCTCACGTAATTTAAGGATACCCTCAATGAGTGCCTCGGGTCGGGGAGGACAACCTGGGACGTAGATATCTACTGGCACAATGGTATCAACGCCCTGAACAGTGTAGTAACTATCGTAGAACTCACCGCCAGAGTTCGCGCATTGGCCCATGCTCAAAACCCACTTCGGGTCTGGCATCTGCTCCCAGAGGAGACGTAGCCGTGGCCCCATCTTCACTGAGACCGTCCCCGCGACAATCATCATGTCAGCCTGACGCGGACTGGAGCGGAAGACCTCCGAACCAAAGCGCGAAAGGTCATAGTGTGCCTGCGCACTTGCCATCATCTCAATGGCGCAGCAAGCCAGTCCATAGCCCAGTGGCCACACCGACTTTGATCGGGCCCAATTCTGCGCCCATTGCAGCATATCGGCAAAGCTCGTAATCGCGACCGGTAATTCTTGATCCCCTGGTGTGTATTCTTGAGGACCAGAGGCCATAGAAATTGGCACTGGCTTACGTCGAACACCAGGAACCGACGTTTTCCCATTTCCTGAATTCTCGCTACTCATAATAGGTAACTCCTATGCAAAGGTCTAGCAGCACCTGTTGCTCGGCTAGTAATTTGCAGAATAACTGGATCATTCCCCATCTCGCCCCTGGCGAGATAGCAGCTATAATAAGGTAGTGCTGGCATTATTATAGCACGTTTTGCCTATACACGCTAGAAACAACGCTACCTTACTCTGCATCCTTGCGGGGGATTTTGGAAGGAAAATGTGGCCTGTGCGAAGCATGATAATTTGCACCAAAGTACGAAATAGTGCATACTACTTTTCCAAATGGTGGGGACAGTGATTAAGCGGCTGAATACGGTAGAGCAATAGCAGTATATTCGGCCATCGTTTGAGGTACCGGAATAGGCTCTTGATCCTCGACCATCCCACGCAAGTGCAAAGTGATCGCCTCATGCATATTCCTTTGAACTTCCTCGTATGTCGCTCCAGTAGTGATGCAGCCAGGAAGATCAGGAACATAGGCACTATAGTTGTGTTCACCCTTTTCAATGATGATCAGATAGCGGTACATATTCAATCTGCCTTTGTTTTACTGCCCTATCCCAATATTTGGTGAGATAATTTTACCATAGGTAATTGCTCCTTTACAACTCAATAGACATAGAAGCCAGGACTACCTTGGTGTGTAAGAATTCACTGTAGCTGCCTCACAAAATCTAACAGGACTGATCGCTAACTGCTACAGTGGAATAGAGCAAAATAGACCTTTGACTCGAAGGGAGAGACGGTGCGGCTCAATGGCGTGGCCAGCAAAATATCGGTTTCCGGCTCCGATGGGAAGAAGACTGCATGGTAGCTTATATGCTCAGCATCCCACAGCCGCAGCAACTGGGGATGTCTATCGCCGTGCCGAACAAGCACCAGGAAACTGGCACGATCAGCGTGGAGGACGGTGATAACATCGGCGGGAAAGCGATTAAAATAGGCCATATTTTTCATCGCCGGTTGTGGGTCAGCCAGAGTGAGGCTACCGCCGCTTTTGAATATCATGGGATAGCCGACCCAGTTGGCAGCCCACGCGTAGCCAATGTGTTGCTGCTGTAAATATGCCATGATCGTGTCGTTCATAGCAGGCGCATGGGTACAATAGGGAGACTGAAAGGTATGCCCAGCATCAGTGAGGCGATAGGTAGCTGCCTGTGCACCTAAATACGCGAAGAACACAACAAAGAGTGCTACCTGAACAACGGTCGCACGGCGTTGCCAGGAACGCGTGCATACATGTTGAGCAGGGGCTACGCCTTGCTCAACAGCACCTTCATAGGCCTGTTGTCCAGCTTGATGCTGTACATACAGCTGTATAGCAGTAAAGGTGGCCGCAAAAAAGAAGGGCAGGACCAGCATCAATGGTGTAGCATACCGTCCCGCGAGGTCACGAGTACAGTCCAGCCCCGCAACCGCGGCAGTGCTCGTGCAGAAGAAAAAGGCGGTGCTAGCCGCGAACAAGAGAGGCAATGCCGCCAGTTGACGAACTTGCGTCAGTAAAGGACGGCACACAACAAATGAGAGAGCTAGCAGTAGAGCAGTAGTTACGATGCAGCATACACCAAGCACCAGGGTAAAGGTATGGAGGGTCGTCAGCAATCTGCCGCTTTCCGCGGGGAGCGAGCCACCGATGATGCGTGGCACAACACAGGTCGTATAAAGCTTGACCAGCCCAGCCGTTAAGGAGAGACGTGTTGGGTAGAGGGCGTGAACAGCAGGGCTAAGAGATGCATAGCCATTGCCTAGATTGAGGATGTACGTAACATTTTGCCACTGATGCCTGGCTCCCCAATAGAGCGCGGGAGCGCATCCAAGCAGTGCCGCGGGAATGGTTGCCAAAGCCAGGGGTAATCTTTTGCGGAGGGAGAATATTCCTTGCGAAAGTTTGCTTGGCGTTTCACGGTACAAGCGTCGCAGCGCGAACACGCAGTATCCCCCTATCCACAGCACCACGACCACCACCGCCGCTATGATAAGCGGGTCTACCCATAACCCTAATCCAACAATAAAGCCGAGCACGGCCCAACGCAAGGCAAGTTCACGATTGCTGGCTCCCGCATCCCAACGCCGGGTTAATTGTAAGGCACCCAGGAGAAGCAATTGCATGAGCACGAATATCTCGACGTAGCCGCCAAAAGTGCGTGTCTCCAAGACGGCGTCATAGAGGGGAAAGACCGCCGCCACTAAGGCCGCGACGAGCATAAAATTCCGGCGAGCAGAGTCTGGCAAGCACGCCATGTCGGCCAGAGTTGCTGCTAGTCGCCAGGTGAGCCAGACGATCAGCACTGAAAGGAGGGTTGGTTCGGCTCGCAATGCCCACACAGATGAGCCAGCAAGGGCAAAGACCAGCGCGACAAGATAGGCTTCAAGGCTCCCAAAGTAAGGTATCCCATAAAAATAGATGGGATGTTCGCCGCGTAAAATATGCTGCGCTTGAATGCCCACCAGCGATTCATCACCGTCAATGACCCCATTGGTATGCACAATGAGCACTATCCGCACCACTATGGCCAGGAGCAGACAGAGCCACAATGGTGATCGCAACACCGTTGACCAGTGCTTGCGCTGTTCAGGCGGTAGAGCATTTGACGTATCTTCGGCAAGTTTTGTCGCGCTAGCTAAACTATTGGTCGCCATTACTACTATCGAGAGCCTTTCAGAATATATTTCATAGCATACTAACGCGTGGCAGTGGCAATGCCAGAGGTACATAGGGTATTTGGGTTATATATAGATGTATCTCTATTTAATCTTTAGTGAAAGGGGTCACACTATCCTGGTTCATAACACTTTCCATGGGGTAAAATGGGTATAGTTAGCCGTGTCTTACGTTATGGTAAGGCGACCTCAAGCACACATATTTGTGAGCCATATCAGTCAGATAGAAGGAGAAAACATTGGGTACTTATGCAATAGCGGTTTTAGCGGGTGATGGCATTGGGCCAGAGGTTACGCGACAAGGGATACGCGTCCTCTCGGCGGTAGCCAGTCGCTATGGTCATACATTCAAGACGACCGAAGCTTTGGTGGGAGTGGCGGCCATCGAGGCCGAAGGCGATGCGATTTCTGACGCGACGATGGAGTTGTGCCAGCACAGCGATGCCATCTTATTTGGTGCTGTAGGTGGTGCCGCACGGTACGAGGGGCCAAATTCCAAGATTCAGCCAGAACGCGCACTCTTCCGTTTGCGCAAAGAGCTGGCACTCTATGCCAATTTACGCCCAATTCGACCATTGAATGCTCTGCTTAATGCCTCTACAATTAAAGCGGAAGTCCTACAGGGGACAGATTTGCTGGTAGTGCGCGAACTGACGGGAGGGATATACTACGGCAAACCCAGCGAAATTCGTGAAACGCCCCAGGGTGTCGAGGCTATCGACACCCTCATTTATACGGAGGCCGAGATTGAGCGCATTATACGCACCGCCTTCGAGCTAGCCAGGGATCGCCGCCGGAAGGTGACATCCGTTGATAAAGCGAATGTGCTCAGTTCTTCCCGTTTGTGGAGACGCACAGCCGAGCGTGTAGCGGCGGAATATCCCGACTTTACCTTCGATCAATTGCTGGTGGATGCCTGTGCTATGCATCTCATTCGACGCCCTGCTAGCTTTGATGTGATCGTCACTGAGAACATGTTTGGGGATATCTTGACCGACGAGGCTTCTATGCTGGCAGGTTCTATGGGTATGCTCCCCTCGGCCAGCCTGGGTACGCGCCGAACGGAGCATGGTGTGTTCGGGCTGTATGAACCAATTCATGGCTCCGCACCCGATATCGCCGGTCAGCATAAAGCCAATCCTATCGCGTCCATTCTGTCAATGGCCTTGCTGTTACGCTTTTCGCTCGGCTTGAAGCAGGAAGCGGAGGCCGTTGAGGCAGCGGTAAGCCATATTGTCGAGGCCGGGTATCGCACAGAAGATTTACGCGAAGCCGGTAAAGAGGTGGTCAGTACGGAAGAGATGGGTAGGCTAGTAGCGGAAGCAATAGCTTAACTAACCCATCATTGGCCGCGGGCAAGAACCTAATACGCGCAGCTTTTCCTGCGCTTTGGCAAGCTGCTGGAGATATTCTTCAGCAGCTTGCGTGGCATTGCTCTCATTCAGTGTTTGCTCCTGAGCCTGAGAAAGAGTAAGCTTAGCTTCCAGGGTAGCAATCTCGTCCAGAATGAGCTGGCGTTGTAAATACCAGCGTGTGACTGCACGTTCAACTCCCAAGATATGAACCTCCTGCCTCTAACCTGTTACCGTGCGGCGGCTCCATAGATGAGGGTATTCAAGGTATTGATGAGTTCCTCGTCCTGGTAGGGTTTGACCACGTAGGAGCTGGCACCTAGCTGGATGGCTCGTTGCTGATGCTTGGTCGCGGCACGCGATGTTAAGACTACCATAGGTAACGTGCGATATTGCTCCTGAGCGCGTACCGTCGCGATCAATTCATAGCCGTCCATACGCGGCATCTCGATGTCGAGAAGCACGGCGGCTGGTGTTTGTCGGGAGATGAGATCCAGGGCTTCTACACCATCACGGGCCATCTGCACTTCCCAACCATGCTGTTTAAGCATGTTACCAACCACACGACGCACGCTTGGGCTATCATCCACCACCAGGATATGTTTTCCTCGCTCAGGATCGGCACGAGGCGGAGCAACGGGCGGTTTCGCCACAGCGGGAACCTTTTGACTGGCAACCACAGAGACCCCACTGGGCGTTTGTGCAAATGAGGCGGCTGATATAGTATCGCGCCGGGCAGGCGCCCCTACTGCGGTACCCACCAACTTCGAGCGGACTGAGAGGAGTTCGCTTAGTTCAAGGACGAGCACGACACGCCCATTACCCATCACCGTACCACCAGCAATGCCCTGTACACTGCGTAGATGTGGGCCAAGATTTTTCATCACAACGTCTAGCTTGCCTCTGATTTCATCAACAACCAGTGCTACCCGGTTGCCAGCAGCGTTAATCAGGAGGACTGGTGCTTTGTCATCAATGAGGCCGACGGGTAACGAGAGCAATTGTGAAAGCATATTCAACGGGTACAAATCATTCTGCACAACAATAGCTGGCCGTCCAGCCTGTGTAGCGCGTTTGTAGTTATCCAGGCGACCGATTGCCTCGACCATGACCGTCGGTATGGCAAATTGTTGGTCGCCCACCTTCACCATCATGGCACTTTGAATAGCAAGACTTGTAGGGAAGCGCATGGTAAATGCTGTGCCTTGACCGGGCATCGATTCGACTTCAAGCGTCCCTCTGAGACGTGAAACGCTATCGCGCACCACGTCAAGCCCAACGCCACGACCGCTCTCCTCGCTTAACACTTCGGCGGTCGAAAAACCAGGGCGGAAGATAAAATCAATGATATCATTGTCATTCAGTACCTGATTGGGGCCAATCATACCGCGAGCAATAGCCGCCTTGCGCACACGTTCTGGATCAATACCGACGCCATCATCACGTACCGTGATAACTACCAGATTGCCCTCGTAAGCGGCTGACAACTTGATCTGACCGACCGGGGGTTTGCCTTTTTGTACACGCACGTCCGGTGTCTCAATCGCATGGTTCACCGCGTTACGCATAAGGTGGAGCAATGGCCCAGCGATCTCCTCGTTCACCGTGCGGTCAACTTCTGTTTCTTCGCCTTCGAGCAAGAAAGTAAATTCTTTGTGCTGCTTCAGTGCTACGGCACGAGCGGCACGGTAGAGGCGCGGCGTCATCGTGGAAAGCGGGACCAGGCGTGCCTTCATCAAACGATCCTGGAAGGTGGTGTTCAAGCGATTTTCACGGGCGAAGACGCCTTCAGATTCGCGAATGACGACCTCCATCTCGGTACTCAGAGTCGTCATGTCAGAAATGCCCTCGCTCAAACCACGGGCAAGTTGATGGAACTCGGTGTAGCGATCAAGCTCCAGTTCATCGAAGTCGTCAAGGTGCGCCTGTTGCGCATGGTGCTGACTACCGTTACCGTTGCTGGATAAAGCATTGCCTATCCCTTGTGTACCCTCGCCAGGCATGACCTGCACAGAACGGCCACTCGGCAACGTGGCGGCTTCAAACCGACTTTCCAATTTCTGACCCACATCGCGCAGTCGTGTACTACTCACACCAGCATCGGCAACAAGCTGCACGAGACGGCTAACGCGTTCCTCCAGGATACTGCGGTTCACAAGCATTTCACCGAACAGATTGACCAGTTCGTCCAACTTCTCCAGCCGCACACGCACACTCAAATCACCACGGGCCGCACGTTGCGCATTCGTCTCCGGTGGCTGATTACCACCAATAACCGCGGCCATCGATGGGCTATGCAGTAACTCTTCATCATTTGCTTCGTCAGGGTCAATGTCTTCTTCATCGCCAATACCCAACGTCGTGCTCTGCTCACCCAGTAATTCCGCGTACCGTACACGTAGCTGTTGTACTTTGGCCTCTTCATCCCGTGGGTCATTCTCCTTGCCCATGATAAGGGTATCGAGCGTTTCCGCCGTGTCCAGCACAAGGCTCACGACTTCCGGTGTAATGGCGGTCGTGCCTTCCATGGCACTTTCGAGGAGATCCTCAAAAATATGCGACAGGTCCGCGATGGCGCGGAAGCCCATCATGCCAGCGGCACCTTTCAGTGTATGGGTAGCGCGACGAATGCCTTGAATCAGCTCTCGGTCTTCGGGCGACTTCTCCAGGGCTGCCACATGCATAATAATCGTTTGCAGGTGTTCCTCTGCCTCTAAACGGAAAATCTCAGACGCTTCCTCACTGAATTCTGTAAAGAGTGCCGCGGATTGTGACGAATGTTGCGGAACTGGTGGAACCAGCGGCGGCGCACTAGTAATCTGTGCCTGGGGCATAGCAGGTTGCTGGCTTGGCATGGTCACAGATGCAATCGGCGGTAATTCTTGCGGCTCTTCATCATTCGTTGTATCGATAGGTGACAATCCCGCGGCTTGTCGTGCCTTGTCCGCGAAGTTCGAGGTGCGCGACACAGTTGAAACAGGGGGCATCAGAGACTGCTGCATCGCTGGTTTAAAAGTATCTGCACCTTCAACCGTGATCTGATTAAGGAATTCCTGACGCACTTGAATCTCGATCTCACTGCGCAGCCTATCCGCTAACTCCTGCATAGATTCATTGGCTGCGTACCCGGAGCCGGAGACGCTCTCTTGTAGCTGTCGCCGCGCCTCAAATTCCTGGCGGATCTCGGTGCGCAGTTGCTGCTCTAATTCCGTGCGGGCAGCCAGCGTCAATGGGCGATTTTCATATTCACGCCGTATTTCTTCACGTACAGTCGCCTCTTGCTCACGACGCAACTCCTCGCGTATAACCGCTTCTTGCTCACGTCGTATTTCCTCGCGTACAGTCGCTTCGATTTCGGAACGCAGGGCCTGGAGATCACCACGCCGCTCAAACGTAACACGTTCCCGCAAGGCATCTTCTTCACGGGTGGTCTGCATCTCCCAGGGAGTCCAGCCTGGTTCTTGCCGTAGAACCGGGCTAGACTCGGTAGCCTCGCTCTGCAATTGTTGGAATGCTTCGCCACAAGAAAGAATGGAGGCTGAGAGCTGTTGCAGAACTGTGCGTAACTGCTCATCGGTCATCTGCACACCACTCGTGATGTGTTTCAGCAGGTCCAGTACCTTTTTCAATTTGCTATTGGAGACCCACATTACCGAGAGTGGCAGGTAGCGACGTACTTGATCGGGGCTATTACGCAGATTGAGGCCCATAGCCTGCCCGGCCCAGTCCTCCATGCGATCAAGCGCGTCTTTAGAGCCATTTAAGAAACCCTTGAACTCAGCACGTTGCATCTCAATGATCGACATGGCCGCACGCAACTGAGCGAGCATTTCCTTCAGGGAAGAGGCTTGCGCCTCTAATGACTGTGTTTCCTCCTGTACCTCATTGTATGCTTGAGCAAAAACAACTTCAGATGAGCCAGCTGCGGCATGCTGAGACACCTGCGATATAGGCAGAGAACGTGCGTCTTCCAGGCTGCTCGGTTCGTAAAACACTGGCTGCCTTGTCGGCTCCATCGCTTCGACCTCATCCTCAATGGGCGGACGTGGCGTTGGTGTCGCAGGTAGCATCTCCTGTGCAAACGTCGGATGTGCGGCAGAAGCCAGCATCTCTAAAGTGCTGGGATTGGTCGGCTGAAATTGATGGTTATTTTCGGACGGCGTAGCTACATCTGCGGACGACTCTTGAACATGAGCGGCTTCCTGTGGTGCCGTGTGTACAGTTTCTTCAGGCCATTCAATCCCATCATCTGAGACGGGGGGGGTATGGAACGAGGCCAATACTTCATCCAGAGATGGCATCGATGGCAAAGACGCACTGGCTCCTAGTGGTTCGGAAACAACCTGCGACTGCTCCGCGCTTGTCCCATTGCCGTATGAAGCTTGTGCCGCGGCATCCATGTAAGTACGATACTGCACATAATCAGCATCGTCTTCCGCGATAATTGCGTTCTCGTCAACCCCTCCACGAACGCCTTGCAGGAGAACACACGTCCTTTTGAAGGAACGTTGCAAAAGGCCCAGTGTAGGCGCATCGAGGGCTGCTAGACCTTCTAGCACATCACCCAGTATATCTTCCATCCCATGAGCTACATGCGCTAAACCTGGGAAGTCCATCATCGAAGCAGACCCACCGATAGTATGAGTACGACGATAAGTCTCTTCAAGAGCCTCCATGTCGCTCGGTAACTGTGCCAGACGCTCAAGGTTTGTCTCTATTTCCGGCAAATAACTATTCACCTCTTCGATAAATGAGTCGAGGATGGACAGTTTATCAAATGTATTCGACATGTTGCGCGTACCCACTTATTCTAGCTACACGTTTACCTGTAAAAGCATTCCGCATATGGATAGACCTATTTCCATCCATGAAGTCTCCTTATCTACACCACAACTCCCAAACATCTTTCTTCTACAGAATAAACGTGCAACTCAGACTGTTATTGACCAAATTGCCCATTCCCGTTACTTGGAAAAGGAGCTTGATCTTGACCAAACTGAGACGAATTTTGACTTTGGCCCTGCTGCGGACCTCTCTGCCAATGCTGACGAGAAGCTGGCCCTTGCGGCTGCTGTCCTTGTCCAACATTAGGCTGCGAATTTGGCACCTGGTTGGCAGAAGGAAAGAACGATTGACCTTGCTGCGCGAACCCTGCTTGACCGGGCTGATTGCCAAACTGCCCCTGGTCACTAAAGTTCTGCTGCGTCTCAAAGCCAGCGAAATCGCCAAAACCGGGCTGATTGCCAAATGCTTGTGGCGAACCACCAAAACCAGGCTGATTGTCAAATGATGGCGAACTGCCAAAATTCTGCTGCCCACCAAAGTTTTGTTGATTGTTAAATGTCGGCGGCTGCCCACCAAATGATGGCGACTGCCCACCGAAACCAGGTTGCCCACCAAATGACTGCTGGCCATTAAAGCCTTGTTGGTTATCAAAAAACTGTTGACCATTAGAGCTTTGTTGATTATCAAAGCCTTGTTGATTATCAAAAAACTGTTGACCATTAAAGCCTTGTTGATTATCAAAAAACTGCTGACCATTAAAGCCTTGTTGACCATTAGAGCTTTGACTATTAAACGTGGGCTGAGCGTAATCTTGCTGATTAGTAAAGGCATATTGCCCATTTCGTGCGGGCAGAGCCACTAACGGACCAGAGTTTCCAGGCTCAGGCAGCGGTGGGAAATTACCAGAGAAACCTTGATTCCAATTAGTCTCCGCACCAGGATTGAGTGTCTGCTGATAGAACTGGTTCCCATTGCCAGCAGCCAATTCTGTCACGGAAGCCATACCTGGGAATGCACCCATCATTTCGTTTCCACGATCTGGCAAACGGAAGGTTGAAACCGAGGAACGGAGTTGATCTGACAATTCGGCCAGATAACTCACGCTGCTGGCCGCTTCCTGCGTACCAATGTTCGTCTGGCGGGTGATATCGGAAATTTGTCCCATCGCAACGGCTACCGCTTCTGAGACCGAAGTCTGATCGTTAGCAGCACGCGCAATACGTTCAATCATCTGGGCCTGGCGTTCCACAGCACTGTAGATAGCGTTCAAAGAGCGGCCCGCTTCATCCGCGAGTTGTGACCCCTTTACGACTTCCTGAGTGCTGTCTTCCATAGCGACAACCGCCTCATACGTGTCGCCCTGAATACTTTTGACCAGGGTATCAATACGTTTAGTCGACTCGGTCGAGCGTTCCGCGAGTAGCCGGATCTCGTCGGCAACGACCGCAAATCCACGTCCATGCTCACCAGCCATGGCCGACTGAATAGCGGCGTTGAGGGCAAGCAAGTTCGTCTGATCGGCAATATCTTCGATGATACGCACGATTTCACTAATCTCATTGGAGCGTTCACCAAGGCGTTTGATTTTCTTGGAGGTTTCTTGCACGTTCTCGCGAATAAGCATCATACCGTCAATGGTCTGGCGCACGGATTGTTGGCCGCTATTGGCGTTACGCAGGGCTTCCTGCGCCGCTTCCGCGCTTAACTGAGCATTGCGAGCGACGTTTTGAATGAAGACGGCCAGTGCTTCCACCGCTTCGGTGGTCTGGGAGATTTGTGCTACCTGTGTTTCTGAGGCCTGCGCCAGTTCAGACGAGCGATCAAGGATACGGCGGGTAGCGTTCGTTACCTGCACAGCCGTGACTTGCACACGCCCAACGACTTTGGCAAGCTCTTCGATCATATAGTTAAATGAGTCGGCCAACACACCGAGTGTATCTGGTGTCACCTCGGCCTGCACACGCAGGTCGCCATCACCGACCGCGCTTACCTCTTGTAACAACTTCTCGATCTGTGCTTGTAGCGCGGAAGCATCGGTGCCATTGGCACTGAAGGCAGACCCACCGCTCGCTGTTCCCGGACTCTCTAACAGCGAATTTAACGCCATTGCAAGCATAGCAAATTCATCATCACCATTGACGGTTGCCCGCACAGTACGATCCCCGCCCGCGTAATCACGACAAACATCAACAAGTCCCAGTAAACGATCTTTAATTTTACGCTGCACAAAATAATTGATGGTCAGCACGCCAATTAAAACCACAATGGCACAGACTACCACGACAAGGACAAAGGTAGTGGCATCACCACTACTATTACTACTTTGGAGTCGCTGAGACGCAAATACTCCCAAGATAGCGATTAAAACGACTGGAATAGTCGCTGATACAACCAGTCCTACCTGCATCAGCGCATTGACAGTCATTCCGCCTCTGTTGCGATCAGGGTTCATCCGCAGGGCCTCCTGTGTGTAAAAATACATCTAGAGAAAAGCTTTTTTATGATAGAGCCTCATAATGCTGCATCTTGTCGGAGAAAAGCAAACGCGCCGCATCTAACAACACTATCGAGCGTTGTTGATCGAGCAACGCAAACCCTGCAGCATAGGGAACAGCCCATGATGGAATATTGCTCTGACGTGTACTTACGGGGGCAATGGAAGACGGGGCTATAGGTACCATTTCACTGACACCATCCACGACCAGGCAAATTATCATCTCGTTGTAATGCACCGACAACAAACGAGTACGCGGATTATAGGGTAGCGGCTCCATAGCAAGAAAGGCACGCAAGTCTACCACTGACGCGATAGAACCGCGCAGATTGATCACTCCCCTTAGCCATGATGCGACATTTGGAACAGGTGTGACATCTAACAAACGTTCAACACCTTGAATATGTTCAGCTTTAAAAGCAAACTCACGTTCAAGTAACGAGAAAACGAGATATTGCTCGCCATTCACAACATTTGCTTGAGCGGGGGGAGCGGTACGCTCTGATCGCGCCTGCGTAAGTTGCGCAAGCTGAGACTGTAATGCGGCCACAGATGCACGAGAACTACGCTGACTTCCACGAGCATCCGCAGGCATCCTCTGTTGTGTTCCTGAGCGCGGAGCAGCCGACATCGCTTGTGCTAGCAGAACATCGCGTTGCCGCATTATTTGATCATTGCTGGCCACAAAAATACTCCCCCAGGCGACCGTGTAAGTCGCCCACATAAAACCTGTGTGTGTCCGTCCATACACAAAGAATACAGTTTACACGTATCCCTTGTAGCTAGACAAGGCTTTGAACGCTCGCGACCAACTCATCACTATCAAATGGCTTGGTCATATACAAATCCGCGCCCTGTCTCAACCCCCACGATTTGTCCAATGGGGTATTCTTACTCGTCAATAAAATGATCGGGATGTGTCTACTGACTTCAAAACTTTTGAGTTTCCGACACAGTTGAAAACCGTTTTGTTTTGGCAGCACTACATCCAACACAATACAATGTGGGCGTTCCTTAAATACCTTCTCCATTGCCTCATCGCCATCAACGGCTGTGATTACATCAAAACCACTGTTGCGCAGTGGAGCGACAATCATTGTTAACTCTGTCCAACTATCATCCACAACCAGTATCTTCTGCCCAGGCATCTCATTATACCTTTCCAGTCCGCCATTTACGCTAGTAGCATGGGAAATAATGGCTATGCCACTAACGAATCTATACCTATTCCATCGATGGGGCTATAGGTATACATATACATCGCCTAGCCACGACGACGTAAGCGCGTTCGCATCCCCTCGTGTTGAGGTGGCACACGCTCTTGCCAGTTCACAAGATGCTTCTTCACGGTCTGGACGAGTTCCGCGGAGTCAAAAGGTTTGGTCAGATATTCCGTTGACCCGGCAAGTCGCCCACGCATCTTGTCAAACAAACCGTCCTTCCCACTGAGCATAATAATCGGTATTTGTCGAAACTGCAAGTTTTTCCGTATTATCTGGCAAATATGGTACCCATCCATACGCGGTAACTGGATATCGAGCAAAATAACGGCAGGCATTTCATCTGCCACTGAAGTCAAGGCACTGAGACCATCTCCAGCAGTGATCACTCTAATATGCTCCCGCTGTAGGGTCATTTGGACGATCTTGCGCACAGTGGGACTATCGTCCACAACGAGTACTGTCGGTTCAGCCATTTAGATAAACCTCCTACTTGGCTCTGATGACCTATAAGGACTACCATCACTTTCAGGCACAATACCCAGTGGTGGTGCTGGCAGCGTTTCACGCCCCCGAGACATCTGCGTATTGCGCTGCGCACGATAAACCTGATACTGTTGGATTTCTTGATCGATTTCAGTTAAAAATGCCTTCCAAGCAAAATTGAGATTGCGACCAGTGTGTGAATTTCCTACCTCGTCCCGCAGCAGCTCGGCAAATACCATGCGTAAAAATGCGGCCAGGCCGAGCACCGCCTCCCAATAGAATTCCTCTAATTGCTCTCCTTTGACCAGTTTGTCCAGCGTTAGTATACTGGTGCAGTCAAGTTTGCCATTGGCAAATTCGGCAGTTTCCAAGATGGGATAGTGCTGCTTCGATAAGAGGTATAATTGTTGGGCAAAGCGGCGTTCCAGGTAGCGAACGACCTCTCCGTAGGGTACTTGTCCCCGTCCACGCAAACTTTTCGCGTAACTTCCATGGTGCGCCAGCAAACCATTGATGCACTCAGAGAGGATCGTGACAAGGCCAAGCAGGTGCTGTGTGGGGTTAGAAGATTGTCGTTGTCGTGTCAAGTTTGTCTGGCATTTGATGATAATATTAGAAAGGTCTTGCTGTACTTCGCCCTCCAGTGCGGTATCCACGATTTCGATAAGGCGCAGTTCCAGCAGACGCATCATTATACGAGCGACACGCGCCTCTGGCGTCATGAGTGCCTGAGCGATAGCTTGCAGCGGCAATTCGCCGTTCGAGAGGCAAAGAACTTCAATATTGTCCTGGCTTAACCCAAGGCTTCGGACATCGTTATTTACCTCTGGCAGCCAACGTGCCACTGTTGTACGCGTTAGGTGCGTCTCACCCATTTCTTCCCACTCGTCCGCCTGGCGCAACGCTTCCAGCAGCACCGAGTCGATATCTAACGGCTGAAGTTTATTCTCCATCGGCACCAATTGACGATGAAAGGCAAAACGCCCATCCACCCAGCGCAAAGCATGGCTGATCGACTGCGTTACAGAGAATTCCAGGCGCTGTTGCATTTCGGCAAGACTCATCATATGCCGTTCGACCAGGATAGATAGTGCTGCCTGTATATTTCCGCCCACCATTTCACGTACAGCATGGGCAGTTTGAGGATCAAGCCTGTTGATGAGGCAGAGCATAACGAGTAAGTCCGGTTGCGCTACGCCTTCTTCACGAAGGGCAACAATCTGACCTTTGCGTAGACTGATAGTCAGCGTTTCAGGTCCCGAGTACACGAAAAGCGTCCCTGTTTTCCCACTCAGCGCGAGCATTTTTAGGATGGATTGAAGACCTAACGTTTGCAGGTCTCCATCCATAATACGATCTTGCTGCTCCATCGTTCCGTATTGTTCCTTTCCCAGACAAGCCTGCCCAATGCCACTAGTGACGACCGCGAGACTCGCCAAAAATGCTGTCTAGCGCAGGACGTTGTGCTTTCCACATTCTTTATGAGACACACTCACTGCACACCTGCTCAACGGCAGTGAGTACATGATCTATCGTAAAAGGTTTATTGACATAGTACATTTACTGACGAGGTTAAAATACCCCATTGAACAGTGTACTGCAAAACGAATTAGGCGGGTATTAAGAAAATGGGAGAAGCTATTAAATTTGTATTAAATATTCTGGAATTCCACATTGCCGTTGAAAACATACCCTATTCCTGGCTCGGTTAATATATAGCGCGGCCGCGATGGCTCCTCCTCTACTTTCAGCCGCAGTTGTCGCACATAGACGCGCAAATAGTCAGCTTCCGCCCCATACTCAGGCCCCCAAACCGCTCGTAATAATGAACGATGGGTAAGCACCTTCCCCGCATAAAGCATGAGGTGTCGCAACAATTCAAATTCGGTCGGTGTCAACTTCACCTCTTGCGTACCTGCTCGTACTTGCCTCCTCACCACATTCATGAGGAGATAGCCATCTTCGCTCCGCAAAATATCGGGTTGCAAGAGTGCTTCTCCCCCGTTTTCTGCCGTAGCAGCGCGTCGTAAACAGACGCGTACGCGTGCTTGTAATTCATCATTGCTGAACGGCTTTGTCAGATAGTCATCGGCACCCAGGTCAAGTGCCTCGACCTTCTGCTTTTCTTCGGTGACAGCAGATAAGACAATAATGGGGGTCTGTGTCCAGTGACGTAGCTGTTTACACACGTCCAGACCACTATATTCGCCTGGCAGACAGAGGTCAAGTAAGATCAGATCAGGCTGATGAAGCCGTACCAGTTCCAATGCCTGTTTGCCGTCATTGGCTACCAACACCTCGTAACCACTGACAGCAAGATTGCGGCGTAACATCCGTTGAATGGGTGGTTCATCATCGACGACTAAAATGCGTTTGCTTTTCCCTTTCATTGTTGCCCCTCCATGGTAGGTGTACTATCATTGGGACTGCTAGAAAACATCTCGAAAGAAGCGTTCATGTTGGAGCTAGCGGCATCCTCCGCTGACTCCTCCCTGGCAATACCAAAGGGCCTACCATCTGCGGATGCGCCACTATAGGCGTGTATAGGCAACGTGAAAACAAAGCACGAGCCAACCCCATCGCGTGCCGTTTCTACACCAATATGCCCCTGATGAGCCTCGACAATACCACGGCAGATAGCTAACCCCAAACCACTTCCACGTACATTCAAGCCATAAAATGTCTTAAAAATACGTTCCCGCTCACCAAGCGGCACCTCCGGCCCATGATCGATTATTTTCACACACAGAGCATGCTGAGGCGCGTCAGCTGTCGCCTCTACGAGCGTTTCAAACGACAGGAGAATCTCCTGATCGCTGGGACTATGGCGCACGGCATTCTCAATCAAGTTGTAAAAGACGCGTTCCAGTTGTACGTGGTCGGCATAGATAAGCGGGAGATTGGGTTGAATGTGTAGCCGAACAGTGCGGTCCACTAATGTCCGTTCTAGCCGTATCATTGCCCCATGCACAATCTCGATGATATCGCACCATTCTTTATCCAGAATGAGTGCCCCCATCTCAATGCGCGACATTTCAACCAGGGCATTCACCAGGACACCGAGGTGATCGGTCTCCACATCAATGTCTTCGAGGATTTCGCGTCGTATCTCCTCGTCCCACTCGACGCCTTCTTGCAGCAGACCGGTCACAGCAGCTTTTATGGTTGTCAATGGAGTGCGCAGATCGTGCGATACCGATGAAAGAAGGGCCGACTTATTCTTCTCTTCGTGAACCTGCTCGGTGACATCATGAACCTGTAGGACATTAGCCATCGCTACATTTTGCTGATTGTACAATGGATAGCGCGACAGTTGGTAGTGGTGATCTGAAGGCGCACTATCTGGTAAGAGCGATGGGCGATTGAATGGTCTTCCTTGCTGCTTGCCGTTGCGTCTATCCGCGTAGGACACCGGGTTTCCCTCTCGATTTGAGCGGCCCAGTACGCGTTCAATAGCTAGCACACAGCGCAAATCCCGACGATTAACCATGCCTTGACTGAAATCTTGCAAATACAAACGGACTTCCGCGGCATTTCGTATGCGCGGCAAGAGATATCCGAAGATATCCTCCATTTTACTTCCCGTCGCGGTACCCATGTGCAACCCACAAAAGGTTTCCGCGGCGCGATTCATAAAAACACACATGCCATTGAGATCAACCACAAACCAGCCATCTTTAAAATGGTCATGCTCTGCTTGATTAAATTGCGTCAATAACCGCCCTAACTCGCTCAATACTTGGGCGCGGGCCAGAGCTGTTTCGGCGGTCTGGGTCAGCAACGCAACGCCATCATCTTGCCAATGCGGTACAGCTTCTCGGAATATACTGGCTATTTCCTCGGTGAAGGCTGCCGAAGAGAATGAGGGAGCAGCTATCGTAGGTGATGTACCGCTATCAACGGCAGATGTCCGTAGAGAGAAGCTATGGGCCGCGGAGGGAGCAGCAACCGGTTCAGCAGAGGCCGTATCAGCCAGCAGAGAGGATTCTTCCTGCTGCACAGCCTGTAACATTGCCTGTAATTCACGTTCGCCTCGTGTCAATAGGTGATCGCTGATAAAATGGAGCAAGCTGCTAAAACTAACGCCAAACGTCTGTTCCGCCTCGGAGCGTACATGGGCCAGAATCTCGTGCTCATCCTCGTTCTGCGCATACGTTCGCTCAAGTTGCTCGATAGCGTTTTGAAAACGGCTCCTCTGGTGCGCGGATTCAATCAGTATACCGTTATGAATAGCGATCGTAGCCTGGCTGGCGAAGAGCGACAAGATATCCGCTTTCAACGGCGTAAATCCACCGGACTCTGACGAGCAGAGCAGTAATGCTCCATACACAGTTGTTCCCGTCATGAGAGGATGGCTAAAAATAGAATGTATGCCAAGCTCAGTAGTGAAGAGACGACTGTAGGGAAACCGCTCATCCGCGAAGATATCATTAGAGACGCACGGCTGGCGGTGACGCAGGGTAAAGCCAATGATCGAGTGATCAGCGAGGATATCTTTTCTTCCTACAATGCGCTGCAATAGAATGGGGTTAAGGCCGGACTGGGCCTTCAAACGGATTCCTCCCTGCTCAAAAGTTACAATGGCGGAAGCAACATGCAGTGCTTTTGCGACACCTTCCACGATTTGGGTAAGGATAAAGGGCAGATCCATTTTTGAGGTCAAGGCACTGGAAACGTCTTTGAGGGCTTGACGCTGACGGTCTTGTATCTCCGCGCTCCCACCCACCTGCGCACTTTCAATGGCGGCCGCTAACACATGGACCACGGCTCCAATCAGGCGTTGTAATGTGCTATCAGCGTAGGCATTAAGAGCCGTGCTTCCAAGCTCAAGTGTCCCCAACACGCGCTCTCCCACAATCAGGGGCGCAATAACTGTGGCATGGAGTTGATAGCACCCGCTCAATGCGTCGCCACACTGAGCCGGTGGGCCATCAAGTCCAGTCGGGTAATTGGTGACGACCATGGTAGGCGCAAGCAGTAATTGCTCGACACGAGACCCTTCTAATGGATGCTGGTGATAGGTAGCACTCCAAAGGCCATTTTCATAATGACAAGCGGTAACACGTACAGCCTGACGATCATGGCGCAGCAATACGACACCAAAAACATCAAAAGGGATCGCCGGCTCCAGTTCGGCAGCCAGCAGCGTATAATCCGGTTTTGCACCACGCACACTAGAGACAATTCGTGCTACTCGCTCAACAATACTCGATTCTTGTACCGTTGGCGTTTGGGTTTTTGCCTCCATCAATTTTCTCTGTCCCTCGTGTACCCTAGATGTCTCGTGCCAATCCCTGGCAATTACTGTCCGCAAACTGTACCTGCAAGTATAACACAGGAAATTTAACAGAACAACACATATGTGTACAACTTTGTGCTACATGTGTATATCAATGTATTCTCATATACACTCTCGTGTCAAGCGCATTGTTCATGCTGTTTCACCTGACTGAAAGCAGGTTATTTCACAGTGATGAGTATATCACAATAAGGTTGAGTAGGGTCAAGGCGCGTAATCCACCATTGTTTGCATCAATGCAGTCTAGAACTTTCAGCATGATACATTATTATTCTTTTAAAGGCCATATACTAGAGTACTATTGGCGCAGTCAAACAACCCACATTACCTGCTTGAGTATAGTATACTAAACATGGCTTTGCTTTCTCTCCCTTAAAACTTTTGCGATTGTTCAACAAGCATCTTACTGTTCCACCGTATGTAAATGCGGCGGTTGGCAATACGGAAAAAAGCAAGAGCACACGAGAGCTTACTTTATGCACTTATTTGGGGCAATAAGCGCGACAAACGTATTAGCAGAAGAGTAGCGTGTTGCATGGTCAAAGCTGATCCACGAACTATAAGGCTGCTAATCTTCTACTTGTCTTCTCATAGCTATCACAGAAGAAGACTGAAAAGTAGGCGCGGAGAAAAAGAGAGACCGGGATGAGTAAACATGTCTTTCCACCATTGAAAGTGTTTCTGCTGGGACGGTTCCACTTGGAACGGAAAGTGGGGCAAGCATGGCAAGAAGATGTCAATCCTGCCTGGCAACACCGCACTACGCGTATATTGCTCGCCTATTTACTGAGTAGCCCAGGGCGCAGGAGAAGTCGTGACCAGGTGATGGATACCCTCTGGCCCAATCTCGCTGTGGAGAATGCAGCCAACCGCCTGAATAGCACCGTTCACCAACTGCGACAATTGCTCGAACCCACATTGAGCCGTCCGGCAAACTCACACCTTTTGCGTGTAGAGCCAGATATCCTCCTACTCGCTGACGCCGCCACACTATGGGTAGACATCGATGTTTTTGGGCTGCTCACAACAAAAGTGCATACAAGCGCTGATATAGTGTACGTGGAACAATTGCTTGAAGAGGCAAAAACACTCTATGGTGGAGATTTTTTGCATGGTGAACGCTCCTCAGAATGGGTGTTAGCCCAACGGGAAGTATATCAACGCATCTGGATTGGACTCCTGCTCGAACTGGCGGACCACCGTATAGCGAACAACGATCTCTCATCCGCGTTAGCCGCGCTCAACCCGATCCTGCGTGCCGACCCCACCAACGAGGCCACCGTGCAACGCCTCATGCGCATACTCGCACTGCTCCAACGGCGGACTGAGGCTCTGCAACTGTATTATCAACTTGTTCACAAACTCAAAAAACAACACGAAGCAATTCCATTAGCTGAAACAACGCGCATATTTGAAGCCGTTCGCAACGGTGCTATTACAGATGTGCTGGCAAACATGCCATTCTCCCCTGAACGTGCCGAGCCAGGCGCAATGGATGGAGCATTGCTTGAACCGCACGCTCCCCTGATGATACCTCCACAACACCAAGTACATATTGGTCGCAGCCATCAAAGCCCCTTCGTTGGACGTACGGAAGAACTTTCTATTATGCGCACCATTCTGCATGCAACAGCACAGGCAGGGAAGCATGCAACTAGACCCGTTACTGCCATAGCAGCACTGCCATTCGGCACCGTCAACCATGCCCCTTTTCTCCTGCTCAAAGGCGAAACCGGCATTGGCAAGACACGGCTAGCCGAGGAATTAAGCCGTGAAGCAATACAACATAACTGGTCAGTAGCTTGGGGCCGCTCTTATGAGCAAGAAAGAGATATTCCCTATCGCCTATGGACAGAAGTCCTGCGCAAAGCTATGCTCGCGGCACATGACTCGCTTGATATACCGCATGCCCAACTGCACCATACCGCGTTCGATACGATTTTTGGCAGTGACACTATTCAGCATCTCAGTACCCTTTTACCTGAACTACAGCAAGCCATTCCAGCAGGGGTAGCTCCACGCTCATTGCTCTCAGCCCAGGAACAATTACACTTGTGGGAGGCAACGCGCAGTTTCTTGGCGACGCTCAGTCGTGATCGCCCCTTGCTGATCGTGCTGGACGATATTCAATGGGCCGACGGCAGTAGCCTTGAACTATTAGCTTATTTGACACGCCGCTTGCACACACAAGTAGCACAACCCATAGTGTTACTGGCTACATGCCGCGATACAGAGTTGGAGCCAGCCCATCCGTTGCGCCCTTTGCTGATAGACCTGCAAAGAGAGCAAGCGATCATCACACTGAACGTGCAACCCTTAACCCAGGCCCAAATTGGCACGCTCGTCGCGCCCCTTCCCGCACCTATTGTGCAACACATTCAACTTCAAGCAGAGGGTAATCCGTTTTTCGCTGAGGAACTCGCTCGCTCTTCATATGCCACCTCGTCCACTGCTAGTGCGCTTGAGCTACCACAAGAACATCCCCGCACAAATTTCTTGCCAGCAACTATCACTGCCGCCCTGGAACGCCGTATGAGCAATCTCAGCAGAGCTTGCCAACGTCTTCTAGGCAAAGCCGCAGTACTCGGTGGCTCCTTCGAGCTGACAATGGTACAACTGATGGAATATGGCTCCATGGCTTCCCAGGACGAAGACGCCTTGCTTGATCTGCTTGATGAAGCTCTGCAAGCAGGAGTGCTCACCGAAGAGAGCAGCGATCATATCATCGTGTATTACTTCTGGCATCCCATGATTGTGAGCCATCTCTACGGGCAATTATCCGGCGCGAGACGCGCCCAACTCCATCGGCGAGCAGCAGAGGTTCTGCAAAACTTGTACCGGCAGAGCATAGCAGAGGTAGCAGCCACCATCACGCAGCATCTCCTCAAGGGGGGCAGTAACCCACAACACATAGCCGCTTACGCGGAGATCGCTGGCAATCGAGCCTATACGCTTTCCGCCTATCCAGAGGCCGAGCATCACTATCGGCTGGCGATTGCCCAGATAGATGAGACACAAATTAAACACGCGACCAATACCAATACAACACAAGATCACATGCATCTTGCCTTTTTATACGAACGACTGGGCGAATGCCTGATGGTGCGTGGGCATTATGAAGATGCCTATCTCCACTTTGAGCACGTCCTGGCTACACGCAGCCAGCAAAGATTTGTCTCCCAGGAAGAGCAGCAACGCGAGGCCCAAATTTCGGCACTCCTGTGGTATGAGATGGGCCGCGCTAGTAGTTACTTGAACAATGCTGAACGTGGACGAAAGTGTAATCAACGCGGTGAGCAAGTTCTTCGTGACGCGGACGTTACCGCAGGGGTAGCCTGGGCATGTCTGCGCCTGCAATTCGCCCACATTTGTCTTGATGAAGGGGATTTTACAGAAGCTCGTTATGCCGCCATGGAAGCCTTGCACCTCTTTGAAGACACGCTCCAAACAAAGGCAATTTCTCCTCCACCGAGCGAAACCTCGCACTCGACACTGACGGTACGCACGATAGAGGGCGATCAGAGCGAACTAGGAAAAATCTATGAACTCCTGGGCATTATTGCTGGCTCTACCGGACAAATCGCGGAATCGTTGACGCACCTGCACACTGCACTGACCATTTTTGAACAACATAGCAATATTCGCGCTATGGCGAATGTCTGCAACAACATCGGCACAGCCCACCTTGTCAAAGCCTCATATGACGCGGCGGCGTCATATTTTCGCCGCTCATTAAGCCTGGCCGAACGCGTGGGAGATATCCCCCTCGTCTCGACTGCATGCGTGAATCTGGGAGAGATGGCCGCGAACATTGGCAACCTCCAAGAGGCTGAGGAATGGTACAGACGCAGTTTAAAACTCGCGGAACAGGTCAATATTCGCTACGATATATCGTATATCAACAACATCCTCGCTACTAACCTGCAAGAACAGGGCAATCTCACCGGAGCCTATGAGGCAGTGCGTCGTGCGCTCATGCTTGGGCGCGAGATTCGCAATGCTACGCTGATCGCCACTGCACTCATCACCCTGGCGCAACTGCGCATTGTCATGGCGGAAGAGGTGCAAGCTCAAGACCACGTATGGAACCCTACTCTTACCAATCGCTTGCAGCGCACTCAATCTACGCTCCAACACGCACTTGCCCATCAGGGCTTGGCTGCGGAAGATATCGCGAAAGGCCACCTGGCCCATGCCACGCTTCATCTCATGCAAGGGAACTTGACGATAGCAGAGGATATCATCAAGCAGACGGTTGAGGTGGCCCAGCAACAAGAACACATGTATTTTTTCCCGCATGCCCAGCGTTTGCTAGGCTGTTGCCTTGCTATGAGCGGTCGCCACAGCGAAGCAGACGCGGCGTTCCAGCAGGCCCTGCACATGAGCCAACAAACCGGCATGCGCCTTGAGCAAGGACGCGCCCTCTACAATTATGGTGCCATTTTGCTACAGCGCAGTTGCCCGCAGGGCGCAGCATTCCAGGCAGGCTTAGCCCATCTCCAGCAAGCGCAAGAGCTATTCGCCGCCTGTCACGCGGCCATCGACCTCAAAAAGGTCAACCGCATACTGACTGAGCCAACCGCCAGGCCGCTGCCTTATAGTATTCATCTGCTTGATGATACTTTGACGCAGCAGAATAACACGGGGCAATAGAGACATCCGAGTGAAACGGCGCAGTTTCTGCGGAAATATGTAGTGGAGTTGAGAAATTTTTATGTTTTGGGCGTCTCACAAACGGTGGTTTGTGACCCAGACCGAGAGGTTCATAAAAGGATCGATCAAGCAAATAATGAGACGTTGATTTCTGAGACGAGTATTTGGGATTACCAACAAAGAAGGCTTCCCACTTTTTACTGTTTCCTTGCTATGCTCTGACAAATGGCCGTTTTCTGAGACTTTCACTACAATGAGGGAAATTTTTATATCATCCTCCTCCTTCATGGTGATCTAACTGCACCATCTATGCCATTTGGACAAATCACAATTCTACGGTTTAGGACGTTTGAAAAATAGGTAGTGTTCATTTGTCTGGCTGACGCTTATCGTACCAGTCATCTCCCAACCATCCTCACCAAGTTGCTTTATCAACCTGCTTATGGAAATCTTCTTCCAGTCTCTCAACTCCTGTTCGTTCATATATTGAGGTGCTAGCTTATCATGAGCCATTCCAAATGAGCTTATCTGAATCGTCATATAATCCCACTTCTGCATGATGAACTCCTTTCGTTCAGCATTTATTTGGCCTAATATGCGCGAACATTTCACCAAGTACAAGGTAGTGAGTTTGCCATTTCTACGTGATACGTCTCAGCTTGCTTATTAAGCAACCTCAGAACTATCAATTCGCAGTGGAAAACTGGCAGCAGCTAACACTTTCTGCCACGCGTTCAGGATATATTTTATGGCTTGGGACGTTTAAATAAGAGTTCATTATCGTTATTGCCTGGAGGATAACCGATAAAACTTACCAATTCCCAACCCTCATTTTGCTGAGGGAGATTTTTTATACAATCCGGGACCCGTCACCGGCCCTGCAATCGTAGAGTATTGGAATGGGCTTGGAGGTGCAAGCAAAGTATCACATTATGAATGATAGATTTTTGCATGTTTCTTGGCTCTACCTCTATTTCTTTTATAAAGTGTGGCGTAAAAGGGAAAGATTGTATGGCCTAGTCTAATTTTGTACAATTCCTCAAGAATATTGATGATAAAATATCATTGCTTGCCTTCTCACATTCTAACTCACGGTGTGTCTCATTAAACCACTGTTTTCTGAGACGCTCCTCAGCCGTATGCAGCATCCTCTAGTTTCTGCTCATTGACCTTTCTCAAAACTTCTTGTATTTCACGAGGATCATCAGCAACCTGAGCAGCAGATTGACGATGATCCTCCCCCCTCCTACCTTTCACTGGGAGGTTTTTTGAAGCGCGCCGGTTTCGCCTGTCATTCTGCGCGGCGCTCAGCATGACATTCCCCCTCGCCGATGCCTTTCCCCAAAAAACCTTCCAGTGAAAGCCCCCTCCTACCCCTTCACATACCCCGTCAATTCCACATAGCCTTCACCCTGTACCGTTTGGCCCGCGCTCTGTCCCTGGATGCGCACGGCACCTTCCCAGTAGTTGTTGCCGGTAGATTGATACACGGTCAGCTCTTGATCTTTTAACTCCGGTGTGAGGGTTAATGATGCCTGTAATTGGGGGTCGTGAATCTCAAGTTGCCAGCCTGACGGATAGGTCGCGCCCGTCACCGGACTGGTCCAGTGATTGTGTACAGCCACATGCAAAGCGGTCGCGGGGAGCAGATGATCCTCCGCGTTTGAGCCGATATAGCCGACGTAGGTCGAGATGGTTTTACCACTAGCATCACGAATGAGGTACAACATCATCTCGGTATTGTTATTCAATTGAATGCTATACCAGTCCCAGCCCCCGCCACCTAGCGAAAGAAAATTCCCCCATTGATGATCCATCCAGGCTTCTCCCGTCACCTGTAAGGGCTGGTTATGGTCAACAAGTGTGCCTGAAAGGGCCATGCGTGTGCGTGAATAGTAATAGGAGAAACCGCCCAGACCATAAGTAATCAGGCCGTTGCCATTGTGCAGCGTCGGTGGCTTGAGGCCGAGCAGGTTGACATGCATGGTATAGTTCGCCATCTCTGCCGTGAGGTGATCCTGTCCATTCAATCCCTGTATCGTCCAGTCACCTACCGCGACATTAATACCCGCGGTTGATGTGCCATTGGGAATAATAGCATTTGGTTCTATCAAACGACGCTGATCAAAGTGGAACTGGCCTCGCGTCACATCGCTGATCGCAAAATGGGCGGCATATACTGGCGGCAAGTCGCTGCGCAATGCCTGGAAGATGACCAGTTCAAAACCATAATGATGCGCCTTGCCATCAGGCGTAGTGGCATTCATATGGCCAGTATAGTACCACCACTCGGTCAGGTCTTTGTGTGCGGCCTCATCCTGCGGAAAACGCACGGGCGGGAGCGAGGTGCTCTGTGGCGTGACATTCACCACGGGCAATTGTGCGTTGGTAGCGACAATGCCTGGAATGCCACACGAGGACAGCACAATGGAGAGCAACACGAGCAGCCCAAACAGTATTTTCTTCATCGCTTGCCTCCCATGTTCGCATCTGTCAAGGACGCCGTGGTTGTATCAGGTGTATCAGATGGAACAGGTGCGGCTGGTTGCATATATTCCTCCAGAGTCCGCGGATGGCGTTGCACACCAGCAAAGGGCAACCACCAGTTTGCATTGCCAAGCAGACGCATGGTGGCAGGTACCAGCAAACCACGTACCAATGTCGCATCGATCAAGACGGCCAGTGCCATACCGAGGCCAAGTGCCTTGACCAGAATCATATCGGCAGTCGCGAAACAGGAACTGACGACAATGACGATGATAGCCGCATTCGTGATAATGCCGCCACTGCGTTGCATGCCAAGTGCTACCGCCTTTGTGTTATCCCCCGTCTGCCAAAATGCCTCCTGGATACGTGACAGCAGGAACACCTCGTAGTCCATCGAGAGGCCAAAGAGTGAACAGAATAGCAGAATTGGTCCCGATGCCTCAACAAAACCGAGCGGCGTAAAATTGAGCACCTGATGTAAAAACCCATCCTGGAAGAGGACGACCAGTGCTCCATAGCTTGCCAGAATGGAAAGGGTATTCATGATGATCGCTTTCAACGGCAAGAGCAGCGAACGAAACAACAGCAACAGCACAATATACGTTGTAACAGCCACTACTAGTATGGCTATAGGAAAATCTGTGTAGAGCGAAGTGACGTAATCCATATCACCTGCGGTGCTACCATCGACCAATGTGGTGATGCCACCACCAGGATTCGTGTTACGAATGGTCTGTACCAGAGCCTGTGAACGCTGATCGAGCATCTCATATTTGCTAATGACCAGCACCGAAGTGGTATCGCCCGCCACCGAGGATTTGACCAGGGCAGAGAGATAGGGATCGGCAATCAATTGCGGATGGGTATACATCAGTTCATATTGCGCAAGCGTAAAACGGGGATCGGCACTGACAATGCTATCCACCCGCGCCACACGAGGATCAGCCGCCACGCGCTGAATGTAATAATAGAGCTTACGAATATTGTCAGCCGTCATGACGTTGCCCTTTGTCTGAACCGCCATCAGAATAGGCGTGGTCTCGCGATCATTAAACCGCTTGGCTAACAGGTCAAAAGCGGCACGCGATGGCACGCTGGGCGGGAGAATTGACGCGTCAGGTGCCGAGAAGCGCACACCAAGAAATGGCAAACCCAGACTGACGAGAACCAGGAAGACCGGTATAAACACACGCACAGGATAGCGCATCACAATATGCGAGAGGCGGTACCAGAAACCATGATGTTCCTCTTGCATTTGCCCAGTACCATTGTTCGCTACGGCTGTACTCGCTGCTGCCGGGCGATTTCTCCGCCATAAACGCGGCAGACGCACAGGAAATGCATTGATGCGCGTGCCGATGATAGCCAGGGCCGCGGGCAAGAGCGTCAGAGCGGCAAGCACCGCCAGCAGCACGACCAGCACTCCACCCATGCCGACTGAACGCAGCATGTTGATGCGGAAGAAGATCAGGCCGATCAAGCCAATCGAGACGGTTAAACCGGAAAAAGCTACCGCACGTCCCGCCGTGGCAATTGAGATAGCCACAGCCTCCTCTACACTGCGCCCATGCGCTAACTCTTCGCGGAAACGGCTCACGATAAACAGCGAGTAATCAACGCCCAAACCAAGGCCAAACAGGGTGGTGATGTTGAGCACAAAGATGGAGAGTTCTGTGATATGTCCCAGGCCAAAGATCAATGCCAGTGCGACCGCGACGGCTCCTCCACCAACCAGGGCGGGCAGGATGGCCGCGACTACCGAGCGAAACACCAGCAGCAAGGCAATGATGGCGAAGGGAATAGCCAGAAATTCCGCTCGCCGTAGATCGCTTTCGCTGACAGATTGAATATCTTCATAAAAGACCGGGCCACCTCCGATGCTGGTCTTCAGGCCAGGAACGGGCTGTAAGCGATGTTGCAGTTCAGGCAAGAGCTTTACCGCGCTATCAGGGTCGGGCTTAATCAGGACGTTGGCGTAAGCCGCGTGACGATCCAACGAAATCTGCCGTGGATTGTCGGTGAAGCTCACAATGCCGGAAACCTCCGACCAGCTACGCACACGCGCCAGGGCTGTTTGCGTCTCTTGAATAAACTGTGGGCTATCCGCGCTCTGCGTATCGCTGGTGAAGATCACCTGCACGATAGTCAGGTCGAGATGCAGCTTTTGTGAGAGGAGATCGATCGCCCGTTGGGATTCAGCGTCAGGACTGACAAAGCCTCCTGGATGTAATACCTGGCTAGCCTGTGGCGCAAACGGCAATGCGACCGCGATGGCAACCATCCACAAGCCCACAATCAACCAGCGATAGCGGGTGGCTATTCTGCCGAGATGGTAGAACATATCTGAGCCTTTCTTTTTATGTGTCTATGAATAATCTTCATCCTGAAGACGCTAATAATTGTAATGAGGGGTAACATCTCTCTCGTTCTCTCTCGACTCAATACCCCAGGTGTTGTATGATATTAATACCTCTTCTAAGATAGTAGTCGTCTTCGGCAATATGAAGTCAAGAGGTAGGGTAGCATCCAACCAGCTGAAAAGGAGCACAGAGTTTGTATGGCAAAACGGCCACCGGGGAAAAACGAGCAGACCAAAGCCTCAACGAGGGACGAATCGTTCAGGGTCATCGCGGTCAATCGGCAAGCCTATCATGATTATTATGTCGAGCGCACGCTTGAGGTGGGAATTGCCTTGCTGGGAACCGAAATCAAATCTATTCGTGATGGCAAGGTCAACCTGCGCGGTGCGTATGCCTTGGCTCGCCATGGCGAATTGTGGTTGGAGAACGCCCATATCGCGGTCTATGAGCACGGCAATCGCTACAATCACGAGCCAACGCGCAATCGTAAGTTACTGCTGCACCGCCGCGAGATCGACCAACTGCTCGCGAAAGTAGCAACCAAGGGCTTGACGTTAATTCCGCTCAAGCTCTATCTCAAAGGCGGCAGAGCAAAAATAGAACTTGGCCTTTGCCGTGGTAAAAAGCTCTATGATAAGCGCGATGCCATCGCGGAACGCGACGCGAAGAGAGAAATCGAACGAGTCGTTCGGGCAAGATAGCTACGCTTGCAGCCGTACTTTTTCCTGTTGAAAGAGCGCAAGCAGCGAAATAAGGACGACGCAAGCCAGGATCGCCGTCAAATAGATCAAGCCATCAAAGCCCCACAGACGTGCGAACACGCCCCCAAGGCCATTACCCAACAACTGTCCCAGGCCGAGGAAAATGGAGTAGAGGCCCATCAACAGGCCGCGATCTTTGGCCGCCTCCTCGGAGATATCGGCGAGATACGCTAAGGCGGCTGGCGCAAAGCTGCTTTCAGCAAAAATTCCTACCATTAAAAGCGGTAGCCAGAGCAATTGCAACGGGCTGTTCCCAATGCCTAGATGATTGATACCAGCCAGGGCAATACAGGCTATGTAAACACCTACCACCGAGGTGATCATGAGTCGCAAACGCGGAACACGACCGAGGAAGAAGGCCCAGAAGAGCAACGATAACCCAAAGAAGAGGACATAGGACCCCAGGACGAGGCTCAGCCGATGACCTCCACCAGGCCCACTCATACTCCCCATCAAGAGCTGATGTTTATTGTGGAGGGGAACGGAAAGAATAAAGGTGAGTTGAGAGCCGAGCCAGATACCCGCCAGCGAACTAATACATATCCAGGCCGGTATGAAGATAAACAGGCGCGGTGTGCGAATAATGCGCCAATAGCGTTTGCCTATTGCCCGCAAATTTCCTCGCTCAATGATTTGCATAGTTTTGGGGGCAAGAATCATACAAAAGACGACGAGCAGGTAGAACGAGGCAAGCAGGGCGAAAGTCAAATGTCCAAAACGATCCCACAGCAGACCGCCCAGAATCACTCCTGCCGCTATGCCACCGCTCGTTGCCAACTCAAAGAAACTCATCACGCGCATACGCTTCGACGCATCTTGCGCGGTGTAATCTGCCAGGTAGCCAAGGACGACGGGTACCTGCAAGGCGGAAGAAACTCCCGCGAGCACCTGTAAGCTCAGCAGGTAAGGCAAGGGGTGATGTACTGGCGTGAAGGCAATCAGCAGCACATCCACCAATCCCACCAACGGCCCAAAGATCAGGAAATATCGACGACCCCAACGGTCACTTAGCGCACCCATAAAGGGAGCCAGTGAAAGCTCAGTGATATAAAAAGCAACTGCCAGCAAACCAACCTGGAGACTGGTAATCAAGTGACCAGCATAGGTGGAAAGTTGTGCCAGAAAGAGTCCCAGCACGACGGTAGCCGCCCCACCGCTTGCGCGTAAGATAAATGTACCGATAAGCAGGGGCGTTACCGACCTACGTAACATGTTATTGCCTCTCGTTCTCCATGTCCCGCGACTTCAATCGCTTGCGCAATGTCATCAGAGCAATGAGGCTGCCTATTAAGATCAGCACGACTGCGACGATTATCAGCAGTAGCATGATGAGTCGTGTATTTCCTGTGTCGGCAGCACCCAGTATCAGTACGTTCAGGACCGTCATTTTTGGTCTCCCCCATTGCTCTGTCTCTATTTTTCTAACGATTCTTTTATGAGTATCATATACATCATACTCTGACGGTATAGGAAAGGGTATGGTAACGAAGTTAATGGTTTCGTTATACCTCTACACTTCCAATATTTGTGTGCTTCGTTCTTTCCCTGGCCGCAATTCCTTCGCGTAGGTGTTGTACTGACGGACGACGTGCATGCCGCCACGCTCATAGAGCCGCGTGGCACCCGTCAGGTTTTGGGCATCGACATCCAGGCCAACCGTGTGTATGCCACGACGATAACATTCTCCAAAGGAATGCTGCAAAAGGGCCATGCCCAGGCCTTTGCGACGCCAGGGACGCAGTACCGCCAGATCATCCACCCAGGCTATACTGTCACTTTTCCTATCGCAGAGTAAGATACCCGCGATCTCGTCACCTTCACAGGCGAGGAACCAGAGCGATGGGTCAAAATCGGTGCGTATCTCCAAGCGGCTTTTCCACCACGCGAAATTCCCTGGTATATGCCCCCAGTGGTCCATAAAAGCTTCGTCAATGGCATCAAAGGTGGCACGCGTATCTTTTTCGGGTACGAAGGTACGCACAACGATACCTTCGGGCCACTGTGGCGATGGTGGTGGTTCCACCATGGTAATTTCCATCTCCCAGGAGCTACGCACCGGTACTAAGCTCGCTTGCTCAAGTCTTTGCTGGCCGAGTTCATCACGGCTGGAGACCACACTATAGAACGTTACCCGTGTACCAGGGGCTGCCATAGCAACATGCTGCCTCGCTCTTTCCTCTGCCAAAGCCAATAGATAGAAGAAGATTCCTGTATCCGCGTAGGCAGGTAAGACAAGCGGATGCGTGAATAGACGAGCATGTTGATTATTCCAGATCGCGGCAGAGCCTACGACTTCCCCTGTCGGCGCAAGGACTATCCAGCTATCTTTTGCTATGACAAAATCGGTGGAAAGCCAACCACTGCGCAGATCATCTATGGTATAGGCGGCATCGGCGTTGCCGTACAGGGCGATATCGACAGTCGTAATGAGCGCAAATACCGCTCCTACATCGTCCATGGTTGCTGGGCGACAGGTAAAACCTTCAGGGAGTGTATATATCATGGCTTTTTCCTTCCCTATTCCTTCTCTATTTGTAACCACTCAGGTTTTTGTGAATCCTCACTGCCTCCGGCAGTTCGCAAGTATTTGTTGTTGCTGAGATTTGCAACCGGAGGTTGCAAATCTCAGCAAAAACAAATGTGGACGACTGGATGTGCATCATCATGACCCTACAGCCTGCATGTCTAGCATCTCGTTGACGGGCCGAACAGTGCCGACACGCAACTCTTTTTCGTAGATGTCGTACTGGCGAGCAATGTAGAGACCTGTGCGCTGCTGTGACAGGCCGCTTAATTCCTGGGCGTTCACGACCAGGTCTATCTTGAGCGTTTCGGGTTGGTTGAACTCGCTGAGCGATTCCTCGGCGGTAATCATCATACGCCAGAAATGGCGTACTAATTCGTACCCTTCATGTTCAAACAGTGCCCTGGCTGTCACGTTAGACGCATTGAGCGCACTCTGGAGCGTGACTCGTGTACCTGGACGGGCGTTTGCCATCTGCTGTCGCGCTCGCATCTCTGCCAGACGTAGCAAGAAAGTGCCAATACCACGTCCACGATAGTCAGCGTGTACATGCACGCGCATCTCGATCTGGGCATAGTCGCTACTCCATACATCCGCGTAGCCAACATATTGTCCCTTATGAGTAACAATCACCCAGGCATCCGCGTCCATATTGAAGCCAGTTCTATGCCAGTCCGCGAGAATATCCTCCTCTGTATAATGTGACATGCCATCCTCGGCAGTGTCTTCAGCGATAAGCAATTTGGTTACGGCTCCCAGGTCATTCGGCTTAGGAGCGCGGGCCAAAAGATTGTGTAGAAGTATAGCCATGCTGAATATCTCCATTCTGTCGAAGGAGTTCAACGATGTAGACTATCAAACTACCAGACTTCCCACTCAACGCTGAGAAAGAAAAAAGATGTTTTGGTTTACACCGTGATTGACTGTGTGCTTCGTTCTACCCCCGCACGCAGTTCCTTCTGATAGGTATCGTGTTGTATTGCAACGTGCATACCCGCTCGCTCATAGAGCCGGGTTGCACCAGTTAAATTCTGTGAGTCAACTCCTAAGCCGATTGTATCGTTGCCACGTCGGTACAATGCACCGAACGCGTGTAGTAGTAAGGCCATGCCAAGTCCTTTGCGACGCCATGGGCGCAAGACCGCCAGTTGCCCAACCCAACCCAGCTCTAAATCCTCGTCATAGCGGCAAAGGATACCACCGGCTAGCGTATCTCCCTCAAAGGCCAGGAACCACAGGCTGGGATCAAAGCTGGCATTGAAGTGCCAATGCTTCCACTGCTCGAACGAGCCAGGCATATGGCCCCAATGATCCTGGAAAGCCTCCTCCATCATCTCAAAGACAGCGCGTTCTTCCTTGCCAACGATGAAGGTGCGAACGGTCACGCCTTCCGGCCACTGTGGAGTCGCGGGAGCTTTCTCCAGGTCAACCTGCATACGCCAGTAGCTCCGGCTGAAGGTATAACCTGTGCGCTTAAGCACATTCGCCAGCGCATTGTCACTATGGCTAATCCAGTTATTCAGCGTAACACGCGCATCTGGTGCGGCCTCGGCGATGTGCTGTCGCGCCCTCGCCTCCGTCAAGCCAAGCAAGTATTCCTCGATACCCTGGTGACGGAAGTCTGGATGGACGCGCACCATCGCATATACTTTTACATGTTCGCTATGTTCAGTATCCGCCACTCCGACAAGCTGGCCCGTATGCGCGAATACACACCAGGAATCGGTGGCAAGATTGAAGCCCGGCTCTTGCCAGACGAGACGAAACTCTTCCAATGTATGGTCGGGCATGCCATCATCCGCCATATCACAGGCATGTACCACCTCGTAAGCCGCTTCCGCATCGTCCAGAGTAGGGACGCGCATGGTAAATCCTTTGGGAAGTCTATTTGTAGTAATCATCGCTCTTTTTTTATCCTTTCTGACTCAGTACCTGTAGGGACATCTCTTGTGGGCGTCCAGCCCCCCATCACCGGCCTTACACAGGTAGGTTTTGCAACGCTGGGTTCCTCGCCTTGTCATTCTGAGCGCAGCGAAGAATCTCTCGTGCCACGGAGATTCTTCGCTACGCTCAGAATGACATTCCCGAACAGAGATTCTTCGCTACGCTCAGAATGACATTCCCGAACAGAGATTCTTCGCGGCGCTCAGAATGACATTCCCGAACAGAGATTCTTCGCGGCGCTCAGAATGACATTCCCGAACAGAGATTCTTCGCGGCGCTCAGAATGACAGGTTCTGGAACTGGGTGGTGCAAAAAACCTACCCGTACAAGCCCATCACCGACCCCATCCATCAAGTGAACCTTGTATCAACTACGGTTATCCGTTACGCTTCAATTTGCCAGTCTTCTTGGCATAACGCTCAGCAATGCCGAAAATGTAGATGCCGAGCGGAATACTGACCACCCCGGTCAAAATCAAAGGCCATGTATAGCTCCAGATTTCTGGCGACCAGATCGGCTGATTATATTGCAGGCCAGCACGTAGGCCATCCAGCACATAGGTGGCTGGCGAGATACGTGCCAATGGCTGCATCCACAACGGTAAGACCGTGATGGGATAATAGACGCCGGATATCAGCAAAAGGATGGCCCGCACGATGAAGGACATTTGCATTCCCTTCTCCGTGTAGAGCAGAGGTAGTACCGCCGCCCCAATGCCAAAGCCGATGAACGAGATGCTACCGATCAGCATCATGAATACGGCTGTCAGGTAATTGGCATGGCTCAAATCGAGATGGAAGAAAAAGCCCACCACGATCAATTGGATGAACGTGAAAAGCAAGCCATGCACGACCGCGTACCAACAACTGCCAATCAAGTGCGTGAAACGCGAGATGGGAGCCATGAATGTATATTCAATGGTGCCTTCCCAACGCTCCATATTGATGATATCGGTCACGCCATCAAAGGTAACGCTCAGGTATGACCAGACCGAGGTACCGATCAGCAGGTACATGATGAAAAAGTCTGCATTGACCTTGGTGTTGGTCACTGCACCCGCAGCAGCACCAATATAGGTCACTGACATAGCATTGACGATCAGGTACACGAGCCAGACCAGTTCCCAGGCCCAATAGCGTTTGGTTATATTCCAGTTCCGTTCAAAGAAGGCATAACTCGCCCGTGCTTGATGCATCATTGAAGACATTGTTGTGTTACTCCCTATTCTTCGTCGTCTTCTCGTTGTGCCTCAAACGCCTCGAAGGCCTTTTCAAAGCTCCCGTAGCGTTGAATATCTGCTTCGGTGATCAAATGAGAAGCGGTATAGTGCATGAAGACCTCATGCATGGTGACGAGTTCATCCCGCCCCATCAGTTCCGCCACGGTTCGTTTTAGCTCCATGGCATCTCCCAGTGCTACAATACGTCCCTGATCTATGATGGCCACACGATCACACAAAGCTTCCGCCTCATCCATATCGTGTGTTGTCAGTAAAATGGTTGCGTCATGGTCATCGCGCAGTTCGCGTACAAATGTCTGCACGTCGATCTTTGAGCGCGGGTCCAGGCCCGTTGTCGGCTCATCCAGCAGCAGGACAATGGGGGCCGTGAGAAAAGCACGAGCAATGGCCACCTTCTGTTGCATCCCGCGTGACATGTTTTCTAACGGTGCCCCAATGCGATCAGGCTTGATCCCCAGACGACCGAGGATACTGCGTATCTTGGCGCGTGCCTCCGCCGTTGGCATGTTATAGAGTCGTGCCGCGTAGATGAGGTTTTCCATCGGCGAGAGCTTCTTGAAAAACGAGGCCTCGACGCTGACACGGTTGATCAGCCGCTGCACCGTGCGCTCATCCTTCTCGACATCGTAGCCAAAGATGGTGATAGAGCCAGTATCAGGAATGAGCAGGGTTGAGAGCATGCGGATCAAGGTCGATTTGCCAGAGCCATTAGAGCCAAGAATGCCGACGATCTCGCGACGCTTGATAGTTATCGAAACATTATCGACGGCTCGTACCTCGCGTTTCTCTTCCTTCTGCTCCCCCTGCCTCTTGCGCCAACGCAGCAATGGCCGTGGTTTCTTGAATACCTTGCTCACGCCATCAATGACGACTGCATCTTTGCTGACGTCCAGCACAATATCTTCCGCCGGTTGTATATCTACATGAATAGCCACTTGTCTGCTTTCCTTCCTTTGAACGGCCCAGGAGCACAATCCTCATATATTGCTTAGCATAATGCTGGTCCCTGGTCGGTACATTGATCATCAGAACAGGCTCTATCCTGTCCTTCCGTACAAGAATTTTGATGCGCATAAGTGTCTTTCTCATTACATATTCCACCCCTGAACATCAACTATGGTCATTTTTCATCAACGAAAACAATAAGTCAGGCCTCGCTCGCTTTTATGGGTCAATCCCCCATGATCTCCTCCTCATGTGAGTTACGCGCTCCAATAGAAACAATGTGTGAGATGAAACAGACGACAAAAAACCGTGGGACTGAATTCTTCTGCCAGTGCCCACGGTTGAGGGTATCTCTTTTGTTGTTACCTACTCATGGAGTAGGTGGAGATTCCACGGGAATGGGCACACTGCACCCCTTGGTGCCAAAGGTCACGGGAGAATCGAACACGGAGATACCATCCCTATAACCAAGCGCAATGAGGCTAATGGACATAGCATGGCCGTGACATGCTGCTGTAATATCACGCAGCCGGGTCATGCAGAACCATTGGTTTCGAGTTGCCATGCTCGCCATCTCCTTCCATGAGATTTTTGAAGTAATGCTATTACCGACCAAAAAGGCCAGAATGAAGAAAAATGTAGAGGGATTATTCCCACTGAAACGAGTATACGGGATGAACTTACATCTTGTCAAGGGCAATTTGACCACTTAGCAAGGAGTTACCATGTGTTCGTTAAGAATGTCGCTAGCGCAATTCTCACAAAGATGTTTCGCTATTAACAATAGACGAACCTGCTTCGTGATTTTTGTGTAGCAGTTTTGCCAGCAGACGGTATACGAAGCAGCATTACTTACTTTTTATCAATTCCTCCAGACGACCTTGCTGAATTGTCTGTACGACTGCGATATGGCGTTTCACAGCCTTGTCCTCGGTCAGGCTGATAAACTCGCAAATGGTCATACGCACCATCGTCAGATAGTCGTTTTGCTGTGGAAAGACTGCAGTAACGTACCCACGTCCAATATTCTTGTCATTGTACGTGGCAACCACGAAACGTTTGCCGTCAGGATCAATAACAGTGTGACGAACTACATCCAATACCTGTGGATGCATTGGAAGAGCATTAGGAATTTCAATAGCACGCGATTGAGAGGGTTGTGGAGCATTAGTAGATGTGGATGGCAGCGCATCATTGGGTACAGCGTCATTTTTCAACATGTTGTTCTCCTGGGAGCAATAGATTTTATGCGTTATCAAAAGCCTGGCACCTCGTAGAATCCCACGGATTCTGTGGATGCCAGGCCAAAAACTCTATCTGATAGTGTACGTGACTATGCCCAATCCGTCAAATGGAGCTGCTACAAGTCCTTATCCTGATAAAAGTCACGTTTGACCCGCCTTCTGGCCCTCACGCGAGCCAGGGAACCCCAGAAACGGGATGGCAACACCCACAAGATGTGGGGATGCCTCAGCATATAGAGGAAGAGTCGTGGTTGCAAACGCTTCCAGAGGCCGGACAACTCACGAATCTCTCCAGAACGACTCGGATGGTCAGGGCTTTCAGGATCGGCCCAGACCTCGCGCACATAGATATCGCTAAAGCGTTCGAGGGTTGTAGCCTCCTCTGGCGTGGCTTGAGCCAGCACACCAACATATTCATAGGGCGTTTGTGACCGTTGTATCTCGATACCAGCCCAATTTGCCAGCAGACAGACCCTGCCATAGAGTTGGGCGGACAGGCGGTGATTACGGAACAGGCGACGCCACCAGATACCAAAGAAGATCAAACTGAACAGGATCAGCAGAGCAACACTGCCTGTCGCCACAGCAACCTGTTGTCGCAATTGAGCCGCTTCCTCAGCAGAAGTTTGTACGGTAATAGTACCGCCGTTGCTTGATGGATCATTGCTGCTCAAGCCGTGGTTCTTGGGCTTCACATTCGTAGCAGTATTGCCGGGATTGGTTGTTACGCCACTGGATGTGTATTGACCGGGTGCGGGACGATTGAAAGTAGCGAAACCAGCCGACGGCTCAAAATTGACCCACCCATAGCCAGCAAAGTAAATCTGCGTCCAACTATGTGCATTGGTACCATAAATGACCTGATCGTGATGCTTCGCATCTAACTGACCATTGGTGTAACCAGCCATGACACGGGCCGGAATGCCCAGTTCGCGGGCCATGACGGACATGGTAGTGGCGAAGTAATTACAAAAGCCTTTATGCGCACTACGGAAAAGGAACCAGGAGACGGCCTCTTCGTTTGGCGGCAAGTGTATATCCACGCTATAGGTAAAGTTGTTGCGCAGATAGGATTCTAATGCCACCACCTTATCATACATCGTTGGCGCATCAGCAGTGATCCGCTCGGCCAAAGCTCTAATATTCGGGTCAAGTCCCTTGGGCAACTGTAAGTAGCTACTCAGGACGGCGGGATCATAGTACGATAAAGGATACTCTCCGTCATAACTCTGCGCGAAGCGTGGCGAGTTGGCGGGCATTGGCACACTGCGCAAGGCCCCCATATCCGCCGACGAGACAAAAGAGGTCACATTATAGTGCTCGCCCGCCACCATCTTGCCATTTTTTGCCAGTACGGCCACGATAGAGTTATCAGCTTTGCTCCCCAGGGCAATCGCGGGCTGATTCACCATACCCACCTGCGATGCTCCTAGCAGATACGGATATTGTTCGCCCGGTGGATTCACCACATTGATTTGCTGTTGAATGGAATGGACTACCGACGATTCGCTCGGTATAAGCGTATTGGCATTTATGGGCACATCAGCCGTGGGACTATTGGACCAGCCGCGCCCATCGTACGTGTTATAGCTCAATGACTCAAGATATTGGCTTGGATCATCGCTTTTGAGCGTAAAGACGATATCGTTATTCAGATTCGGGTTCCCGCCCAGGACAAGCGTATCTCTAAAATTACCATGATTGGCGGGGTTTGCGCCGCCGCTCAGCGAGATCACCCGGTTCCAGGTATCCTGCAATTGCGTCCAGGGGTTCGCATCCGCGTTCCAAATCTGGGAAACAGCGTCATTGGTATATCCCCACGGTAAAAACCAGGAGAAGATCAAGATAGCGATAGAAATGAGCGAACCCGCTTGCATGACATCCCACCCCAGGTCATCGGCAAAACGTAGACCTTGCTTGCGCCAACGCTTGATCGACTCGTACAAGTTGAAGCGCAGCAGCAAAAGTAAGGATGAAATGAGGAAAACGACCAGATACACAATGTAACCTGGATCGATATTGCTCAAATTGATCAGCAATACGACCGCGTTGGCGACAATCATCAGCCATGGGCTGCGTGTCCGATAAAGCAGCCAGGCACTCGTATAGGCCAGCACAAAACCCAGCGCGG
This sequence comes from Ktedonobacteraceae bacterium, assembly GCA_051004815.1. Taxonomy (GTDB): domain Bacteria; phylum Chloroflexota; class Ktedonobacteria; order Ktedonobacterales; family Ktedonobacteraceae; genus JBBQXY01. Next base: position 65,327 of record JBPCJY010000018.1, read on the forward strand.
TAATAAAGAAGAGGAAAATAGAATCGTCTTCTCCGGTACCGCCCGCCGCCACTGACGCAAACCATTGATGCATCCCATTAGCAAGCACCACGACATGGCCACCATCATAAGCACCTGCCGTTTGCCAGAATGCCAGCAACAAGCCAAAGAGCACCGCGACACAATGAGACGCAATACGTGGGAAACGCCGCTGCTTCGCGGCAATCACGCCAATGATTAACCCTACCAGCGTCGTCAACGTTAGAATATTGAGATGATCAACCCAGTTCACCGCCTGCACACTCCAAATGGTACTATATACCACAGCAGCGAGCAGGAAGAGCGAAAACCAGCCCTCTTCTAAGCCGAGATGTATCCGTAGAAACGGCTTGCGCGACTGCGCGTTCTTATTATTACCTGAGCCATCATTACCTGAACGAGGATCGGAGATAATTTTAGCTAATTGTTCAATTGCGGTCCCGCGTGCTGTTTCTTGCATCGCCATTACCTCCGTCGAGCAAAACGTGCTTCGCTGCTACTCTCCAGTGCTTGCACCAGGGAGTCGCCACGCTTCACACGCGCTATTGGAATACCGGCACCTTCTAACAGAGCCAACGTATCTTCATCAGTAGGACTATTATCAAAAGAAGCAGCGTTCAGCCCCACCACGGCCACCTGTACCCCACGTCGTTGTAAATGACGCACCCCTTCATGCCAATCGCGCGAGTTAGATGGTGTAATCACTACCGCGAGCGAGTTTCTACCAAAATGGAGGGCATCCAGGGCCAGGGCTTCTTTCAAATCAGGGCCGGGGCCAGCGGTTACTACTGCCAGCAACTCAAGGACGCGCTCAACTTGTCGATCTCCACGGTCAAGTGACAGGATTTCCCGCTGCTTTGCATTCACAATCATGCCCACGGACAAGTCTTGACGGAGCATGTATGTGGCGATGGTCGCGGCGAGGGTAACGCCATACTCTTCCGTGGAGTGTTCATCTTCGCCTGCCTGCACCTTCTCGTTCAAATCGAGAAATATCCAGGCATCCACTGCCGGGTCAAGGTCAAATTCCTTCACCATTAACTTATTATAATGCGCACTAGAACGCCAGTGTATTCGACTGAGAGCATCCCCCGCGAGATAATCGCGAATGGTGGTCGCGTTAGTCGTCGTTTGCAGGGCGCGGCGCGAACTACGCCCTCTCCCTGGCAGTCCACCGGTGAACAAGGCAAATTCAGTAATGGGCAAAACTTGTGGCAGCACGAGCATTTCATGGGCGGGAGTCAAGGATATACGACGACGGAACAGGCCAAAGGGATCGCCACTGGTAGCAGTGACCGGCCCCAATTGAAAGTGACCGCGCTTTTTACAGACGGTACGCGCTTTCCACATCGCTCGCTTGCGTCCACCCATGCTGGCAACATAACCAGCACGATGACCGGGCAAAGTTGAACCGTCGGCGACTTGCACCCAGATTTTGGGCAGGACACTGGTATTATCCAACATCAAACGCTCTTCAAATGTCTCGCCTACCTGTACGCGCCCACTGGTCGTGTTGCGGTGAAAGGTCAATTTGCGCAAACTGTAGCGTGCCCACAGCCAGGACAGAACGAACAACGTGAGCAGTACATAGGTTAGCTTATAAAGAATGGACCAGCCACTGCTGATAGAAAAGAAGAGCAGAAGCATAATCAGTAAGACTGCTTGCCAGGGTCGCATAGACTAGCGCCCCTTTCCACCGGCAACCCATGCCCCAGGCACAGGTACACTTTGCAGTATTTCATCCAGAATGGCCGTCGATGTGATAGAGCGCACACGAGCTGCCGGCGTCACAATGATACGGTGCGCTAATGTTGGTCTTGCCAGCAATTTCACATCATCAGGTATTACATGGTCATGACCACGCATCGCGGCCAACGCTTGCGCGGCGCGGAACAGTGCTAACGAGCCACGCGGACTTGCTCCCAGGTAGATATTAGGATGGTTGCGCGTCGCATTGGCGATAGCCACAATATATTCATGTATCAAAGGGTTAACATGGATATTGCGTACCTGCTGCTGGATGATGACCAACTCTTCAGCCGTCATAATCTGGGCCAGGTCGTCAAGGGGATGGTGATGCTGGTGGCTATCCAGGATATTCATCTCATCGCTTGCTTTGGGATAACCGATGCTGATATTCATCATAAAGCGGTCAAGCTGCGCCTCTGGCAGGGGGAAAGTGCCTTCATATTCAATGGGGTTCTGTGTTGCCATGACCATAAATGGCTCCGGTAAACGATAGGACACACCATCGACGGTGATTTGCGTCTCTTCCATCGCCTCGAGCAAAGCAGATTGTGTTTTTGGCGTGGCACGGTTAATTTCGTCAGCGAGCACGATCTGGGCCATAATGGGGCCAGCCCGGAACTCAAAATTGCTCGTTTTCTGATTATAGATGGATGTCCCCGTTACATCACTGGGCAGAAGGTCAGGGGTAAATTGGATACGCTTAAATGTACAACCAATAGAGCGTGCGATAGCCTTGGTAAGCACTGTTTTGCCTACACCAGGCACATCTTCAATCAAAACATGTCCGTGACAGATAACGGCGATCAGGCTGAAAGCTACCGCTTCACCTTTGCCAACGATAACTTTTTCGACATTACCAACGACGCGTTGGACCGCAGTAGCTAGGTCTTGTACTGACTGCATGCATTTCTCCCCAATTCGGTTTGAGGCCTTACTACTTATTACATTGTAAACACTGATAGTGTATCACGTTCACGCCAAAGTACAAGGGCCACATTCCCTAAAATATGTAGTGATAAAGTTGTACTAATTACTACGTCACCACAAGCCATTTTGTTACGCTCTATACAGCAGTTTATCCTCTTTCGCTGAAACAGGGCTGAATTTAAGTATAAACGCTGAGTGTATGCTTAATTTCAGCGTATATTTCACACTTGAGGTTTTTGATCGTCGAGTTTTGCAATTGCCCATGAAAATGCATACAATGGAACGGGAGAAATACAGCGATCCATACAGAAAATAACGCTAGAAGGTGACATTGATGAAAGCAGTACAATTCGCAAATTATGGTGATCCCGACGTGTTACAAGTGCGGGATGTTCCTGACCCAACGCCGGATGCCATGGATATCGAGGTACAGGTAAAAGCAACCACGGTCAATCGGCTCGATCTTTTCCAGCGTGACGGCAGCCGACCCGTTGAAAAGTTGCCCTATACCCCTGGTTTAGAGGCGGCAGGCGTCGTAGTGAGCGACGCTAATGGCTTTCACGCGGGGGAACGTGTCATGACTACCCGTGCCAGCAATGCGAAAGGTGGCGGTGGCTACGCCAGCAAGATAGCTATACCGGCAGATCAGCTTCTCCGTATTCCCGCTGGCGTGACGTTTGAAGAGGCTGTCGCGGCAGGACTAACCTCTTCAACCGCTTATGCCAGTTTATTTGATCTCGGTCACTTAAAAGCTGGCGAGCGTGTCTTGATCTGGGCTGGTTCAAGCGGTGTAGGCACAATGGCAATACAGTTGGCCAAGCACGCGGGTGCCTGGGTAGTGACAACGGCAGGTAACAACGCGAAAGCCGAAGAGTTGCGTCGTCTGGGTGCCGATATGGTCATCAACCACCGCGAAGATAACGTTGGACAGGTGGTCCAGAACACCCATGGTGTGAATCTGGTGATCGAACTCGTCAGTACAACCTTACAATCAAGCATAGAGGCCTGTGTAAATGATGGGCGTATCGTACTGATCGGCAATCTGGGCGGTCAAAAGGCGACCATTGATACTCAGCAATGCCGCCTCAAGCGTGTGCAGATCATCGGCGGAGGTGTCCTGCGCACCAGTACCGCCAACGAGCAGCGCATTCTACAACTGATGGCGGAAAAAGCCATTCATCCCATCATCTACCGCACATTGCCAGTTGAGCAGGCCGCACAGGCACATCGCTTACTGGCTTCAGGCGAACACCTGGGCAAGATCGTGATGACACATTCATAAACAGAAAGGATTGAACAGTGATGCCGCCGCCTACAACCAGCATTGTCGTGCTTGTTTCAGCCAACACCGAATGGCGTGTTGTGTGCAATATCTATGCCGAGAGCGAGGCACAACCATCGCCGCTCGGAGAGTGGTTCATGGTTGATGTGGCAGTTGGTGAGCAGCGCGTAGCGGTACTCTTCTTCCATGGCGGCTGGGGCAAAATTGCTGCTGCCGCCTCGACACAATACGTCATTGACCACTGTGTACCCGAACTCCTCATCAACCTCGGTACCTGCGGCGGCTTCGCGGGAGAGATTGAGAAGGGTACGATTGTGCTCGCGGAACGCACCATCGTATACGACATCATCGAACAAATGACGGGAGCCGCCGAGGCAATTGCACGCTACTCAACCAGCCTTGATCTCTCCTGGCTGGGTGAAGATTACCCGCGTAAAGTCTTACGCACCCTGCTTGTATCAGGAGACCGCGACCTCGTCGTGGAAGAAATCCCCCAACTCATAACAACCTATGGAGCCGTCGCAGGCGATTGGGAATCGGGCGCAATAGCCTTTGTCGCAGCTCGCAACAACACGCGTTGCCTCATCTTACGCGGCGTCACCGATCTGGTCGGCGGTAACGGCGGCGAAGCCTACGACGGCAACCTCCACATCTTTGTCCAAGGCACAACAACAGTAATGCGACAATTATTGGAGGAGTTGCCTGGGTGGATAGGCCGCCACATGGTAACTAGCATGTGAACACGCTGTAGGGGCCGATTGATCGGGCCGTATCCACCTCCGATTCACGCCCATAAATCGCTTTCTACATGTCACTCGTTCGTTACAAAAAATGAGAACTTGTGATGCTTGGGACATTTGCGACTTGGGGACACTTGGGACTTCGGGACATTTGCGACACATCTTTTTTGATGGCTGAGATGAGAACTTGTGATGCTTAGGCAAGGTTCAAATGAACTTGACAGTTCCTCGCCAACAGAAAGGGACAGCCCTGTCATGCTGAGCGCAGTAGCCGAAGCCCTGAGCGCAGCGAAGGGGAAGCATCTCTGTGCCGGGCGCGACAGACCCTTCGCTGCGCTCAGGGTGACACGGTGTGGCTGTTCAAACGGTCAAGGACGTTTCTTCACCATTGAACCTTGCCTTAGGACATTTGCGACTTCGGGACATTTGCGACTTCGGGACATTTGCGACTTCGGGACATTTGCGACTTCGGGACATTTGCGACTTCGGGACATTTGCGACTTCGGGACATTTGCGACACGTCTTTTTTGGTGGTGGAACGGTCAGGGAATGATGGAGAGAGAGGCCTCGGCGGTGCTACGGGTTCAAACAAGTGGTGCCTTGCGGTGCCTTAGAAAGAGTATAGCATATTTATGAGGAGCAAGCAAGGGGTGAAAATGGTTCGACCAAGGTGTAGACTGGGTGCTCCTGCTTTGTGCAACTTGTGAGAAGCCCTGGTATCCGAGAAAGATCGCGGAACAGTGGTACAGGGAGCGCATTGCACTTGGCAATTCAGGACGATTCGAGAAAGCACTTGAAACATACGAGTATGCTATTCAACTGAACCCCAAATATGTCTGGGCATGGTTCCATAAAGGAAAAACACTCCGTGAGCTCAAGCGTTATGATGAGGCATTAGCCCTTTGAGAATGCTTACATCTCCCTTGAGCGTGCTCACATCCTCTTTAATGATTTTGATATCCCGCTCTTGCGACCCAGCAACGCCCAATAGTATGGTTATTTCATGGTATGTCTCAGTTGTGTTTTGTGCTTACTGTAACATCACCCTGTTCACCGCATTGAGAAAATCAATACGTGAAACAGAGGTTTGTTCCAGGGCGGCTATTCGCTCTTCATAAGTAGACATGTCGTCTTTCCTTTCCTCCACGATGCTAGTACAATAATAACACAAAAAGCTGTGTTCTCCAGCAGGAAAAAGGCATTATGGCAGAGCAAAAATTTGACGCGATAATCGTTGGGGCAGGGCCAGCGGGGAGCAGTGCCGCGTTGGCACTGGCACGCGCAGGATTACAGGTAGCATTGATCGAGCGCGGCGAATATGCGGGGGCGAAAAATGTCTCAGGGGCCGCGCTGTATGCACCGAATTTGTTGGCCGACTTGTTGCCCAACTATTGGGAAGAGGCTCCCGTTGAACGCTATTTGACGCGCCGTGCCGTGACCTTCCTGGCGGCGGAATCGTCCATCGCCATGGATTTTCGCACCAACCACTTCGCACAACCACCCTACAATGGCTTCACCGTATTACGCCCCAAATTTGATCGCTGGCTCGCTGGCAAAGCTGAGGAAGCAGGTGCATTGCTGATTACTTCTACGGTGGTGGATGATTTTATGTATGAGCAAGGGAAGATCTGTGGCGTAATGTGTCGTCGCGAGAACGGAGAGCTATACGCTCCAGTAGTAATCGCTGCCGATGGAGCGAACTCTTTTCTTGCCAAGAAAGCCGGTTTGCAGCACGAATTTCGCGCCGATGAAATGACGCTCGGCGTGAAAGAGGTGTTGCGCCTCGACGCCCATACCATCGAGGAACGCTTCAATTTGCACGGCGACGAGGGCATGACCAACGAATATGTTGGTTTCGCCACGGGCGAGGTCAAAGGCGGTGGATTCCTCTATACCAATCGCGAGACGCTTTCCATCGGGGTGGTGACGCAAATTGCCTCGCTCTCCGCAAAGCGGGTGAAGCCCTACGAACTGCTGGATCAGTTCAAACACCATCCAGCACTTGCCCCACTGGTACGTGATAGCGTGACGCTGGAATATTCGGCACATATGATACCCGAAGGTGGTTGGGCGATGTTGCCACAGCTCTCAAAAGGTGGACTATTGGTAGTGGGCGACGCGGCAGGTTTTGTCTTCGCGGCAGGGCTGTTCTTAGAGGGCATGAATTTCGCGATTGCGTCGGGATTGGCAGCCGCCGAGGCGATTAAGCTGGCCCATGCCGAGCAGGATTTCTCGGCGTTGAGCCTGTCGCGCTATCGCAAGCGACTGGAAGATAGTTTTGTTTTGCAAGACTTGAAAAAGTTCCGCCATGCCCCCAACTTTGTCAATAACGAACGCTTGCAAAATCTCTATCCCGAACTGTTTTGTGCGGCAGCAGAAAATATCTTCCGTTCCAATGGTCAGCCGCGTCACAAGATTGGGCGGGTCATGTATGATACGCTGCGTGGAAAAGTACCGCTGCACACATTGCTTAGCGATGGCTGGCAAGCAGCACGAGCATTATTCTTTTAGCCGATGTGATAGGCAAGTCAAGGAGCCGACAATCATGCAACCAATTGAGGAGCGTCTGGAGCTCGTACGCTTCAAAGTTGATAAGACCGCGCATATTCGCGTCAATACCGAAACCTGCCAGGGGTGCGATACGACGCCCTGTGTGTTCGTCTGTCCGGCTGGCCTTTTTGAAATCCTGGGCAACGAGATGCATTTTTCCTATGAACACTGCCTGGAATGTGGCACCTGTTACGTAGCTTGCGAACGCAAGGCCATCGAGTGGGAATATCCAAGAGGCGGGTGGGGCGTGAGTTTTCGGGCGTCGTGAGGACATTCTTGTTTTGAGTTGGGGACAGCTTTGTAGCCTGTGGCTGCAAAGCCGTCCCCAACTCAAATATATTCGCGAACTGCCAACGGCAGTGAGGAGTCTCAAAAGAGCGTAGGTCTGGAGAGCTATATCCTGCTTGCTCGCCTAGCCGACAGCCTTAAAATCTGGCCCAGTATCAACACCTTCGTCAAAGACAATCTGAATACTTTTGACCGTTTCTCCGGGCGTAATTGCTGGAAAAGCCGTTGCTGGATCATAACGATTTTTGTGCCATGTGAATCCATTAGCATCTGGCCCAACAGGTGTACTACTAATTGGGGTGGGTGAGGCGCATCCAATAAAGTGGGTCACATTATCACTGGTGGTCACGTTAAATCGTGGCGCACCGGCTCCGCAATGACCATTATCCCGCACATCCCATCCGATTTCGGTGAGCACTATCCCTTTGACGTTGGTAATATTCGCACCGGAAGCCGAATTCGTTGTGGTCTTCGTGAGCTTCGTCAAAAGCAATGCCTCGTTCTTCCCACTTGTATTATCACCTTGCCCTGGTGGCCTCTACCGTTTCTGTGTGACCAGGATCGTATTCAAACGGAACGACTGCGATAGCATGACCCTTACCACCGCCATTAGGACTTGTAGAGGTTGACGCTGACGCGGGTGATTTCGCGAATGATGCCAGAGGAACCATCACTCCAAGCAGCAAAAGACATACCGTTCTCTAAAACATGGACATTTGGGACACAGCCCAAACATCGCCTTTAGTTCCTGCTTCAACGGGAATAGTTTCACTTACAGGAAACTGCAAGCCAGAGCTACTCTCTCCACAGGCGTTTTGTGTGTCGATGGAACTCACCGCCACATTTCTTATATTGATTGCTGCATTCACATCTCTATCAAGCACCATGCCGCATGCATCACAGATGAAGGTACGTTCACTGAGTTTCAAGACAGGTTTTACATACCCACATTCCGAGCAGGTTTTACTTGACGGATAGAAGCGATCTATCGTGACAAGGCGTGTTCCATGCCATGCAGACTTATACTCCAATTGCCGTCGTATCTCGCCAAAGTTGCTATCACTCACCGCTTGCGCGAGGCAATGGTTTTTGAGCATACCCGCTACGTGCAAATCCTCAATCGCTACCAGGGCGTGGTTTTTGACCAGGTAGGTTGTCAGTTTATGCGCTGTATCTTTGCGGATATGGGCAATGCGAGCATGGGTTTTAGCGATGTGCAAGCGCGTCTTGGCGCGGTTCTTGCGTCGAGACTTTTGCTTCTCTAAGCATTTAAGCTTCTTTTGTGCATGTTTCAAAGCGCGTGGGTTCTCAAAGATGGTGCCATCAGAGCAAGTCGCCAGCGTCTTGATACCCAGGTCTACACCGATAGCAGAAGTGGCCGTAGGGATGGGCTTCTCTTGTTCCTCTTCCACTTGTATGCTCACATACCAGCGTCCGGCCTGTTCGCTGACCGTGGCACTGAGTATCTTGGCATCAGTGGGAATGTAGCCATGCTCATGCAAGCGTAAGCGTCCCAGGCGTGGCAATTGCACAGCATCAGAGAAGACTTTGATAGAACCCGTCAAGCGAAACGAGCCTATCGCTTTGCTCTTTTTCTTGAACCTGGGGAAACCGAGCTTGCCTCTGAACTTGCCCTGGGCTTTCAGCTTCAGCTTGCGGTAGAAATTTTTGTATGCTTTTTCCAGATCACGCAACGCCTCTTGCATCGCGCACTTCGATACCTCGTACATCCAAGGATACTCAGTGTGCTTTAAGGCGTTCAGTTGCTTGTGCAAGTCGATAGCAGTAGGCCGTTTGCTAGTAGTACGATAGACTTCCTGGCATCGAGCCAGCCCAAAGTTATAGGCAAAACGAGCGCAGCCAGCATGTTTGAGACACGCTGTGCGCTGCTCATTGTTCAGGTCTAACTCGGTTTTGTAGCCACGTACTACCTTTATTTCATTCATCCTCTACTTCCCAGTCATAGCTAAAATCGCTATCACTATCACCGTCAAAGTAGCCGCTATCAAGAATTTCCTGCATTTGAAGATAGTTGCTAGCCATATCAGGGAATTTGCTATCTTTCCACTTCTGGTTAGCTACCCACTCGACATAGTCTTTTGGCACCTCACTAAAACGCTTCCCTTTATGCTTTCCAAATGGCAATACAACATCATAGCCCTTGAGTTCATCCTGTAACTTGAGATATTCGACATGCTGATTTTTGGCTTCAGCATAAACGCGAATGCCTGTCTCTCTCAGTTCATCGATACGAATCGTGCGCGGTTTTGCCCACTCGCTTTCCATCAGGTATGGCGTACGCTCAACTTCACCATTGCCTAATGGTTTGAGGTAAGCATGTGATACAGGACAAAAGAGCGTTTTGCCTTGTTCTAAATAAGGAAGCATCGTCAATAGATCAGTCAATAGATCATCTGTCTCTTTCATCTACTCTTCTTCCTTCATCGCCTGTTCAACACACTGCTTGATCTTCTCAGCACGGTGCTTGCTTTGTCGTCGCCCATAGATACGAGCGGCCATGCTGGTGATGACACTCACAAAATCGTCTACCAGTTCATCACCGGTATCACTCTGAAAAATCATCTCGATACGGCGTCCTTGTGCCGCTAACAAGGTCTCAATAGAGTGACTTCCAAAGCGGGTAAGTCGATCACGGTTCTCAACAATGATTGTTCCGATGCTCGTATCAGCTAATAGCTTTGCGAGCTTGGGACGCTTGTCATTGAGTCCTGATGCAATCTCAGTCACTTCTTTTGCCACCTGATAGCCTTTGGCGGCAGCGTAATCTTTGAGACGCACAAGTTGCCGTTCTAAGTCTTCCTTTTGACCGATAGAAGATACCCGCGCATACAAGGCGATACGGCCCATCAGAGGATGTGGGTCTGATGCATCACGCACAATGACCGTGCCAGTCGCGGTTTTGTAGGCGTCTAAGG
>JBPCJY010000019.1:0-34400 GCA_051004815.1 Ktedonobacteraceae bacterium
AGGGGCTTTCTCCTTTACAACGGACGGAAGCTTCCCCGTCCACTCACCATTGGCTGGCGGCTTTGGGCTATTCTGCTCTCGCTGCCTGACTGTTCAAAAGTGTCACATGGTTTTGAACCATGCCTAAAGAAAAGATGTTATTTTCTTTTGCATGAAAGCGAGGGACATGTTACAATTTCTTATGAGGGATACTATGCAACATTGCCCATCGTGTAAGAAAAAGATGCCTGATTATGCTAACTTCTGTGGGCATTGTGGACACCAATTCAATGATGCACCTGGTATCAGAGATACTATGCACCCTTGCCTTTCGTGCAAGGAAAAGATGCCTGGTTATGCTAACTTCTGCGGGCATTGTGGACATCAACTTAATGATGCATCTATACAGCGGCGGTCTACAGATGTCCCTGCCAGCTCGCGCATCGCCTTTTATCGCAAAGTGCTGAACAAATTGCCCAGGCCGCTACAGCATATTGTTGCCGCTCTATTAGTACGTGCAAGCGATCCTCTACCAGAAGTGGTACGCACCAACTACGTATATCAGAAAACAGAGGCCAGGACCGATTGGGGATGGCTGCCGTTAGTAGCACTGATAAATTCACTAGGAGTGTTCTCAGTAGCTTATGCTTATACTGGCGCACGCGATGGTGGCAACGGAGCCAGCACAGCCGCTTTTTTTTTCTTGCTTGGTCTACTCTTGATTTTTGTGCCAACCTTGATACGACTCATTTCGCCGACAGCATCACGACTTGAGCGCGTCAGCTTGCTATGTGTGACAGGTATCTCTTTCTATCTCGTGAACGTACTGTATAGTCCGCTCTACTTTTCCTATTTTGACGAATTCTTGCACTGGCGTACTGTAAATGATATTGTCAGCAATGGACATCTTTTCAACAATAATGCCTTGCTTCCTGTCAGTCCTTTTTTCCCCGGGCTTGAAATTGTGACGAACGGGCTTACAAAACTGAGTGGATTGAGCAGCTTCGTTTCTGGTACGATTGTGATAGGCGTAGCACGCTTAGTGATGGTTTTAGCACTTTTCTTGCTCTATGAGCTGATAACGAAATCGGCACGTATAGCGGGAATTGCCATGATCCTTTACATGGCGAATCCCCATTTTCTCTTTTTTGATGCGCAATATTCTTACGAATCACTTGCGCTCCCCCTTGCTACCCTCGTATTGTGCATCATTGCACATCACGAAACAATGAAAAGTGAGCACCTCAGGGTAACGCTTATGGCATGTATGATATTGGGAGCAGTTGCTGTTACACATCATATAACGGACTATATCTTCGATGGTTTTCTGCTATTATGGGCAATACTCTATGCGTTACAACGTCCTACACGGCAATACCCATCGAAAGCACGACTACGACAATCGCCCTTATTATGGACTGCTCTCTTTGGGGTTATCCTATCTTTCGTCTGGTTAAGTCTTCCCGGAAATCCCGTTGTGAATTACCTTTCCTCAGCTTTTGAACTCGCCCTCCATCAACTGGGACGACTGCTGAATGGTACTGGCGGTGGACGGCAGCTTTTCGTCACATATTCCGGTCAGCCGACTCCCCTATGGGAGCGGTTCTTGACGATCTCTTCTGTCGCTCTGCTTGTATTCTCTCTTCCCTTTGGTCTGCTCTGCCTCTGGCAACGGTATCGTTCCAATGCACTTGTATGGATGCTGGGTATTGTTTCACTCGGCTATCCGGTAAGCCAGGCTCTCAGGTTGACAAATGCTGGCTCAGAGATTTCAGATCGCGCATCAGCATTTCTTTTTCTCTCCATTGCCTGTGTGTTAGCTATCTTCATTGCACAATTCTGGCCGACGCATCGGCTCAATTGGAAACATACTTCATTGCTTACGTGTGCAATTTCAGTTGTATTTCTGGGTGGCCTTATTTTGGGGAACGGCACGATATCATCGATTCTGCCGGGGCCTTACCTGGTAGCAGCCGATGAGCGTTCCATTGAACCGCAGGGTATACAATCAGCTCTGTGGGTGTATTCGTATCTTGGACCAAATAACCGCATGACGACTGATCGCATTAATCAATTGTTGATGAGCGCGTATGGAAATCAACGTCTTGTGACCCCCACGGAAGACCAGATAGATGATGAAGCGATTTTCCTCTCATCAAGCTTTAGCTCTTACGACATAGCAGTGCTACAACAAGCCCAGGTGCGTTATATTGTCGTTGATTTACGTCTAAGCACAGCACTCCCTTTTGTAGGCTACTATTTTAATGAGGGAGAGCCTGGTGCTTTCAAGTACACCACTCCGATCAGTGTGAAATCTCTGACAAAATTCAACACGGTACCCCAGATCAATCGCGAGTTCGATAGCGGTAGCATAGTAATTTATGACGCGGGAGGGCTTATTCATGCGCCGCAACAACCTTGATCTGATTGTAATTGAATTCATTGCAGTGTTGAATGTCATATGGGCACTACTGCCCAATCGCCCTACCTTGATAGGCACTATCCTGGCACTGCCTCTGCTATTTGTATTGCCGGGCTATACACTCATCGAGGTCTTGTTCCACCAAAAATTGCTCAATGGTACGTATCGTCTGGTGCTTAGTCTAGGTCTCAGCCTGACACTTGCTATATTGAGTGGCCTCATGCTGAATGTGTTGCCAGGCGGATTGCAAGCATTATTGTGGGCAGTGTTTCTAGGGTTGTTAACAACAATATTTGCGCTCCTTGCCGCATTTTTTCGGCGCAGAGTGCAGGTAAGAGAAGTGCTGGTACAAGGAAGACGCCCACTGAGGCTGGGTTTAAGCACCTCTACCTATCTCGTAGGGCTGGCTATTATGATGGCAAGCCTCTCAGTACTGTATGCTGTTATCGGTGTCGAACAGCAGCCACACCCAGGCTTTACACAACTTTGGATGCTCCCGGCTGCTCAGACTGGCACAAGCAGTGCAGTTAATCTTGGAATACGCAGCTTTGAGGCAACTACTGTAACGTACCGCGTCACGATGACAATGAACGGGCAAACGCTGCGTATATGGCCATCAGTCGTCCTGAAGCCAGAGCAAACATGGAATCAGGTGGTTCCAATACCGCCAGACGGTACTCATAGCCTGTATATCGACGCACAGCTTTACCGCTTAGATCAACCACAGACCGTGTATCGAAACGTTCATTTGACCCTTCATCCTTCTGGATGATATGTAGTGCTCTGACCCACTTTATGTGAGAAGCAGGGATGCAAGGGGCGGCAGCCCCTTGACTGGGGCCTGGGGCACAGCCCCAGTTCTCTCTTTCCCGCCGCCGTAGGCGGCATTCGCATGAAGTGGGTCAAAGCAGTAGGGGCGCAATGCATTGCGCTTGAACTGGGAAGGAGTGTCATTCTTGTTCAAACGGCTAGAGACCTTTGTCGCAGCCTGCTTTTACTATAGCGGATTAGTACAGCTCGTCCGATGGTGGAAACAGCTATCGGACAGTGGGTTAGTTATACTCAATTACCATCGTGCGGATGGAGGAGACCTGCGTCGGCATCTCCTCTATCTCCGTCGTCACTACCGTATCCTTCATCTTGAGGCAGCATTGGAAGAACTCTACACGCCTTATAAAAGAAAACAGCAGAAGAGAGACCGACGTGTACCGCTCGTGTTGACCTTCGACGACGGCTACTATGATAACTACACGTATGGCTTCACACTCGCACAAGAGTTGCACCTTCCTATAACCATCTTTCTGATACCCGGCTACATCGACAACGGGCATCGTTTCTGGTGGGAGGAAGGGAGCTATCTTGCATCTCAAACACAGGTGGATACGGCAACGATTGAAGGATACACCTACCACCTGCATAAAGCAGAGCAGCGTGAGGCTCTGGCGCACACCATCGATGCTCACGTGCGTCATGCTACATCGGTTTCGGAACGCGAACAGTTCCTGGCCTCTATGCATGAGATATTGCAAGTACCGCTAGAGGCTTCAGCCGAAGAAAAGGCCGCCTTACCTATCACCTGGCAAGAAGCACAGGAGATGCAAGCCAGCGGCTGGGTCTCGTTCGGTGCTCACACGATGCATCACCCCATTCTAGCCTATCTGGCTGATCCTGCTGAAGCTCAACGCGAGGTAAAGGAGTGCCATGTGATACTTGAGCAGCAATTAGGCCATCCTGTGCGTACCTTTGCCTATCCGGTGGGGCGGCCCGAACATATTGGAGCATATGGACTTCAAGCGACGCAGGAAGCAGGATACGCCTGGGCAGTCACTACCATGTATGGTTTCAATACTCCATACACCAATCCGTATCTCCTTCGACGCCTCGATGTGGATGTGGATCAACATTGGTTGACCATAGCGGCAAAAACATCTGGTGTGTGGGGCTTTTTCTCCCACCTATTGTGGATGCCAATAACGTTCATGCGGAAACATCTGCGCAAGAACGCGCCGTAGCGGCCTGTCAGGTTCCACTTGCTCGATATACTATTGAAGGCTTGCCTGCTACCCCTGACACATTATAGGCTGTTATTCTATACCATACTGCTCCTGTGGGCGTCGTCTCATCAACCCACGGAGGGCTTAAATCCGTGACACACTTATTGCAAATGATCTCCCAGGGTCCATTAGAGCCAACCGTAGAGCGTTCGATGGTATAGCTGGCTGCCAGTGCCGTTCCTCCCCATAGCAGCGCATTATTCGTACCTTTTCTTATCACCATAGTTATCAAGGGGACTCCCGGCACGCCCACTGCGGGAGCTGGCATCTGCCTCATCTCGTATGCGTGGGCGCGGAGTTGTTCTACACTCTTTCTCATAGCAGGGGTATCACCTGGATAGTGCAAGGTATACTCTATATCGTTGCTCATGTAGCCGTATTGGTCGTTATGAGACCATAATTCCCAGTAGCTATCTCCGGCTATTTCAGTATCGGACTCGATTGCAGAAAGGAAGCTGCTAAGAGAGTCTCCCCCATTGGCATCATTCCAGTCATACTCTCCGGCATAAAAAACTTTCCCGTCTTTTTTTGCCAGAGCAGCATCACTCTTTAGATCCGCAACACTCTTGGGATAATAGTGGTCAGACACCATATCAACATTGGGCAAACTTGCTGCCTGTGGGTCTATTCCAGCCTTGCCATCAACCACCAAATGATTATGATCAATGCTCTTGATATAGGTTGAGATCGTTTGTGTCCAACTCGTCGGCGGTTGTAACTCATTTCCCGTCTCCCACGCCATGATCGTAGGATCGTCTTTGTATGCAACACCCGTGTAAATATTCACATGATCGAGCAGCGTTTTGATATAGGTTTCAAAGTCGCTGATCACGAGAGAATTATAGTAGAATTGGTTCTCATCAGCAATGCCCCGCCAATCGGTGAAATCATGTTTCCCACCTGCCGGATAGTGCCAATTGTCCGTTAAAGGGATGATGAACCGTATGCCGCGATCCCTGGCGGCTTTGATCACATAATCATCATGGGCCAAAGCGGTCTGATTAAAGACGCCCAGCGACGGTTCAATACAGTTGTGGCAGCCCATCGAGATACCCAAATCATGGGAGCGTATCACGTTTGCCCCCATTTCTTTCGCGGCATCAAGCCCATCATTTATTCTGAACTGTGAGGGATAATTGGTCGAGTCATCTAACCCCAACCAGTGCATATTGGCTCCAGCGAAACGGAAAGGCTGACCATCCAGCAGCAATTGTGTACCAGAACGTGTCACAAGTCCATTGGGAGCTGTCACAACAGGGCTAGATTGGGAAGAACTACAGGCAGCGACAGGGATAACCAGAGCGAACATCATCATCAACTCTGTGATTATACGTAGACGTGACACTCTATTTCCTTTTCTCTTCATGGAATATCGCCTACTGCTTTCTTCAGTCACATGCCATGTATAGTACGCAGCCACACAGCCCTACGCCTCCCATTGCCAGCAATGCAGTTGCCAGTCCTTCTTGCCTTCGACGGCAAGCGCACCAACGTAACCGGTGCCAGGGGCAAGTTCCCGCAGCGACCAACGCGCTGCTTCTTGAGGACTTTCCCGGCTTTGCAGGAGTGCCGCCGGTTCGTTTGGTCTCAGAGAAACATCAAACAGATCAAGGGGCAGTGAAAGCCCTGTCCCTTTGGCCTTGATATACGCTTCTTTGCGCGTCCAGCACTGGAAAAAGGCTCGCTGCTTCTCCTCCACCGGCAGCGTCTGTAACACCGTGCGTTCGTAGGGAGAGAAGTAGCGTTGCGCCAATTGCTCATAATCATCATCCCTACTATCCTCACCACCCAGACGCATATACTCAACGTCAACACCCACTTGCCGGACATAGGTGAAAGCATAGAGTGCCAGGTCGTGCGCGTGGGAAATGTTGAAGCTCAAAGGAGGCACATGCAAGGACGACTCCAGTGAAGGTTTGCCGTAGGCATTCAGACAAAAACGGAGCTGACGAGGCTCTATATTCAGGTAGCGACCAATGAGAATTCTGAGGATGCTGTGTGCAACAATGAAGTGATTGCGATCTTTTTCAAAGTGGAACCGTCCGGCACGCGTTATTTCCTCTTCAATAAGATAGCGTTGGTAGTACCGGACAACCGAGGCCGGGGTATGTAAAGCCGCTCGCCACACATGGACGGTGTTTTCCGACAGTTTCGCATCGAGTGAAAAAGTCTGCCACTGTTGCTCAGGCATAGCCAATTGCCCCTCTCACACAATCCTCTCAGCATGTGTATACACATTCATGGAATGCTCTCGCAGGAAGCCGATGAGGGTGATGCCGCAGCGGTCGGCCAGTTCGACGGCCAGGCTGGAAGGAGCGGAGATAGCTCCAATGCAGGAGATACGCGCCAGCAAGGCCTTCTGGATGATCTCGAATGAGGTGCGGCCACTGACCATCAAGATGTGCTGGTGGTAGGGGAAACCACCGTGCAATAGTCCATGGCCGATAATTTTATCCACCGCGTTGTGCCGTCCAACGTCCTCGCGCAAGAGCAACAACTCTCCACCCGCAGTGAAAAGGCCCGCCGCGTGTAGACCGCCCGTGTGGGTGAAGACAGTCTGCTGTGAGCGTAATTGAGCGGGTAGTTCGTAGAGTGTCGCGGCAGCGATACGTAGCTCATTCGGTTCCAGTGGAGGAGTAGAGATCAACAGATCAGCGATACTATTTTTGCCGCACAGGCCACAACTTGCCGAAACGGCGAAATGCCGCTCAAAGGCTACCGCCTGTGGCTGCATAGCCTCCTGTTGCGCGGTGTTGCGCAACACGACATTGACCACGTTGGCGAGGGGCAGACCATCGGCATCGGTCTCATCTTCGATAGAGAGGATATCTGTCGCCCGCGCTATAACCCCTTCCGTCAAAAGGAAGCCCATTGCTAATTCGGCGTCGTGGCCGGGGGTGCGCATGATGACAGCCAGGCTACGGTGCGCGATACGAACTTCCAGAGGTTCCTCGACCGTCAAGGAATCTTCACGCGCTTGTGGCATGCCCTCGTGCCAGTGGGTCACGTTGACATGCATCACACGTTCTGGATCGAGCGGCGAACGCCAGTAGCCTGGTAGTGACATGTACTTATCGTTTCTCTCTACGCTCATAAGATGCGGCAGCATGAGCATCCGTCGTGGTGGCTACACGTGCTGGATATTGTGGTGGTTGCTGACGTTTGAAGTAGTACTTACACGCGCCAGGACGTACCGGGTCGGGCGGCTCAATAGCCACAAGCCCCCAGCCCTCGCGCTCTAACCAGCTCCAGGCTTCGTATTCTTCGTCAAAGTCGCGTACCACGTCGCCCGCAACCGTAAACACCATCGTTCCTAACAAGTATCGATGTTCCCAATGTACCATATTTTCACCTTCTTGTGACAGTCTTGTAGCTGTAAGAATCCCTGTTTTGCTAGAAATGAACGTCGCACAGCGTATTTGTTGTATATGGCATGATTTATTAGCCCTTTTTTCAGGGCTTGCATCCTTGCGAGTGATATATGAGGACGGGCCGATAAATCGGCAGTGGCCACGATAAATCGGACCCTACATTTCAGGGCTCCTCACAAGTTGCACAAAGCAGGAGCACCCTGTCTACACCCTGGTCGAACCATTTTCACCCCTTGCTTGCTCCCGAAAACTATGCTATACTCTTCCTAAAGCACCGCAAGGCACCCCTTGTTTGAACCCGTAGCAACGCCGAGGTCTCTCTCTCCATCATTCCCTGACCGTTTAACCACCAAAAAAGACGTGTCCCAAATGTCCCGCAGTCGCAAATGTCCTCATCATCACAAGTTCTCATCTCAGCCAACAAAAAAGGAGTGTCCCAAGTGTCCCAAGTCCCAAGCATCACAAGTTCTCATCGTCACAAAAGTCCCAAGCAGGAGAACCTTGTCACCTCAAGCGGTAAAAAAGACGTGTGAGAAACCCTTCCCTACATTTCAGTAGGCGTTGACGCCTCTTCCCAGCAGTGCTACGATAGGAAGAGAGTTAAACATTTCATGGACGGGGGTTGCAGATGCATCATTATGTCAAAGCGAGCAACGAGACGCTCCGCAAGCGAGGGTATCGCCTCACACCACAACGACACATGATTTTAAGTGTTATCCAGGAGGCTGATGGAGACGATGGGCACCTGAGCATTGATCAGATTATGGAACGTGTCCAACTGCGCAATCCCTACGTCAGCCTGTCTACTGTCTATCGCACGTTGGAGCTATTGCGCGAATTGGGGTTGGTGCGAGAAAATCACCTGCCAGGGGAACAACCTCATTACGAAGCGGCGGAAGGTACCGCCCATCATCATCTCGTCTGTCGTGGCTGCCGGGCAGTCATTCACCTCGATGATACGCTGCTCGGCAACCTGCACGAATCGCTACAGAATCAATACCATTTTCATGGGCTGACTCTCGATCTGGTAGCGGCGGGCTATTGTGATACCTGTTGGAAGACGCTACAAAACACTCAACACAACGAATAACAGCCCGAACACAACGCCTTGCAGCCAGCGCATCATCATTGCAACAATCCTGTCGTCGTACAAAAGTTTGGATCGACCGGCGGTGCCGTTGCTATCTTCATGATCTTGGAGAAGATGTAATTATAGGTATTGGTAATCATCGGGCCAACGATGGAGCCACCTTCACCGCCATTCTCTTTCATCGCCACAATAGTCAACTGCGGATTCTGATACGGTGCCTGTGTTAACAACCAGCCGTTTGCCCCTTGCTGCTTGCCATTGACGGGCGGCACCTGACCAGTACCCGTCTTGGAGATAATCGCGTAGGGGGAAGTGTCCAATTTCGGTGCCAGGTCAGGTGTTGCGCCAAACTTACCTGAGCCACATTGCGTCACACCATACATAGCATCACGTACCTGGCTGGCAGTCGTATCGGAAATCGGCGTTCCCAACGATGGATGCGGGTCTGAATAAATGGTCGCGCCATTCGGATCAACAATTTTCATGACCAAGGAAGGCTGCATGAGCGTGCCATTATCAGCGACAGCATTATCGAACATGGTCATTTGCAAGGGCGTGGCCAGGACGACACCTTGCCCAAAGGCATTTTCAGCCAGCCCATTGACACCGAGCGGCTTACCATTCAGGGGCGTAACGGTACTTGGCTTGACCGGAAGATCGAATGGAATCTGTTTGCCCACATAGAAACGGCTGTTATAATCCATCCAGGTGCTCATGCCAGTTTCCACACCAACCTGGGCGAATATGATATTATCGGAATGGGTATAGCCATAGCGCAGTGTGACAGGGAATTTTTTGGTATATTGCTGAATGTTGTTCCCATTTGGGCCTATTACCTCTGTCTCGTTGCCTGTCCCAACTGTAACGGGCCCCAATGCCTGCTCCTTCGTGAATGGGTCATCCAGGTGCGCCTTACCAGAATCCAGGGCCGCCATCAGCGTGACCGTTTTATAAATCGAGCCAGTCACCAGGGTAGACTGCAAAGGGCGTTCCAAAAGCGGCTGCTCCGGGTCTTTTTCAAGTGTACTGAAGTAGTTGAGATCACCAGCGGCAATACGATTGGGATCGAAGGTTGGACGGCTCAACATACCCAGTATCTCGCCGGTATGCGGATTGGAGATAATCGCGGAGCCACGATCAGTTTTATAGATGAAAAATCCGTCGGCGGGATACACATCGTGATCAAAGCCGTACTCGAGCTGCTGTTGCATGTGCACGTCAATGGTGAGATAGATGTCATCGCCCACGGGAGGCCGATGCAACGTCTGGTTCACCGTATTATTCAGTGAAGTTAGACCTACTGTGCCATTGAGGTAGTTGTTATATTGTTTTTCAATACCTGATGAGCCAAAAAGCGGACTGATGTAGTAGCCAATTAATCCAGCGAGCGATGGATAGTTTTTCAGAAAGTAGTGCCGTTGATAGCCACAGCTCGTTGAGGATGGTTCTGAATCGGCCAGCAAAACACCGTTGCGGTCAAAGATACGTCCCCGTATCGGCGCACTATCGGCAAGGCAATGGCGATTATTATGGATGTTGGAAGTGACCTGCTGCGCTACCACTGCTTGCCAGTAGACCAGCCCGCCACTCAGCGCAATGAAGAGGATGATAAACAGTTGGGTCAATCTGCGTATACTTCTGCTAATGTTCATACATATTTCCTCAGTTCGTATTGACGAGTACCAAATGATCCCTATATCCCGAAAAAGTGTATCATTGTTCAGGTCGATTGGCAAGCAAAATAGGTAACAGAACCTTGCTATCTACAAACTAGCGGAGCGATAATTGCGTTCGAGTTCGGCAAGGCTGTCACCGCCGAATTTTTCGAGGCAGGCTTCGGTCAGGACGATAGCCATCATAGCCTCGCCGACAACGCCAGCGGCTGGCACAACACAGACATCGCTACGTTCGTAGCGGCTCTGCTCGATATTCTCTCCACTTGCCAGGTCTACAGATGGCAGGGGATGGGCCAGGGTCGGAATAGGCTTGACGCCAACACGCACCACCACTGGCTCACCATTGGTGATACCACCCTCAATGCCGCCAGCATTGTTGGTCAGGTGGAACCAGCTACCATCTTCGCGGTGCCGTAAAACATCATGAACATGGGAGCCTGTGCTTTGCGCAGCCTGAAAACCAGTGCCAA
Source organism: Ktedonobacteraceae bacterium (assembly GCA_051004815.1). Classification (GTDB taxonomy): domain Bacteria; phylum Chloroflexota; class Ktedonobacteria; order Ktedonobacterales; family Ktedonobacteraceae; genus JBBQXY01. The sequence continues at coordinate 11,063 of JBPCJY010000019.1, forward strand.
TTTCCATAGCCTTGACCGACGGAATGCTCATCATAGCCATGCCCAGCCGTGTACCGAGGCGGCGATCCCATTGACTGAAGCTGCCCAGACCAATTGGTACGCCCAGAGCAACTACCTCAAAGGTGCCACCACAAGTATCTCCCTCGTGTTTTGCCGCCAAGATGCGCTCGATCATTTTCTGCGTCAAAGCGGCATCAGCACAGCGCATCGGCGAGGCCTCGACTGCCTCCCACATACTGGCAGGGTAGGCATCGGCGGTCAGTACGCGTGACGTATCCCCGCTCACATCGGCAATTGAAAGTACATGACTATAGATGGCGATGCCGAGTACGCTCAAAAATTGGCGACACAGGCCACCAACGGCCACGCGTGCCGCCGTCTCGCGTGAACTGGAACGCTCGATGACATTGCGCAAATCCTGCTGCCCATATTTCATGGCACCCGTAAAATCCGCGTGGCCGGGCCGAATACGGGTGACAGGCTCAATAGCGGCCTCCATCGGTTCCGCGCTCATACGCTCCTCCCAATTCACCCAATCGAGGTTTTCTACTTGGAGCGTAATCGGCGAACCCAGCGTCTTACCATGACGCACCCCCGACAGAATACGCACGGCATCCTTCTCAATCTTCATGCGACCGCCGCGTCCGTAGCCACCTTGCCGCCGCCGTAGATCAGCATCAATAATGGCTTTCTCAATCCCTAAACCGGCTGGCAACCCCTCGACAATCATCGTTAAACAAGGGCCGTGCGACTCACCTGCCGTCAAAAAACGAAACATAATCTCCTCATTCTATAGTGTTAATTATAATAACGTGCGCAGCAGACCAACCATCGCTGCCCCATCGAGTAAAAGGAACACTTGTGCTTATGCTTTCTTTCAGCCATTGTAGCATATCCATATTCATGGCCGCATTTGGCCCATACCACCTGCTTCCTACTCGGAAAAAATAGGGAAAAAGAGCGAACGTTATGGTACACTTAACATGATATGTTCGTCTTGAATGAAGCGTGTACCCCTCTCTAGCAAAAGGATTCTTCCAATGCACGAAGCACTCTCCGCTAAGCAAATAGAAGCCGACCAGAAACACAAGAACCCTACACAGAAGACGACCAGAACACAAGAACCCCTCCAACGTGCTGCCGATGCCAGCTGTCTTCCTTTGTACACACAGGCCTGGGGCAATTTGCCTCCTCCCTGGTTACGTCTGTCCACCTCACCACAAGCATCCGGCGCACAACCAGTGCAAGCACGGCAAGAGGAAGCATCCGCGCTGGAACACGTTGAGCCTCTCCAGCACAAGGAAAACAGCACCGGCCTGCCAGCTCCCCTCAAAGCCGGGATTGAAGTCCTCTCCGGCGTGTCCATGGACGATGTACAAGTTCACTACCATTCCTCCAAACCTGCCCAATTGCAGGCATTGGCGTATACGCAGGGCGCGGATATTCATGTGGGACCAAAACAAGAGCAACACCTGGCACATGAAGCATGGCATGTCGTGCAGCAGAAAAAAGGCAAAGTTGAAACGACCTCACAGATCAAGGGGATACATGTTAATGACGATGTCGCATTGGAAAATGAGGCAGAGGTTATGGGACACAAGGCAGCCTCAGTTCACGTAACATCCCTAGCAAACAGGAGTTCAATAAAAACTGCTCCCTGGTCTGCTGCACCTATTCAACTAATGAGAGCCACGGATATTAAAGTAGGTAATACATATGAATACAGAGATTACACTCGTGATAACACTGTAACACAAGGAGTACTTCAAAAAAAAGAACGTGGAGGATGGTATTCCTTCAATAATGGTAAAGCAAGAGGGGCTGATAGTGTCTTGCGAGAAGTGCTTGTGGAAAAAAGCGGGAAGAGAACGCTAGATGTTATGGAAGAAGGCGGTGAGACAGCCCCTACTGTTATAAAAGAAAGCATTGAGACAACCCCTGCTGTCATGGAAGAAAGCGGGAAGGCGGTGCAAGAGGAAGAGGTAGTAACAATAAGAGAGATGTTCCTGAGTTACTTAAATGAAAGGCGAATAAGGGAGCCAAATGTTATTAATCTACTGGTTGATCTAAACGAAAAGGAACTAGCGGATGCAAGACAAAGTCGTACTACGTTTAAAAGGTATCAAACTGACTGGGCGGCATATACTTCTTGTTTCGATACAGCGGAACGTTTATTCATACTTTTAGGTAATCCAGCAAATCTTGCTAGCAATTCCTGGGGGAATAAGCGCGTTCTAAGAGAGGCTGTTCCAGCACTTATTGAAAATATCCAAGAGATCAACGCAGCAGGTGGTAGATGTATTTATCGGGTCGGTGTTGTTCGTGCGCAAAGCCAGGATCATAGCTTTGTCATTGTCATTCAAAACAATAGTGCCGAATTATTGCAGAGTTTTGCTGGCGACGCAGGAGAGGCTTTAGGCCAAAATTTACAAAATAAACAGGGTCCTTATAAAATGGCAGCGGTTATAACACTTTTCACTAATTTGATAGATGAGGATGATGCTGTTCGGAAAAAGAGTCAGGAAACGCTGTTTGATGGAAGAATTGACGTGGATCACGTCGATAAAAAAGAAATTATACGCGACCTCAGAAGCGACGATTTTGTCATGCGCATTGACAGACGTGGATTGTATGATCAAACTACGTTGCAGAAAAACATTCAAGCTAAAATAGACGCCAATATACGTGCCCTTAAATAGAGCGATTGTATCTAATTTCAGGAAGTGAGGCTGAAAATAACTATCTTGTTTCTAAGGAAAAGAACCTATAAGTATGACTTCAACATAAATTACCGCTAAGTTATTGACACAAAACATCAATATAAATTATAATAGTCTTAACCACAACTTTGTCTATTTATTATATTAGACGGTTCATATTAAATTGTAAAATTTACCTTTACAATATATTAAGAGGAGGCTACCATGGCAACAGACAACTCACACAGACAAATGGGGCAATCTGTTGGAGCCAAACTACGAGCAGCGCGTCAGGCTAAAAAGTACACGCAAAGCCAACTCGCTTCTCCCGATTTCTCGGTCAGTTACATTTCTGCTATCGAACGCGGCCAAATCCATCCTTCCTTGCGGGCCTTGGAGATTCTTGCCCGTCGCCTTGAACTTTCTTCCACACAATTATTGCTGGAACATTCACCAGATGGCAACGGCACCAGCCGTACCAGCACACCTCTCTTTGACGATGAGCTAGGTGCCGAGCTAGCATTAATAGAAGCACAAATCAGCATTTTATGCGGCACTGCGTCAGAGGCCATTACCCAATTGAAGAAACTTCCCTCTCGCATGCTGCACGCTCAACATCGCATACGCCACCGCTATCTGCTAGGTTGGGCCTATTTCCTCACCGCCGAAATGCAAAATTGTGAGGACGCTCTTTTGGAAGTAGAAAAATTGGCAGTAGAGCACAACGAATGCTATAGTAGGCTGCACGCCGCTAACCTCTTAGGAATAGCGTATGCCACGATGAGCAATCACCAGCAGGCATTACAGGCTCATCACCACTGCCTTGAATTATTGAAAGATGTACAGCCAGCAGACCCATTTTTCCTTTGCCAGCTCTATAACCACCTGGGACAACATTACACCAACTTGAACGATTTCAACGCCGCGCTCACCATGTTTAACCAGGCCATCACACTGGCGGAAGGCCTCTCTTCGCAAGAACAACTACAAACGACGTATTGGACGATAGCTCAGCACTACAGTCAGGCGCAAGAACTCCACCTGGCATCGCTATATACGCACAAGTGCTTGCACCTCTATCAGCAACCGGCAATAACACCTGTGAAAAGCGACATCTACTATTTTCTTGGTCGTGCCTTGATGCAAGGCGACCAGGAAACGGCACGAACATTTTTGGAAGAGGCATTACAGCAGGCGAGTCCTGGATTAGATGAACTTTCCCAGGCCAGCATCATGATCCGACTGGCGGAATCGTCTCTGCAACGTAAAGAGATCGCGCAAGCGGAACAGCTCACAAAGCAAGCTGCTCAGCTAGCCGCGCCCTTTGGCGATACGCTGATCGCCGCCGAGGCTCTGCTCATCTGGGGGCGCATCGACTATGCGCAAGAGCAGTACGAGGAGGGGGATAAACATTTCGTGGCCGGACTAGCGATGTTAGAGCATTTACGGCTCGATGAAGAAGTCTCCGATCAGTCAGCACTTTACGCACAACTCCTGGATGAACGCGAGCAATTGCCACAGGCGATTGTCTACTACAAACGCGCCTTCGAGAGCCGCCGCCGCATCGGCTCCTATTAATTAATACAGTGTCTAGATGGGCCAGCACTGCTGCTGGCCCATCTAGACAATTTAGCCTTTTTCGTCTATCCTGTATCAATAAAGACAAAGAGAGATTCAGGTAAAAACGAAAGTGCGTGAAAAATATGGCTTCACATTCCAGCGAAGAAACAAACACACAAGCTAGCCACTTAACCCACCTGGACGAAAGTGGAAATATACATATGGTTGATGTCACTGAGCGACCAGAAACGGGACGCGAAGCCATTGCGCATGCACGCGTGCGCATGGCACCGGAAACCCTACGCCTCATCGAAACGAACCAGGTCTCTAAGGGCAGTGTTTTGGAGGTAGCGAAAATAGCCGGGATTATGGCAGCAAAACAAACGCCGCAGCTTATTCCCCTTTGCCATCCACTGCCGATGACTCACATTGATCTACGCTTTACCTTGGAGAGTGCAGCGGGGCTGATCTTTATTGAGGCACGTACACGTACCCACTACAAAACAGGGGTAGATGTCGAAGCTTTGACCGCCGTCACAGTGGCGGCATTAACTATCTACGATATGTGTAAGGGAGTTGATACAACTATTACCCTCGAACAAGCTTATATCGCATCTAAAAGTGGCGGAAAAAGTGGCAGTGTGACATTTCAACCTGAGCAACGTTAGTGCGAACAACACATTAGCTGGTCGGTCGTACCTCAAGCAATAGAAACATCACCTCGAGCAGGTTGCGCTCGTCCGTGTTATTTAGCCGTAAATCTGTCGCACCTAGTGGCGTCACCAGCGTACCATCCGGGCTTACAGGCAGTGTCGAACGAATCGCTCGCGGATTACCCCCAATCCAATGGACAGGTTCAATGAGCGAGCCTAACGGGACAGAGATGGCGATATAGTGACCGCGCAATGTCTCATCCAGATCGTGCAGATGCAATTCAATAATATCTTCTGTTTGTGTAATACTGCCTTCCAATAAATGCGACTGCAAATAAATGGTCGGTGGCTCCGTTGGCGTACTTGACGCACCCGCGAAGCGTGTTGCTGTATCAGCTTTGCGCATTACTTTGCCGTGCCGTGTTCCACCAGCACCCATCAACGGCGCATAAGAGCGTGTCGCAGGTGCTTGTACCGCGCTGTCGGCTATGTTTTCGGTGAGGGTCGCTACCCGTACCAGGTCTTGTAACGCCTTGACACGTAAACCACTTTGTGTAAGCTGTGCACTTACGCGCATCGCCATTTGCAAGAGTGAGCGAGCCTCTGCCTGCCCATCGGTGTGTTCGTGACGAGCCAGGCGTAGTACCGCTTCGGCCTGCGTAATTAATAGCTGACAGAAATGTACCGGTGCCGCCACGGCTATAGAGGCCAGCGGACGTGTTCCCTGGTTGACATTGGGAATTTCAGGAGTAGTGAGGGCATAACCCAGCGCATCATAGAGCTCACAATACGCCTCACGACAAGGGTCGCACATCGCTAAATGATAGAGCAATGGAGCATACTGCCCCGTGGCCCGCGCATCATTGTGTAGAAGAGCCGCAATAAAATCGGGCAACTGCCGATAGAAATGAGGGTGATAGTCACCAACCGAGACGAGCTCAAAAGCGTTGGCATCGTCCTCCGCTGTTGTTTTTCCAGATGCTTGTTCAGGTAAGACGAAGACATGCTGTAACCATCGTGCCAGGTTTTCATACTTGCGATCCCCCTGGGGTATATTTTCAAATTGATTGTTCTCGTTCATGAATTGACCTTCCTGAGCATGCTGGGCTACTCTTCCTCATCCTTATAGAAACGCTGTAAACGTTTCATCTGGTCAGCAGTGACATGGACGACATCGGTGTCATACCAATTGAGATAGCCTTCAACTACCAGTTCATTCAGGCCCGTCCGCACATCGCCTTGTGAAAGGTGCTCGTGTGCCAGGGTCTGAATATCCACTCTGTACTCTTGTGCGTTCGTCGAACGCACTCCATACTCTGTCAGACGCAAAGCAACGGTAACTGTCAAATGACTACTTTGTTGTTGCAAACAATGCCTGAGCTTCTTATGAGCATGGTCTTTGTGCTGACTGATATGTGCAAGGGTGAGATTTTCCAGGGCGTGGGGGTCCTCTTCTTTCACTTCCTCAATAACTGTGTACAATAATTCGGTCGCGCCGAATTCATCGAGTTCTTGTAGCATAGCCTGTAATTGTCGAGGCGCGGCACTGAGAGTCTTGAGACAATGTTTCAGGATGTTGCGCAAATCTTGTTGTGAAGCTAATTGCAACGTTGCCTCTTCAGGTGTGGCAAATGGTGGCGGTCCCCACACCGTCTCAACCACCTCATTGAACGGATCATCTTCTCCTGCTGAGACAGCTGCCGACTCCAGTTCAGCCATAGAACTGACGAGTACACGGCGTTTTCTCAGTCGGTCTATCGCTTTGTTCTTGATACTGCGATTCAGAAAGGCATAGAATTGTGCATCAGTCAGGTGGTCAAGCATGTTCAGCGGTGTTCTAGCTTCACCCCCCAACAGCCCCAAACGTACCAATTGTTCAACTACATGTCCAACGACGATATCCAGCTCGTTACCATCGTATTTGAGCGAGCCTAAAAAGCGTTGGGCGTGCCGACTGAGATGTGTATAGAGGGCGGGATAGGTCTCCTCCGCCTTATATCTCAGGTCGTGTGCCGTAAATGGCATACGAGAACCTCCGAACTGCCCATCCATCTGCACAGTCTATTGATGGGCCTTCGTTTCTATACTTGAGAACGAACTTCACATGCTCTCTAAATTGTACCTGAGAACAGCGTCATAAGCAAATGAAAGGCGTCCCTACACAGAATACTTCTTGCTGTAGGGACGCCTTTCACTGCACTAGCGCACACCAAACGGAGAGGTGTGCATTCCTGGGCTACTCCAGGTCTCCTCTTTTTCCTTTACGCTGATGATCGTATGCCTTTTTAATGGCATTCAAGCTGCGCTGCACCTCGCCGCGCTCTTCCAACAGATTCGCGAAGCGAAAGTATGCCCCAGCGGTAATTTCATGGGCGTGCGAAGAATCAAGTAACGTGAGGGCCTGAGTGAAGAGGTCATCGGCGGCAGTGTAATCACCCGTCTGGTGTTTCAGCTGAGCCAGCGCGATGAGGGCCTGCCCCTGCGCTTGTGCATCATCGCTGATGCGAGCAAACTTGAGAGCTTCCTGAGCCTCTTCTTCTGCCGCGTCTGTCTTGCCGCGCTTTAACAGCAATTCCGCCAGCGATGTGTGACACGTAGAAGCGGAAATGGCATCATTGAGTTCATGCTCAATGGCAATCGCCCTACGATATTCACTTTCTGCCTCGTCGAGGTTGTTCTGCTTTTCGAGCGTTTTGCCCAAGCGTTGGTGGGTTAATCCAACCAGCCTTTGCTCATCACGCATCTCGTATAAGGCCAGGCTTCGTAACGCGTACTCACGCGATATCGTCAGCTTCCCGGCAGCCTTATAGTTCAGGCTGATCTCCATGTACTTCTGGGCGTAACTCTTGCTATCCCGTCCCAGCGCATCGAATATTTCGAGAGCACGATGATAATATTTCACAGCATTGTCAATATCACCAAGTCTGAAATAGTCATTCGCTAAGTGACTGAATACAGAGAGAGAAAACACGGGATCATTGATTTGACCATTTTCAATCGCGGTGCAACAACGAAAATGGTTCTCCATTGCTAATGTATAATTGTACAGTTCAAAGTAAGCTTTACCGAGTAGATTGCGGGCGCGTTCAATGTACTCAACATCGTTCAGACCTTCACCCTGCGTGACGGCTGCACGTAAATCGACCACAGCTTCCTGGAACTCGTGAGCTCCCAGGTGTATTTGGCCTTTGAGGAGGTATAAACGATAGACTTGATCGGTGGTAATACGCTCTGCTTGAATGGGTGCTAGCAGCTGCTCCGCCTGTGCAAAAGCACCTTGTTGGACAAGAACACTTCCTTGGAGTAAATCGATGTCAATCTTTTGGTCTGGACCAGAGTCGGCAGGGGAGTAGCCAACCGCACGCGCTTCCGCGGCACCAGATGGAGACCCTTCTAAGAGGAAAGTCAGGGGAACATCTAAGCGTTTCGCGAGTATGGAGAGGGCTTTGAGGGAAGGTCGAATCTTTCCGCGCTCAATGGCGGATATATAGGAAATGGAAAATTCGGGCGCGGCTAATTGAGCTTGGGTCATACCAAGTTTGGTGCGAACTTCCCTGATATTTGTACCAACTCGAGCTGCAACCGCCTTACCGACGTTTGCAGTTTCAATAGATGGGGGCATAAATGCTTCCTTTCAAATTTTCAAACTTTACAGAGTCTTCCTTTCAGCGGTTCTAGAATTTCTATCATTTCTAGCATAAGAATTGATGGCGAGCCTTCAAAAGTAAGCAAGATCAATTCTTTATAGTAGGCTAATAGATTTGACAAACTACTGAAACAGCACTCAGATTTCAGATGTCAAACGCCTTGCACTTTCTCTTTCCGAAAACACAAAAAACCTTGCCAGCTTCTCAATCTTTTAAGAAAGGGTAGCTTGCCAAGGTTATCATGTTTTTATTGCTGTAGCTATTCAGTAAGCGATGGAGAGAGAGATTGTATTTCTGCCAGAATACACTATCCCAGAGATACGGAATTGTATATCCGCGCCTCGTACTTCTCTCATGCAGCCATTTGCGATTTAATTCGCAACCTGAGATGCTACAAAAGGTGTAAAGTCCGTAAACGTCTAACATTTGCCATTAGCATAACATAAAATAACCCAAAAATCAATACTTAAGTAAGCTATTATAGTTGAATCCTATTGACACAGAAAAGAAGAATTTGATAACTGAAAAAAACACAAAAAAGCCCTCCCTTATGTACGTAAAAAATCCAATTTTTTAAATACACAATGAGAATTCGCTTGAATGTAATACTCTCAAGCACATGGCTCTATAATTATATAGCACCCTTTATTATATATTTTAGGAAGATTTAAAATATATAGCTCTTTCTATCATGAAAGACAGCCCAGAAGTACTAGCACCTGGTACTAGTACTGGCAAGATTATCAAGCCTTCTATTTGGATAGATATTTTAGCAAATGGTGTTGGTTTTTAGATGCCACCAATACAATCAAACATATCAGAATATTCGATACCTCAAATATTCTTTTATTGAGTAGTTATAGCACAAAAAGCTAGAGTACACAAGGCAAGCGATTAGTAAAAGAGGTATAAGCAAGAGAGAAGCCAACGCTGATTTGACACACATAGCACCCTGTGCTACGATACGACTTGAGGTAGTGTACAGAAGACACTAGTGGTGGCACACAGTTGGTGCGCCATTTGGACGATAAGACATATATTATTTAGGAATGAAGGATCCCGCCATGGGAACGCTCCCAATTTTTGTGTTAGTGACGCTGGCTGTCCTCTTTGGCATTCTTGTGATGGTGCTCACGCGGTTTCTGGGTCCTAAGAAGCCATCGGCGGAGAAGCTCGCGCCTTATGAATGTGGCATACAAGAGATCGAAGCACCCAAGCGGCGTTTTCCGGTCAAGTACCTCTTGACTGGCATGCTCTTTATTGCCTTTGACATTGAAATCGTGTCTTTTTACCCATTAGCCATCTTACTACATAAGTTAGGTCTCCTCGGACTGATCGAATTGCTCGTCTTCTTGCTGGTTCTCACAGTTGGCTATATCTATGTCTGGCGGAAGGGAGCGTTTACATGGGAGTAAAGAACCCCTGGGAGCCAGTGCAAACTGTCTCCAACACACAGACGTCGAGGAGACGCGAGTTGCATGTCAAAAATGGCGATTTCGGCATTCTCACCACCCAGGTCAACAGGTTTATCGACTGGGGACGCAGTTCATCGCTATGGCCGGTCTCCTTTGGCCTGGCTTGTTGTGCCATTGAGATGATGTCCACCAGTGCCGACCGTTTTGACATCTCCCGCTTCGGTGCCGAAGTGTTCCGCGCTTCGCCGCGTCAGGCCGATCTGATGATTATCGCCGGTCGCTGCTCCATTAAAATGGCACCAGTGCTACGCCAGATTTACGATCAAATGCCAGACCCCAAGTGGGTCATCTCCATGGGCGCGTGCGCGTCCTGTGGCGGCGTCTTCAATAACTACGCCATCGTACAGGGAGTCGATAAAATCGTACCGGTCGATGTCTTTATTCCCGGCTGTCCGCCAACACCCGAAATGCTACTCTTTGGGCTGAATGAACTACAGCGCAAAATCCGTGAAGGCATCCCAAATCCACCCGATCCTTTGCAGGAAAGCGGGATGAAATTAGTAGGACCAATTGGCGAGGAACTGTAAGGGCGAAGTGATAGATCACACGCCCTGCAAATGTATGCTTCTCTCTATAAGGAACGTTTTTTATGGCCATAACAGCACTAGCAACAGTTGCGATGGTGCGAGAAAAGTTTCCACAGGCAATTGTTGAAGTTGTCGATTTTCGCGGTGAGCAAACACTTGTGCTCACAGCAGAAAGCCTGCTAGGGGTTTGCCGCTTTCTACAGAAAAACTTACAATTTACCTTTCTTTCAAGTGTCACAGCCGTCCATTGGCCAGAGCGTTTACCGCGCTTTGATGTTGTCTATCATCTGCTTTCTATGCCCAACCGCTGCGAGTTACGCCTCAAAGTGCGCATCGGCGCAAGGCGCGAAGAACACCCAGCGGTGTCAACCGTCAGTGAAGTCTGGCCAGGGGCGAACTGGTACGAACGCGAAGTTTTTGATCTCTTCGGCATTCACTTTACCGGACATCCCGACCTGCGCCGCATCTTGATGCCGATGGACTGGACAACATATCCACTGCGCAAAGATTATCCGCTCTCCGGCTTTGACCTACCAGAACCCCATTGGGGTGGTCAAGTACCCTTTGATACTGACCCCGGCGTGGGCAACCAAACCATGCGCACCATCGGCGGGCGCGAGCTAAACGAGAGCCGCAGCAACATAAGCCAAAAACAAGAGCCAGGCACGAACAAAAAGTAAAGGTGTCATACATGCACCCGTGTATAGTAGGGACGACCCTCGCGGTCGCCCTGGTGAGCACAAACAAAATATAGGGGCCATATGCAGCAACAAGAGATAGAAAATCTATACACCATTGAGCAGAGCCAGCTGAGCGATGATGGGCAACGACTCGATACCATGACCATCAACATGGGGCCACAGCACCCCAGTACGCATGGCGTGCTGCGACTCATCTTGACCATTGAAGGTGAGACCGTTATCAAAGCCGTACCCGATATTGGCTTCCTCCATACCGGTATTGAGAAAACCGCCGAGGCGAAAACCTATCATCAGGCGTTGGTATTGACCGACCGTATGGACTACCTGGCTCCCCTCAGCAACAACCTGGGGTATGCGCTTGCCGTCGAGAAGCTCTTAGGCATCGAAGACGAGATCAACGACAAGATCAAGTATACACGCGTTATCCTGGCCGAGCTACAGCGCATCGCCAGTCACCTGGTCTGGTTAGGTACTCATGCCATCGACCTGGGGGCGATGAGCGTCTTCCTCTACTGCTTCCGCGAGCGTGAATTGATCCTGGATGTCTTCGAGTATATTTCGGGCGTGCGCATGATGACCAGCTATATCTGTCCAGGCGGACTACAGGCCGATCTCCCACCCAAATTTGCCGACAAGGTGCATGCATTTACCAGCATCTTCCCGGCGCGACTACAAGAGTACCACGACCTGCTAACCAACAACCAACTCTGGCTCGAACGCACCAAAGGCGTCGGACTCTTGAGCGCGGAAGATGCCGTTGCTTATGGTACCAGTGGCCCCGTGCTACGCGGCAGCGGCGTCGTCTGGGATATCCGCAAAGCATTTCCATATAGTGGCTATGAAAAGTTCGACTTTGATATTCCCGTGGGGTCTAATGGCGACGTGTACGACCGCTACCTGGTACGGATGCTGGAAATGGAGCAGAGCCTGAATATTGTCAATCAAGCTCTCGAAGGGCTGCCCGCTGGTCCATACCGTGTCAGCAACCCCAAGATTGTGCCACCACCCAAATGGCAGATCACCGGCAGCATGGAGGCTCTCATCCACCACTTCAAATTGTTTACCGAGGGCTATCGTCCACCAATAGGCGAAGTGTATGTGCGTACCGAATCCCCCAAAGGAGAACTTGGCTTCTACATCGTCAGTGATGGAACCGCCAAACCGTACCGGATGCATGTGCGTGGTGCTTCATTCGCAAACCTGGAAGCCTTACCATTGATGATTGAGGGGCATTACCTTGCGGACGTGGTCGCGGCCATTGGGAGCATAGATATCGTGTTAGGTGAGGTTGATCGATGATTTCTGAACAAGCGAAACAACGTATGCGTGACCTGGCAGCACGCTATCCAGTCGCCCGCTCCGCGATAATGCCAGCCTTGTATATCGCGCAACAAGAAGAGGGCTATATTACGCAGCCCGCCCTGGAGGCGGTAGCGGAAGCGATTGGCATGACCGTTGATGATGTCGAAAGCGTCGCGACATTTTACACCATGTACTACCAGCAGCCTCCCGGCAAAAAGGTGATCAAAGTCTGTACCAGTATTTCCTGCTACCTGCGCAACTGTGACAGTCTCGTCAATCACCTGGAACAACGCCTGGGTATCAAGCGTGGAGAGACGACTGCCGATGGCAACTATACGCTAATGACGGCGGAATGTCTGGCCTCGTGCGGCACAGCACCTGTGATCCAGGTCAACGACGAGTTTGTCGAAAATGTCACGCCAGCCATGACCGACGCCCTCATCGACGAATGGGAGCGCGAATTACAAACCAGACCCCACCCCATCAGGGTACCCTGAAAAAGGAAATATATATGCCTGAACTTATTGTCACGAAAGATATCAATGCGCCAGGACTGGATACCCTGGATGGCTATCGCCAGCATGGCGGCTATGCAGCCCTGGAGAAAGCTCTTAAAGAATACCAGCCGGACGATATTGTGGATATGGTGAAGAAATCCGGTCTGCGCGGGCGCGGCGGTGCTGGCTTCCCCACCGGTATGAAGTGGGGCTTCCTGGCCAAGAATAACTCGTCGCGCTACCTGTGCTGCAATTGTGATGAAAGCGAGCCAGGGACGTTCAAAGATCGCTTGTTGATGGAAAAGAATCCGCACCAACTCGTCGAGGGCGTCATACTCACCAGCTACGCCTGCCGCGTCAGCACCGCCTTCATCTACGTACGCGGCGAACTGGCATTCGCGGGTCGCCAGGTCGAACGCGCCATTCAAGAGGCTTATGCCGCTGGCTACATCGGCAACAATATTTTAGGCAGTGGTTACAACCTGGAAGTGATAATGCATCGCGGCGCGGGAGCTTATATCTGCGGCGAAGAAAGTTCGCTGATGGAATCGCTCGAAGGCCGCCGTGGCTATCCACGCCTAAAGCCGCCTTTCCCAGCGGTGATCGGCCTCTACGGTGGCCCGACCGTCATCAACAACTGCGAAACGCTCTCCACTATTCCAGCCATCGTCAATAATGGAGCCGATTGGTATGCCTCATTTGGCACCGAAAAGAGCAAAGGCACGCGTGTCTTCTGCTTAAGCGGCCATGTCAAAAAGCCGGGCAACTACGAATTGCCGCTGGGTACCCCTATGCGCACACTGATCTACGACGAACAGTACGGCGGCGGCATCCTGGATGACAAAAAGCTGAAAGCCATCATTCCAGGTGGCTCATCCACCTTCATACTCGATGCGGACAAAGTAGATACCCCACTCGATTTTGAAGGCGTTGCCGCGGTAGGTTCCATGCTTGGTTCCGGTGGGGTTGTCGTAATGAACGAAGACACCTGCATCGTCGGCGCAGTGCTGCGCATGACGGAATTCTATCGCGACGAGTCCTGCGGAAAATGTACGCCGTGCCGCGAGGGTACCTACTGGCTCACCGAAGTCCTCGAACGCCTTGAGCATGGGCATGGCAAAATGAGCGATATCGACCTGCTCATGGATGTCTGCGATAACATCGCCGGCAAAGCATTCTGTCCCCTGGGCGATGCCGCCACCAGTTCTATCACCAGCAGCATCAAACTATTTCGGGCGGAATTCGAGTATCATGTCCGCGAGGGACACTGTATGGTCGGACACACGCAGCGCGACGGCGAGGCCATGCTGGTGGGTGCGCAATCCCTCCACGCCGGAGCACCAGCGAAAGAATAGAAATGTAGGGGCGCACCTTGCCACCCTCTCTGGGGGAGAGGTAATCAGCCCTGTTAGTACAAGTACGGTAAAAAAATATATGCCAGAAGAGAAAAAAGACGAATTAATACACTTGACCATCGACGACATCCCCGTCGCGGTTCCCCCTGGCACACTGGTCTGGGCGGCGGCGCGGCAGATAGGGCTAGAGATTCCGATCTACTGCTACCATCCCAAGATGCCGCCGCTGGGTGCCTGTCGCATGTGCTTTGTCGAGATTGAGAAGGTACCCAAGCCGCCACAAACCGCCTGCACCACAGTGGTCAGCGAGGGCATGATCGTGCATACAAAGACGGACAAGGTGCTCAAGGCTCGCAAGGGTATACTGGAATTCCTGCTCATCAGTCACCCCCTCGATTGTCCCGTTTGTGACAAAGGGGGCGAGTGCGACCTGCAAGATTTCACCTTGCGCCATGGCCCCGGCGGCACGCGCTTTAATCAGTACAAGCGGCACTTTCTGAAGCCCATCCCCGTCAGCGACAATGTCATGCTTGACCGCGAACGCTGTATTTTATGTCAACGTTGTACACGTTTCAGTTCAGAAATCTCCATGGACAACGGTCTAGTGATGATCTCGCGAGGCTACAAGATGGAGGTTGGCACCGCTCCTGACCACGCCTTCGACTCCGTTTTCTCCGGTAATACCGTCGAGATGTGTCCGGTGGGTGCGCTGACCGCCTCCTCCTATCGTTTCAAAGCACGTCCATGGGACTTGAAACATACAGCGAGCGTCTGCAACAACTGTAGCGTCGGTTGCAATATTCGCGTAGATGTGCGCGTAGATAAGATCATGCGCAACATGTCGCGCACCAATGATGCTATTGACGATGGCTGGCTCTGTGACCGGGGCCGCTGGGACTTTGAATACGTCAACAGTCCGCAACGCCTGCGCACACCCCTTATTCGCCGCAACGGCAAGCTAGAGACGGCGACCTGGGATGAAGCCTTCTACAAGATCACCACTCGCTTGCGCGATATCTCAGCCAAGCATGGTGCAACCTCCATTGGCGGCATCGGCTCAACCCGCACCACTAATGAAGAGGCTTACCTCTTTCAGAAGCTGTTACGCGACGTACTCGGCACGCCCAATGTCGATCACCACCATGGCTATTTCCCAGGCCCACGCGACCCACTAACCGGAAAACCCTGGATGATGACCAACAGCATCGCCGAGATCGAGCAAGCATCGCACATCGTGCTCATCGCGGCAGACCCCTATCACCGTCAGCCCATACTCGACCTGCGCATCAAAAAAGCTATGAAAGCTGGAGCAAAAATCTTTATCGTCAATGCCAACGAAACCGAGCTCGATCGCTTCGCCGTGCAAAAGATCACTGTGCCAGCACAAAGTGCTGGGGCAGCCGCCAAAGTGTTGCTGAGTTCCGTTGTGCGCCAGGAGACGATGAAGGCTCCAGACGAGTCATTGCGCTCACGTATGTTGCAAAAGGACGCGACCATACGCGGACATGAAGAGATGCTGGGGACAGAGGTTACCGCCCAACTGCGTGACCTGGCCCACGAGATCGCGGAAGCCAGGGGAGCAATCATCCTGTACGATGAGATGGCTACACTTGAGCCTGGCTGCGAAAATTTGGCGGTTGACTTGCAAACACTCGCCGTTATCACCGCTAACATCGATCGCCCCGGTACTGGCGTTGGCCCACTCTTCGTTGCTGCCAACTCATTAGGTGTACGTGATATGGGACTCTTGCCCGACGCCTTGCCTGGCTACAAACCTGTGCCTGAAAACGGCCTATCCTACACTGAGATGCTCAACAGTCCAGACATCAAAGCACTCTACATCATGGGAACCAATCCAGTCGCTCACGGAGCGTTACAGCAACGCTCTCCCGCCCTGGAATTCCTGATCGTGCAGGATATGGAGCTCACCGAAACGGCTCAACTAGCGGATGTCGTGCTTCCCGCCGTCACCTTCGCCGAGAAAGACGGCAGCATGACCAACATCGACCACCATGTCCAGGCCATTCGCCGTGCGCTACGACCTCTGCCGGGAGCTAAAGCCGACTGGGAGATAATCACCGAGATAGCCCGGCGCAGCGGCCATAAATGGAGCTACAGCAGCCCGCAAGAAATCTTCGCAGAGATCGCTGCTAGCAACCCGTTCTATGCCGAGTTGGAATGGGAAGACCTGGGAGCGCAAGGGGTACGCACACAGGAACAGGAGGTGGCTCGTGCTTGATTTTCTCAATAACGCAATCGTGGCCGCTATTATCAAAAGCGCAATCGTCATCTTCGCTCTACTGACGGCCTTCGCCTATATGACGCTGATCGAGCGACGTGTCGTCGCCAAGATGCAGGGCCGTTTGGGGCCAAACCGTGCTGGCCCCTCTGGCATGTTCCAGCCCGTCGCCGACGCCGTCAAAATGGCCTTTAAAGAACAGATTGTACCGACACAGGCCAAGAAAGCGGTCTACTTGATCGCCCCGATTATCTCGGTGGTCGTGGCCCTCTGCGCCTTTGCCGTCGTACCCATCGGTAACAATTGGATTGATGGCAAGCATACCGTCTGGGACCCGGTCATCGGCGATATCAACGTGGGCCTGCTCTGGATTCTCTCCATCTCATCGTTGTCGGTCTATGGCATCGTCCTGGGGGGATGGGCCTCCGGCAACCGTTATTCGCTGCTCGGTTCGCTGCGCAGCGCAGCCCAGATGGTCTCCTACGAGACAAGCCTGGGTTTGGCTCTGAGTGGCACCTTGATGTGGGCGGGGACGCTGAGCATGGTCGGCATCGTTCACGCGCAGCTCGATCAGCACATCTGGTTTGTCTTCGCGCAGCCGCTCGGCTTCGTGCTCTACCTGATCGCCGCCGTCGCCGAGGTGAACCGCGCCCCCTTTGACCTGCCCGAGGCCGAACAGGAGTTGACCGCCGGCTATCTCACCGAGTATAGTGGACTGCGCTGGAGCCTCTACCAGATGGCCGAATACATCAACATGATCACCGTGAGCGCGGTGGCTGCAACGCTTTTCTTTGGCGGCTGGAGCTTCTTCGGCTTTGGACTGGAACGCATCCCTGGCTTGTCGATCATCATTTTCTTAGTCAAAGTAGCCTGTTTCCTGTTTTTGTTCATCTGGCTTCGCGCCACACTACCCCGTATTCGCTACGACCGCTTGATGCGCCTGGGTTGGCAACTGCTCTTACCGCTGGCCGTCCTCAACGTAGTGATTACAGCCATTGTGGTAGCCCTTGGTCTACCATGGTGGATCAGTGGACTGGCCGGATTGGCAGTCGTGGTCGCGATGCTCTACTTCGTGCGCACCCGAACGCACGCTATCCAGGTCGGACAAATCAGTACTTCAACAACATATGGTGCTATCACACCTACATCTGTACGATTAGCAAAGTTTGATGCTGTTGATGGGACAGCGGTACAAGAATTCAAAACAGAAACACCCGTCTGACCCTGCCCCAGGGCACCCGTAAGGAGCTTACGCAGGTAGGTTTTTGGAAGAGAGGTAATGATGTGTGTAGGGACAAGGGGCGGTGCGGAGTTTGGGTGGGGGCCTTGTGCTTGTCCTGGGAGGGGAGTGGATATCCCACCAGGACAGGCACAAGGCCCCCGCATCCACGCCACTGCCGCCCCCTGTCCCTACGCACGAACAAGTAGCTTCAACCGTCGCTTTGCCTGGGAACCGTACATTATAAGCCGCCGTAGGCGGCAAGCAGTCCTGAAAAGTAGGGAGTTAATCATGTCATTTGACATCCTTAAAGGTATGGCAACAACCTTTAAAAATATGGGCAAAAAGCCCACTACCATCTCATATCCTGAAGAGGAGCGAGAGCTACCGCCGCGCTTCCGTGGTCGCCATGTGCTACACCGCTACGACAACGACCTGGAACGCTGCGTCGGCTGTTTTCTCTGCGCGGGAGCCTGCCCAGCCGATGCTATCTATATCGAGGCCGACGAAAACACCGAGGAGAATCGCGTCTCCCCTGGAGAACGCTACGCCAAAGTCTTCGATATGAATTTGCTGCGCTGCATCTTCTGTGGCTACTGTCAGGCTGCTTGTCCAACGGGAGCTATTACTCTCGAAAAAGAGTATAAGCTGGCAACATTCTACCCGGAAGACTCAATCTATCATAAAGACCAACTGTTGGAGCCACACGGTCAGCATACCATTGGCTCCAATGACGTATGGGAGGAGCCAGCACCTCTACAATCCGCACAACCTGTTCCCCAGGAAGCAGGCGTCTTTGATGGCTCAAGGGCCAGTGCCGCCGCTGTCGGATTGGGCGATATGACTACCGAACGTCCAATGCTGCTGGTAAATGAAGAGCAGGACGAAGACCGTCGTTTGCTAGAAGATGTGGGAGATAGGGAAGACAGGAGAGATAGGGAAGATAGGAAGGAGAGCACAAGGCCATGACAGGAACAGCAATAGCCTTCTTTGTGCTGGCAGTCGCCAGCACAGCCTCGGCCATCGGCGTGATCGCCTTTAAAAATGCCGTCCATAGTGCCTTGAGCTTGATCTTAACGCTGCTCTTCCTGGCACTGTTTTATCTCCAATTGGGGGCGATGTTTATCGCTATCGTGCAAGTTCTGATCTACGCGGGCGCAATTATGGTGCTGTTCCTCTTTGTCGTCACTATGCTCGCCAGTGAATTAGACGAAACCGAGCTGCGCGACCGCATTCCCTGGCAACGTTGGGTGGGTGGCGTCCTGGGCCTCGTACTGGTGGGCGCATTGAGCTACCTGCTCTTCACTGGAACCCCCATTGATAGCAGTATCAAAGCGACAGGAACCGACAAGCTCTCAACCGTTGTCAACGCGCAAGGCAATATCGAAGCCTTTGGTCAGGCCTTGTTCCACGGCTTCACGTTTCCTTTTGAAGTCACCAGTTTACTGATTATCGTGGCGATCCTGGGCGCGATGGTTCTGGGTAGAAAGGCATAGGGAGAGAATTTATGCCGTTAGCAGCATATTTGATAGTCAGTGCTATCATATTTACGGTCGGTGTCGTCGGTGTACTGATTCGACGCAACCCACTCATCATCTTTATGTCCATTGAATTAATGTTAAATGCCGTCAATCTCTCTTTTGTGGCGATCTCTAGCTTTCTGGACTCGGCGGATGGACAGATGTTTGTCTTTATAGTGCTAACTGTAGCTGCCGCCGAGGTAGTGGTTGGATTGGCTATCATCGTCTCTATCTTCCGCACACGCCGCAATATCGATGTTGACGACATGAACCTGTTACGAGGCTAGTAGTTTTATGACAAATTTAAGTGTATGGGTGTTGCTCTTTCCCTTACTGGGCTTCATCATCCTGGGGTTGGCAGGTAGCGCAATGCCGCGCAGGGTGATCATAGGCATCGCGTGGACAGCGTGTGGTCTGGCCTTCCTTTTTGCCGCCATCAGTTTTTTCTCCATGCTGGCAACACCGGTCGCAAACCGCCAAAACGATCAGATACTCTATACCTGGGTGGCCTCCGGCGACTTCCAATTGAGCTTTGGCTTGCTCCTGGACCAACTTTCGGCAACCATGTTGATGGTGGTTACAGGTGTGGGATTCTTGATCCACATCTACTCTGCTGGCTATATGGAGGATGACCCGGGCTTCTGGCGTTTCTTCAGCTACCTCAATTTCTTTATTTTCGCCATGGTGCTGCTGGTCAGCGCGGACAACTTCCTCTTCCTGCTGGTAGGCTGGGGATTGGTTGGACTGGCCTCGTTCCTGCTCATCGGCTTTTGGTACCAGCGTCCATCCGCCGTAGCAGCCGCGAAAAAAGCCCTGGTGATCAACGTCATCGGTGACTTTGGCCTGATGGTCGCCATTTTCCTTATCTTCAAACAATACGGCGTACTGAACTACTTCACTAATGGCAGTGGGGTTGGCGTCTTCGCATCGCTTGACCCCGCCAGTATAGGCAGCAAATTATCGTTAGCTATCGCCCTCTGTCTCTTCCTGGCTTGCACGGCCAAATCCGCACAGTTGCCGCTCTACATGTGGTTGCCCGATGCGATGGAAGGCCCAACTCCGGTCAGTGCGCTTATCCACGCCGCGACGATGGTCACTGCTGGTGTCTATCTCGTCGCCCGTGCGCATCCCTTGTTTGAGCAGTCCGTCACCGCGCTCAACATCATCGCCGTCATAGGAGCCGCTACCGCCCTCTTTGCCGCGACGATTGCCCTCTTCCAGCTAGATATCAAGCGCGTGCTAGCCTACTCGACCATCAGCCAGCTTGGCTACATGTTCATGGGCGAAGGTGCGCACGACTATAGCGCGGGTATCTTCCACCTGACGACGCATGCCTATTTCAAAGCCTTGCTCTTCCTCGCTGCCGGTGCGGTCATCCACGCCCTCGCGGGCGAGCAAGATATGCGCAAGATGGGCGGACTGCGCAGTAAACTGCCGATAACGTTCTGGACATTTCTCATCGCGGCCCTGGCAATTAGTGGCATCCCACCCTTTTCCGGCTTCTGGAGTAAAGACGAAATTCTTGGTTCGCTGTTGGCCCATGCTTCCGCCGGTGGGGGAAGGCTCTACTACGTCTTGTGGGGCGTTGGCATCATCACCGCCGGACTGACGGCCTTCTATATGTTCCGTCTCGTCTTTGGTATCTTCTTTGGCACGTATCGCGGGACTGGTCGCGCCAGCCACGAGCGTAGTGAGGACGATGAGGAGGAAGAACGGGGCCACGAAACCAGGCAATTCACTATCCACGAAGCTCCCGCCGTTATGACGATACCACTCATCATCCTGGCCTTTTTGTCTATCGTTGGTGGTTTCATTGGCTCGTTTAGCCTGCTAGGATTATCCAATTGGCATCCACTCACGAGCTTTCTCACGCCAGTCTTTGCCGATGTACACGCGCTCTCCACAGCCTCGTTTGGGCTACAATGGCTCTCAACCGGACTGGCAATCATCGCCGGTGTGCTTGGTATCTTTGCCGCGTGGCGACTCTACAGGCGCGGCTTCTCTTACAAGGAGAACAAGAATCCGCTCTACCAATTGGTGCTGCATAAATACTACGTTGACGAAATACTGACTGCCATCATTATTCAGCCCATACAGTGGTTCGGTCGTACCGCCACCCACTTCCTCGAAGCCGATACGCTTGATGGTGGGAGTCGTGGCATTGCATGGGTATTGCGTGGCACAAGCACAGGTCTGCGTCGGCTACAAACGGGCTATATGCGCAATTACGCCCTGGCCATTCTGCTCGGTGTAGTACTGATCATTGTGTACTATGCAGTAAGGGGATAGAGAGCATGTTTCCTATTTTATCAATTATCACATTTCTCCCACTAGCGGGAGGAATTGCCATACTGTTCATACCGAAAGAGCGGGTTGCCGCTATGCGCTGGACGGCTCTGGCTGTCGCCTGGATGGACCTGTTACTGGCTCTCGTCCTGTTGCTGACCTATTCCCAGGCAAATGTATCAGCCGCTTCACCCGTTATAGGCTTCGCGCCCAATGGCACCTTTCTCTATAATGAAAGAATTCCCTGGATTAACTCGCTGGGCATCAGCTATAGCCTGGGAGCCGATGGCATCAACTTACTGCTGGTCGCCCTGACAACGTTGCTTACCCTGGTCTGCATCGGGGCCTCGTTCCGCATCGAGCAGAAGGTCAAGAACTACATGGCCTTTATGCTGTTGCTGGAATGTGGCATTATCGGCGTTTTCCTCTCCACAAACCTGTTCCTGTTCTATATCTTCTGGGAGGTCATGCTGATACCGGCCTATTTCCTGGTTGGTGCCTGGGGTGGCGAACGGCGCATCTATGCCGCCTTCAAGTTCGTCCTCTACACCTCCGTTGGCAGCTTGCTCATGCTGGCCGGCATCATTGCCCTGGGCTACTATCAACATTCGCTTGATCTGGGAGTGCTGCTCAGTAACGCGAGCAAGCTTGACCCGAACGTACAAATATGGCTCCTGCTCGCCTTCGCAGCCGCCTTTGCCGTCAAAGTACCCTTGGTGCCATTCCATAGTTGGCTGCCCGATGCCTATAGCGAAGCTCCGGCACCTGTGACCGCGCTCTTGGCAGGAGCCATGTCAAAAGCGGGAGCCTATGGGCTCTTGCGCTTCTGCTTGCAACTCTTTCCTTCCGCAGTACACACCCTTTCGCCACTGTTCAACACGCTGGCGGTCATCGGCATCCTGTACTGCGCGGTGCTGGCCCTGGTGCAGACAGACCTCAAGCGACTGCTGGGATATTCCAGCATCAGCCACCTGGGCATCATTGTACTGGGTATCTTCGCCTTCAATACACAGGGCATTGAGGGTTCTGTATTGCAGATGGTCAACCACGGTATCACGACCGCGGCACTCTTCTTGATTGTAGGCCTTATCGAGCAGCGTACCGGAACCCGCGATATCCGCCAATTTGGCGGTATGGCAAAGCGCGTACCCATCCTGGCCACCGTGATGCTCATTGCCGCACTCTCATCGCTGGGTTTACCCGGACTGAACAGTTTCGCGGGCGAATTTCTGGCCTTGCTTGGTGCCGTGCGCAACAATGTGGTCTTTGGAGTGCTGGGGACAGCCGTGGTCGTACCCGCTGCCTGGTATCTTATTCGCTTCTTCCTCGGCACTATGGAGGGGCCAGTACAGCCAGAAAGTGTCGTAAGCACGCTTGAGCGCAAGGGAAAACTGTCCGATTTGCAGTTCACCGAGTTTTTACCCTTGTTGCCGTTGCTGCTGCTGATCTTTTATATCGGGGTGCAACCCGCGCCGCTCACCTTTTTCATGGAGCCGTCAGTCGTCTCCGTCGTCAATACGTTACAAAATCTTGCCAGTGCATTGATTCGATAGGAAATTTATGGACAGTAAGTGTTCCACCAGGGCGAAAACAAGGGGGGGCCCCACTGCACCCAAGGAGGGTCCTCGAGCCGCCCTCTTCCGAAAAAGAGGAACAGA
>JBPCJY010000020.1:0-13574 GCA_051004815.1 Ktedonobacteraceae bacterium
CCCCCAGAGAGGGTAGCAAGGGATCGCCCCCTATAGACATTAAGTTAAGCGGATGTAGCGCGTTTTCCAGGGCGACCGCAGGGGATCGCCCCTACTATACACGGGCTTGATAAGCCGATTCACTCGTGTATAGTAGGGGCGATCCCTTGCGGTCGCCCTGGAAAACGCGCTACATCCGCTTAACTTAATGTCTATAGGGGGCGATCCCTTGCTACCCTCTCTGGGGGAGAGAGAATCAGCCCTGGCAATCTACTCAATCGCCACGCTGAGAGCCGTCGCCTGCTCCCTGGCAGCCGTCGCCTCTTCCGGTCGGCCCATCTCCTCGTAGGTCTGGGCCAAAGTCTCATAGGCAAGCACCAGCGAGGGGTCTAACGCGATAGCCTGTTGCGCAGCATCAAGTGCCTCGTCATAGCGTTTTGCCTCGCGATAGGTATCCGCCAGATCGTTATAATAGTCGGCATTGATGGGATCGCTGTCGATAGCGTTCTGGTAGTTCTCAATGGCCTGTTCCAGGTGGCCCTGCGCATCATATGCCGTCGCCAGTTGGTAGTACGCCTCTGGATCATCCTCGAACTCTTCCAACAATTTTCGGCACGTCTCGATAGCCTCGTCATAGCGTTCCAGCGAATTATAGGTATCAGCCAGCCCAGCATAGGCAGCGGCGAGATCATCAGATTGCAAATCTTCACCCTGCTGTACCAGTTCCTGGTAGATTACCAGAGCCTCATCATAACGTTCGGCCTCCAGATATGTCTCCGCAAGGCTAAAGCGCGTCGTGCTGCGCGTTGGGTCAAGCTCTAAAGCACGTTTATATGCACTGATGGCATCGGTACTATTGTTTTGCAACCCACGCCATGTACCCAAGTGTTCCCAAGCCTCCGCGTCATCCGGGGCAATTTCTACAATATGCGCATAGATATCAGCAGCCTGATCGCGCTCACCCATCTGCTCGTAGACAGACGCCAGCATATCATAGGCAGTACGCCCACCTGAATCAAGCGAGAGCATCTGATTCGCCACCGAAAGAGCCTCATCATAACGGCGCATATCGAGATACAAGCTGACCAGTTCAGCATAACGCGAAGTGTTGCGCGGCTCTTCGTCTATGTGACGCTCCTGGTCCATCAGACGGCGCAACTGGTCATTGATACGCTCGCGCACATCACGCAAATTATCAGTGGCATTGGCATTATCAAGATTCAAAATGAGAGCCTGGCGATAGGCTTGTACGGCATCCTGATAGAGGTTCTGCGTGCGGTAAGCATCACCGACACTGAGGTAAAGTTCATCATTCTCAGGAGCAAGGTCTAATGCCTCCTGGAATGTCTCTAGCGAGTCCTCTTGCATCCCTAATTCACCATAGAGATTGCCGAGATTGATATAGGCATCGATTAACTCAGGGTCGAGATCAATGGCGCGACGATATCCGGCAATTGCCAGCTCCGACTCGCCCAGATATTGCTGTGCCAGCGCGAGATTATAGCGCACGCGTCCATCGTTCGGGTTTGCCAGTACCGCCTGCTCGAATGCCTCCGCGGCACTCTCATAATCGCCCTGGAGCGCGGCAGCATTCCCCTTGTCCGTCCATTCTTGCTCCGCGAAGTTGCCAGATTGTTGCGCAGTTCCATTACTATTGCCAATCATTGGCAGTTGCATTTCATCCATAATGTAGCCTATTTTCTCCTCTATGCAGTTTGGTGCATGTCCAAATACGTTCAGCTACGCCCGATTACTCTATTGTAAGCCCTACTGGAGATTGCTTCCGGCTGCACCAGCACGCCAAAGGAGGCTCCTCGAACGCGTGAACAAACACTTTTTCATAAAAATAATAGCGTGTATCTTCGCTAGTATAGCACGCCCAACGCTCTTCTACTAGTAGCAGCTTTTTCGCTTGACCTTTTGGTTAGTAGCACTTTAGCGGCCAATACGCAAAGTAATATGCACATCATAACGGCTCCTTGGATAGTATGCCTCGGTATAGGCCAGCGGCGCACCAGTCAGATCAAACGTGGTGCAAGTGAGGCGTAATCCAGCTTCGCCGGGTGAAATACGCAATAACTCTGCTTCACGCACGGTAGCACTGTCCGCGCTGAAATGCTGCTCAGCAATATAGGGGCTGAGTCCTTCCGCGTTCATTAAGCTATAGAGTGAACCACTCGCTACCTCTTTTACGCGCTGATAAATGCCAGTCGCCCGTGGATAGGGCAAGTAATCAACTTCATAGGCGATAGGCGTATCGTCCGCCGTACGCAGTCGCTCTAAGCGGAGCAGCTGTTCTGTATCAAGCAAGCCTAATTGATTGCGCACAGACTCGGAACCACGCACCAGTTCACTCACCAGGAGCAAACCACCGGGACGTTGTCCTCGACGCTGAATCTCTTCCGTAAAACTCGTAAGCTCGCTTAATGTCTTCTGAATGCGTGGCTCACAGACAAACGTACCTTTGCCGTGTTGGCGATAGAGCAGACCTTCATGCACAAGTTCTGACAGAGCCTGTCGCACAGTAGCGCGGCTGACATGATAATTGGACACCAGCTCTGGCTCCGACGGAATGGCAGTATGTGGCGCAAGATGGCCCGCACGAATCTGCTGCTTCAGCACTTCTTTCAGCTGATAATACAGTGGTAATGGATTTGAACGTTCTAACGTAGGCATATACACTTCCCCTTATGTCCAGACAACAGTAAGAAATAATCATCAAATATCTTGGCAAGAATATAACACAATTGAGCAGCAGAGTCGAGAGGAAAATTTGTGGGTACGCTCCATAACAAAGCACTCGGCCTTCAGCGAAGGCCGAGTGCTTTGTTATGGAGCGTACCCACAAACGTCTTCTTATTATTGAGTAGCGATGACGCGGTCGATTTCTTTCTTCAACCGAATGCGATCCGCACCAATGACACGCCCAACTTCAGCACCACTTTTAAAGATGATAAAGGTGGGAATACCCTGAATGCCCAGACGACCCGGGACACGAGGATTGGCGTCTGTATCAACTTTGGCGAAGAGCAATTTTCCCTTGTATTCATCGCTCAACGTCTCATAATAAGGGGCGATGGATTTACAGGGGCCACACCATTCAGCCCAAAAATCAACTACGATAGGTGCATCAGATTTGAGCACTTTCGTCTCGAAATCCTGATCGCCCACATACATGAGGTTTTCATGTGTTCCCATATGTAACTACCACTCTCTTTCTTCTATGCCAGAATGCATTTCCGACCGTTCATAATTGTAGCAGCGCGCTATATTTGTTGCTTACTCATGAGAACAAAACTGTGTTTACACTTATTCCGTTCATCCTCACTCATTATTAATTATACGAGCAAATCAGCCTAAAAGAAAATAGTACCCTGTATGACTTTGTGCTCATACCACAGAGCGGCGGCATGAAACACCGTCCCATGCCACCGCTCTGTGGTATTGTATTTGTATTTAGCGGCGACGATTGCCGCCCTGCAAAATGGAGAGCAATTCGAGTATATACAGGAACAGGTTCAGCACCGTGATAAACAGCGAGACCGTCAAGCCAATCGCATTCGGCATAGTATCAGCCATGGTGCGAGCACGCTGGATATAGAACAGCACATAGCCAGAGAAGATAGCTATTCCTACCACTGAGATAACCAGCTCAAAGACCGTACTGTGGAATATCCCGCCGAAGAACAACCCCGCCACGCTAGCAATAAGAAGCAGGATCACCCCAAAGAACAAGTAGTCACCGAGGCGCGTAAAGTTGCGTTTCGTCGTCCAGGCATAGGCCGCCAGTGCGAACGAAGTGACAGCCGTGATCAAAAAGGCCTCGCCCAGGATATTGCTCTCGGCTGCCATGTAGTACCCAATGATCGGCGAGATCGCCATACCCTCCAGGAAAGTGAAAAGGTAGAGTAGGAACAGGTTCAACCCAGGCTTCTGAATAGCGAAATTCAGGGCAATGAGCACCACCAGCCCACCAATGGCAACGATCCAAAAGGAAACCACCGTCTGAAGCACAAAAAAACCTACAAAGGTGCCAATACAAGCAAAAAGAAAAGAAAACGCCAGCAAGCCCATCACCTTACTAATAAGGCCACTGCTCGACTGCGCTCCTTCATATCCATAGGGGAGCGTCTGGTACTGATATCGAGACGAACCAAACATCCCATTATTTCGTGTATTTCGTGCGAATGGTCCGTTACTTCTTGGATTAAACATAGAACCTCACCAAAAAGAGACTCTCTTTCCTCACTTCTTGCTACGCTTTCCCTTTGGCGGCTCATTTTGTGGTAGCTCTAGCACCTTTTGCACAACCAGAGGAGGATCAACAATATTGGTAATATCACAGCGAGGATGATTACTTTCTGCATGCCAGTAAAACGAACTTCCCGCCGGTTTCGCCATCAAGCCCCCGCACCGTGGACATTGACGAGGAATGGGCTCCCTTTGAATCTCTATCATGCTGCACTCTCCTCTGTTATGAACATAACCACATCACAAGATAAGAAGATTAAAGAACACTCCATACACCGCAAATTTCACAGAAAGCAACGCCCACTTCGCCGAATGTCTTGCTCCGCGTGCTCCAGCGATCATAGACAATCGCAATCGCGCCACAGTTCCAACAGCGTGCCCGGCCCCCAGCCTTACTCTCAGCTTCAAGTTTATGCAGCAGTGTGCTGCGAGCTTCATCTGAGCCAGTATACCCAGGGTTATAGGCCAGGTGCAGCAAATTTCCCAAGGGCAACGAGATTTCATGCGTTGGGGGCTGCAAAGGTGCCACCGGAGCGGCTGGCGGCGGCACAACTGGTGGTTGCACTGGCGGTGGTGGCTGTGGCGCACGCCGGAAAAGCTCGCCACGGGCGGTACGACGGCCACTCTCGATAGGTGGCGTATGTTGTTGATTCTGATCAGCACCATTGGACGCCCCTATGGGTGCTATGGGCGGCACAACCGGAGCCACAGGAGGCGGAGTTGTAGGAGTCGCAGGAGTTACAGCTTGCTCTGGAGTAGGCGTACCTGTACCTGCATTATCCCCTTCCACTGGTCCAGTCGGCGCTTGCGCGGAGGCAAGTGCTTCTACAGCATTCTCTGTCTGTTCCGCATTATGATTATTGTTCTCAGGTTGATCGGGTGGATTGGCGCGTTTGCGCCGTGTTATTGGCATAGGAGCCTGCTCCCTTGGAAGTAGTGTGCGTACTGCGTTCGCAAGGCGCATTATATCACAGTAACGGGAAAAAGTCTAAGCTTAACTGCAAGATGCTCGCCTTATTTCGCGCCTTTATTTAAAGAAGTCCGCATTGATCTTAATGTAGTCCTTCCACTCATTGGGAGTGGCCGATTCTTCAAAAATAGCCGTTACAGGACAGGCAGGTTCACAAGCACCACAGTCAATACACTCATCTGGATTGATATAAAGCTGTTCAGCCGCGTCAAACCCTTCCTCGCCCTGGGAAGGATGAATGCAATCCACGGGACAGACATCCACGCAAGATGCATCTTTTACACCAATACACGGCTGAGTAATTACATATGTCATAGTTGAAAATATCCTCCTCTAGCACACCACTTCGCGTTCGTGGCGGCAAAGTTTTTTTCGGCCACGTTCAGTATAGAGGGTTGAGCAATCAATGTCAATTCCTTGCAGCATCATCTTCAAAACCTTCCTCCTACAGCCAACCCAGGAGCCAGTCAAAGTCTGACCATACCTATCGCTCAGAAAACGTATTACGATGCAAGTAGTGTCCACCACCTTTTCCGCCCACGTATTCACCATGCTGGACAATGACGCGCCCTCGTAAGAGCACCGTATCCGGCACTCCTTGTACTTGCATCCCTTCGTAAGGCGTATAGTCAACGCGTTGGTGCTGCGTTGCCGCACTGATGATCATCTTACGTTCAGGATCAAAAATCAGCAGGTCAGCATCACTACCGGGCGCGATAGTGCCTTTGCGCGGGAAGAGGCCAAAGAGCTTCGCCGGTGCCGTCGCGACAAGGTCAACAAAATGCTGTAGCGTTAATTTACCGGTACGCACGCCATCGTACATCAGCATCACGCGCTGTTCTACGCCTGGCAAGCCATTAGGTATTTTGCTAAAGTCGTCTCGCCCCAGTTCCTTCTGGCCCGCGAAGTTAAACGGCGCGTGGTCAGTAGAGACCACCTGGAGTTCGTGGCGTTGCAGTCCAATCCACAAAGCCTCATTATCGGCCAGACGGCGCATTGGCGGCGTACAGACAAATTTCGCACCCTCGAAGCCCGGCGCGGCATAACAGCCATCGTTGAGGTAGAGATACTGCGGACATGTTTCGCCCCACACGGGCAGCCCTTTGGCACGAGCCACCGCGACCGCGTGCAGCGAGTGGGCGCAACTCACATGCACAACATATAGGGGAGCCTCGGCCAGTGTTGCCAGCGTAATGGCTCGTTGCGTAGCCTCACCCTCCAAAATAGCTGGTCGTGTCAACGCATGAAAACCAGGAGCCGTTTGCCCAGCCGCGACCGCCTCGCGCACAATCAGATCAATCACAATCCCGTTTTCAGCATGCACCATCACTAACCCACCCAATTGCGCGGAACGACGCAGCACACGAAAAATAGTCTCATCATCCACCATAAAAGTGCTCGGATACGCCATCAGCAGCTTGAAAGTAGTTACACCCGCCGCGATCATTTCGTCCATCGCCGCTTCCGGTGCGGCAGCAAGGTCTGTAATGGTGATATGAAAACCATAGTCAATCACCGCTTTGCCCTCGGCCTTAGTATGCCAGGCTTGCAACGCTTCCGCGAGCGTATGGCCACGCTGCTGATTCGCGAAATCCAGGATAGTCGTCGTTCCCCCACAGGCCGCGGCAATCGTACCCGTCTCAAAGTCATCGCTCGCTACCGTCGTCGGCAACGGTAGCTCCATATGCGTATGCACATCGATGGCCCCCGGAAAGATATACTTCCCCTGCGCATCCAGCACAGTCTCGCCCTGCCGTCCAGCCAATGTTCCTGGCTCACCTATCGCCTCGATTTTTTCGCCGTCGATCAGAATATCACCCAGGTAATCATCGGTCGCCGTCACGATATGACCATTGGTAATCAGCATAAACCATCTCACTCCTCAACTAAGCAAGCGGATACACTTTCAGGTTGCTGTAGACAATATCCGCTTTCGTGCCATTTGTAGTCGCCAATAAAGCGATATCACCCGCCGAGGTAAAGGTTGCATCAGTCGCTTGTGTTAGAAATGTACCGTTAGCATAAAACAAGAAAGTGGTACCTTGTACAATTACCTGCAACGTGTTCTTGACATTAGTGCCTTGTTTGAGAGCCGCTGTCGCAGTCCAATCATGGCCTTGCAGGACCGTCGTAGAGGTGCCGGATACTGTTGATATCTTGTAGTTTCCCTGGCTATCAACCTCAAAAAGATAGCCTGTATAGCTATTAAAGGTACCTGTATTCACGCGGAAAAGGAGACCGCCGGAATGCCCACTAATCATGCTCATATCCACCGCGATGGTCGCATTTTTATACGTGTTGCCAGCCTCGCGACAACCATGGAAATTTACCAGATTGACACCCTCCGTCACATGGTACCCATCCGACTGGAACGTACAATGGTTATCACTGCCATCGATACCATCCCATTTGGCAGCTATGGTAGCCGCTTTCGTGGCATCGTTCAGCGCATCCTGGTAGGTAGGCGTGCCGGAGGTCGCGGTCTGGATGACACCAGCAGTAGCACTGGCCTGCGCTGCGGCGGTCGCGGTCAAATGCGCGATAGCGGAAGCGGTCGCCTGTGCATGGGCGGTCGCGGTGATAGCGGCAACTACCTGCGCTGTAGCGGTCGCATTCGGCGTGTTCGTTGGCGTCAGCGTCGGGGTGGCAGTGGGACCAGTCGTCGCTTCTTGAGTCGGATGAGTTCCCGGCGTATTGCCTTGCTTAAGTGGGTGTGTAATAAAATAGATGCTAGGTACCAGGACCAGAAGTAGCGTTATCAGGGCAATAATGAATGCAACAACATAGCGTTTGCTGCTCGAGCGCGAACGAGCTGGCGGATGCGGCGGTGTTCTATGCATTACTGGCGGTTGTGTACCGCCGGGAGGAACCGAGTGCTGCGGAAAATATTGCGCCGTCTCGGTCGCATTCGATAGTGGAGCCGGCCTGAGCAAGGCCGGATTTGCCGTCAATGGTGGGACAGGCGGCAAGACGATTTTATTGGTCGCAATACCGGGAATGGTAGTTCCTGGTATTCTAACTGTAGTAGCATCGTTACGCCCTTGTAGCTCACCCACAGTACGTGCAGCGACAGCACGGCAAAATGCCTCGGCCAGTTCCGTAGCACTGCCATAGCGCAAAGCAGGATTCTTCTCCAAAGCCCTAAAGATAACGCGCTCAACCTGTGGCGAAATATTCCGCGAAATACTGCTGGGAGCCGGTGGACGCTTGTTCATATGCATCGTCACCACGGCTATCTGGTTCTCCGCGCTAAAGGGCAATTGGCCCGTCACCATCTCAAAAAGCAAGACGCCCAGAGAATACAAGTCACTGCGTACATCGGCCTTATGATCGGGTTCAAAGAGTTCAGGGGCCACATAATCGACCGTCCCCAGCACATTGCCCGCGCTGGTCAACTGCGTGACATCAGACTCTGTACGGGCAATACCAAAATCAGCAAGATAACATCTCCCCTCGGCATCGAGCAACACATTCGAGGATTTGATATCGCGGTGAATAATGCCCTGATGATGGATATAATCGAGGGCAGAGGCAATCTCTCTCATACTGCGGCAAGCATCTTCCAGGGTAAGGGGCGCACGACGGATACGCGCACGCAATGTCCCGCCTTCCATAAAGGGCATCACGATATAGTACCACGTCACATTCCCAACCTGGCTCTCACCGGAGTCAAATACGGCCACCAGGTGGTCATTGCGAAACGACGCCATCAAACGCGCCTCGCGAATGAAACGGCTCAGCATCTCCTCGTCTTCACGCTTAAATACTTTGACAGCTATTTGCCGATCCATATGGGGATCATACCCCTGATAGACATCCGCCATCCCCCCGCGACCAACTAACTTGAGCAGTTCATAGCGATCAAGTCTCTTCCCCTCCAGTCCAGGCATACTATTTCTCCCAACACTAGCTGTTGCGCAGTTTCCGACTGCTTCGCATTTCTCATTCCATATATATTAAACGGTTCACCAGGCCTGTGGTTGCTTATCCATGTCAGCCAACTTGACTGCCGCGCTGACCCTCTGAGATATATGCCAATGAAACGAGCCAATCGTCCCTCATCAGGTTACAAGCAATATATCACGAAAAAGGATAGGACTCAACAAAAGCAGATAAGATCAACTAAAAGCAGTCCTTATAGAGGCCAGACGCAATTGGGCACGCATCAATACGATCATGGTTGAAGGATTTGGATGGATGAAGTGCGATTGGGCAGATACGACACGCTTGTGTACGGAGTAGTCCAGCTACCGTGCCTTTGCAAAGATATTGACAGGGTCTCAGGTCAGAACAGGCTTTGCACAACAACAACGGGATTCTGCAACGGCCTATGCCTGAGAGAATCACATTGTCGAGGTGGACATTCCTACCCCAATTAATCCAATATACCCTCGGTAGACTGGACGAATGATGGCATTGCGCTAGGATGTGCATGGACCAGGAAGGCCGTCAGCAACAAGAGGGCGAGGAGGACAACTAAGAAGACAACAAGGTAGCGGGAAGCGAAAGCAACGGACAGGTGCTTCATGAAAGTCTCCTTTCTTGACTACGAGAAAGTGGCGTCTACAATACAAAGCCATGGTACACCCTCTCGAAGGATGATACGGTTACAGGTTACTCAGAATCCTCTTCTCGCTGTGCAAAAGCGACGCGTGGCTATCTGCTTCTCTGAAGTCACCAGATTTCTTCACTGTCTTCCACTATAGCGCATTTTCATTCGCCTTCCTTAAAAAATGTTAATCAACAAAGGAAACAGCTAAGCTTTTTTCTTTTTCATAAGCACAAGAATCTCATATCATGTAGGCTCAACTTATGTCAAAGGAAATGAAGCAATTTGGCGATCTGCCATAACTTGCCGTGTCAGTCATATGAAAATGTTACTGAACGACGCGATGGGGCCAGGCTCGTGTTGGTAAGGACCAGCGAACCGGACAGCCTATCATTTCCTCGATTTGGAAACGAGCGCGATGCTCACTCCTCGGTATGTTCTGAATACAAAGTAGACCAAATTTGCCACAACACCAAAGAGTAGACCTAAGCGGAGTAGTTCCAAGGAAGACATAATGTGGAAAGCGGCATGGAGAACGTTGGGTGCTGCAATGAAGATATCCCATGAATTTAATCGTTGCACTCTGCCCAAAACCATCCCAAAACCAATGCAAAAGTTCACTGCGATCAACAGCAATAACAGCAACCATTTATGCTCTCGCCAGCGTGACCTCACTAGTGTTTTCTCCAACGAGTGCAGTGCAAGCAGAAAACTACTCAACCCAAAGAGCTCGTACAAGCTATATTGTACAGCTAAGCCTAGTTTGCCAACGGTACTCATGACCTCCCATTGTTCCGGTAGATACCGCAAATCGGTCAGAATATAGAGGGTATTTGGTAAAAAAGCAAACCAAAGGAGTGCAAGCACAACCAGAAGAAATTTTTGTCGGGTTTTCACCATGAGCCATCCGCAGAGAACAGGAATGATGGCCAAAAAGCTATTCACACCTATCATAGGCATATTATCAAGCAGTACGTTCATGAAGTCAGCCTCCAATGGTTGTCTTGGTATGCTCTTGCGTCCAGGTCTTCAGGTATATTACGTATTATACTCGTGAATATTTCTTCCCAAAGCCAGGTACTCCCAGACCACAGCAACAAAAATGGAAGCGTGTTTGCCAACCAATTGTAATGAGTCTGTGCAGACACAGAATGGCCGAGCAAGAAAGTAATACAGTTAGCTTGCTACTATTGCTGAATGTTTCAATAAATTTCAGCTTGCTTATTACTTGTATAAACAGGTTACGTTTTCTCAACCATATTAGTATATTCATAATCGTATCTTTACCAATACAACACGAAAAAGCAATCCCTTTGCTCCTACACTTAGCTTGTTAAGTAGGGAGGAGGGTAACTGCTTGGCAATGTCCAGGACTCCATAGATACCTCGCAATCGGCTTTTCCTTCTTTGGTGGCGACCTTTTCTCATACGGTTTTGTTGTGTTTGTAGTGCGTATTTCTAAAAAGGAGAACTATTCATGAAGAGATTTTCCAAGTCAAAACTCCTCATGTGCCTGACTGCATTCCTTATGCTTGCGGCTGCTATCGTCATACCCCTATCAGGAAATATTATTGGCTCACATGCACAAAGTGCTAGCACACTAATTATCCCTAGTAACATCACCGGCAAGTTCTTTACCAACACTGACTATTTTAACGGCGTGTTTGATCGCACTCCATCAGACACACCCGTCTTCACGCAAAATTTACCTGTCATTAACTTTAATCCCTCAGATAGCCCAAATTGTGCCCCACAAGGCCAAGATACAAGACCTTTTACTGATGTAGTTTCTAATGCTAATGGGACATGCACACCAATCATTGCCCAAGGCAACGGAGCGCAGGCAGGTGCTCTTGGAACCCAACTTGAAACTTTCGAGACTGAGTTTGGAGCTAATCTTATTATACCCAGTGCTGGCACATTGACTTCAACTCTTACTGTAGATGATGGGTGGATATTGTGTATTGGGCCAAACAGTAAGGGTAATCAACCAACACCTGATTCAAGCAATCCCATAAATAATCCCCCACAGGGGAATAAATGCCCCTTTACTGGATATCCTGAGATGGGAGATAACAATGGACCTTCTTCACCAACACCAAATACGGTCAAAGTAAACTTCCCTGCTGCTGGAACGTATCCTATAGAACTAGATTATACCGAGTGTTGTGGTGGATCGCTTACCTTGGT
This sequence comes from Ktedonobacteraceae bacterium, assembly GCA_051004815.1. Classification (GTDB taxonomy): domain Bacteria; phylum Chloroflexota; class Ktedonobacteria; order Ktedonobacterales; family Ktedonobacteraceae; genus JBBQXY01. The sequence goes on from JBPCJY010000020.1 coordinate 11,940, forward strand.
CATGAGCAATAGCTTTACTGCAACCCCACCCCCCAATCCTAGTCCAACAATGACCTCTACTCAAGCTGACTTGTCCATCAGCCAGACAGTCTCTCCACGGCCATTAGTGGATGAGCAGGCCGTATTCTACACCTTAACAGTCACCAATAATGGTCCAGACAAAGCTACTAACGTGCAAGTTACCGACACATTACCCAATAGTATCCTTGTTCTCTTATTCCCCACCTCAACCCAAGGAACTTGTATCAATGTAGGTACATTAGTATCCTGCAATCTTGGAACGTTAGTTAATGGCGCAAGTGCAAAAGTCTTCATAGACGGTGCCGCAGAAGCTCAAGGAGACATTACCAATAAGGCCAGTGTACAGGGTAATGAACATGATCCTAACAAGACAAACAATACAACTACCCTAACCACTAATGTTTTGGGTCCGAATACTATAACCACTGATGCCTCTTGCAGCAATCCTGTATTAGTCGCTTTGATACCTGATGCGGATACTGAGGTAAGTGGTACCATCAATTTAACGACCACTGATTCTGGTGGACCAGCGGCTGAGGCTAAAGCAGGACATTTCCTGTTGCTCAAAGAAAATTTTGGTCCCTTCACGCAGACGATTAAGAATTTTAACACAGATGTGTTCTTCCACTTTAAAGCTGCTGAAAATCAAGACCAACTCACTGCATGTATCCTTCCTGGGGCCGATAAGAAAGGACCTGATGGCGATGAAAAGGCTATAATAACGGTCACGAGTCCTCAGAAGGGACTACAGAACAATAGTGACTTCTTATCTTACTTAGGCAATGTCGCTGGTTGTGCAGCTGATTTCGGTGGCGGAGGACTTACAGGGGAGGCACTTAAACACATAAGCGATTTCGTAACGTTTGCCCAGACACTCCAAGATATCAAGGAAGGCAAGGCTACACTCGCGAGCATAGAGTTTGACACACTAGGTGTTCCTTTTAGAAGTTGTGTCGAAGCGTTATTGATCATATTCGCACCCGGGTCTGAGGACAATGTGAGAGCTTGCCTCACTGGGGGTACTCCAGCTAATAGACAATGCAGGAGGCACTTTTCTTTAGGCCTTTCAGATATCCTCATCGACCCGATCGTCTTCATCCCGTTCTAACTTCGTGATGGTAGGTAAACATCTGTGAACTGTTTCCTACTGGGTTAGGTTTTAGAGTTGCCATCATAATTATGTAGGCTTAGCGTAGCATGGAGTCCGTGGATTGGGAACTTGTCCCCAATCCACATTTTTTTGACGTACTCTTTTTTTAGGTTGGAGACTAACTCTACAATGTCCTGCTCAAATAGGACGAAAATTGCCAAGAATAGGTTGCGTGAAACGGCCTGTACCATCATATAATAAGAATGCCCCCTCTACCCAATCAACCAGCAATGTTTTTCTCAAAAATTACCCTGCTCGGTGTAAGCCTGACCAGCAGTTCCCCTGGGACGCCGTTACGTTTACCGAACGCTTCGGCCTGCTCCTCGCCCATATATCTACCGTTCTCTAAAACATGGACATTTGGGACACAGCCCAAACATCGCCTTTAGTTCCTGCTTCAACGAGAGTAGTTTCACTTACAGGAAACTGCAAGCCAGAGCTACTCTCTCCACAGGCGTTTTGTG
>JBPCJY010000021.1:0-26232 GCA_051004815.1 Ktedonobacteraceae bacterium
ACTGGCCTTGCCCGGCAGGTGTGGGATATGATTGTCGCAGGCGTGTCGCAAGGGGACACGCCGCCAGGTGAGGGGTTGAACCCTGTATAGCATGGGAGAAGGGAACGTGCCATGACCACTATCTTTCTTTCCTACGAAAGCTCCGACAGCGCGTGCGCCGACCAGTTGCGCCAGGGACTCGAAGCGGTAGGATATTCCGTCTGGCGCGAGCCAGATTATCCGACCCCAGGCGACAGTTCTTACCCCTATGTGGTCGAGAATGCGATCCTGGGCAGTGCCGCCGTTGTCGTCCTGTGGAGTCACGGCGCAGCCTCGTTTGCCTGGGTGAAGCGGCATATACTCATTGCGCAGAGGTTCTTTAAACCGCTCGTCCCGGTGAGGTTGGACGAAGCAAGCCTACCGAGTACATTGTTGATAGAGACTCTTTCAGGCGAGGAACCATGCAGTGATGTTATAGCACAGCTCTTGCCGCGCCTATCCGCGCCGGACAACAGCGACGCGCTGCTCGCGCTAGGTGAGCAAGCCGCTCACCGCTATAGCCACGTTCGCAAGGAAGCCATTGACCAGGCGGCGGAGATGCTGCGGCGCGGCGAACATCGCGAAGAGACGCTGGCAATCCTGGAGTATCTGGCCCGCAACGACCTCATGGATGGTGTGCGCGAAAAAGCGCGGAGCGTTCTCAAGGAGGCAACACAGCAGAAAATGGCCTCCCCACCAGTACACGTGCATCCGCAGGACACGCGCCATCTCTTCAATGTGCTCTGTCAGAACGGGCATATCACGCTCTTTGATCGACGCGAGGTATGTGCGCACCGCAAAAAGATCATGCGCGGCCTCGATGAACTGGTCCTGACCTGTCCAACGTGCGGCGTGAAGATGGCCGTCGATGTCGATTGCGAGGGCTACTCATGAGCGAGCAGCAGCAACAACAGCAACCTATCCCGGTGTATGCTGCGCACGAACCATCCGAAGCCAGTAAACGCGTCACTGCCATCTTCGATGATATGGAGAGCAAGCAGCTTGAGAACCTGAACGACGCGGGTAAATCTCTTATTGAGCGTGTCGCCACCTTTCTCGGTGTACTGTTTGGCCTCTCGATCCTGAACAGTACCTTCCCGCCGTCCTATCTCAAAGGCAACACTCCTGTCAAAGCCTTACTCTTTGCCGCGCTTGCTGGCTATCTCCTGGCAATAGGCGCGGCACTATGGACTACGCAAGTGCGTTTCTATCATCGCTACACCTATAACGCTACGCGCTCGCAGGCTGAACTGGAGAAGATGATCCAGCAAAAGGTGCTCTGGCTTAGACTCGCGCACCTGTTCTTTGCCCTCGGAACCGTATTGTTGGCGGTGCTCCTTCTTGTCATCGTGTGGAACGTGTAGCCCACGGGGCTTTCTCGCACCACTTATAGACCTGTCATCTTCAGCAGTGAGTAGACATCTTAACCTCTATTACCCTGTCAGACTTCACTTGATGGAGCGCACACGTTGTAGGGACAGCACCCTGCCTGGGGGCAGGTAATAAGGACGTGGCGGTGAGTGGGGGCCTTGTGCCCAATACATTTCAAATAAGGAAGCATCTCGCTGTGTCATCCTGAGCGAGAGCGAAGGATCTGGCTCGCCCCACAGAGATCCTTCGCTCTCGCTCAGGATGACACTCCTCAAACCGCTCCGTTTGACTGACAAAATGGTTTTCTTTGAAATGTATTGGGCCTTGTGCCTGTCCGGGGTGCGGGGCTCCGTCTCTACTCGTCCATCGAAAGTTGACAATGTACTATGACATCTTATAAAGGAAAAAGTGTGAAGCACGGCGATAAAGAAACGCAAAAACATACAGAGGACCAACGTAACGTTGCACCATCACCCTATAGTGATCCCACATCAATAGCAAAGAGTAATGTGAGAGATCCCTATCAGGCTTTTCGTTTTCGCGATTTTCGTCTCCTGTTCATTGGCGCATTTATCGCGAACATCGGTGAGCAGATGGTCAGCGTCGCGATTGGCTGGGAGTTGTATGATCGAACAGGCTCCGCACTGGCACTGGGATGGGTAGGACTGGTACAGGTCATACCGGTTATCCTCTTATCGTTGCCAGCAGGCCACATGGCTGATCGGCTCAATCGTAAAAACATCGTCATTGTGTCACAGGTTATCCTGGCCCTGGCAGCACTGGGGCTTATGGCGTTATCTATTACGCGTGGTTCGCTGCTGCTGATCTATGGCTGCCTGTTTATCATGGGCGTCGCGGTCGCTTTCGCTAATCCGGCCAGCACAACCTTGCTTCCGCAAACCGTGCCGGAATCTATCTTTGAGAACGCTGCTACATGGGAAAGCGGCTCCTGGCAGTTGGCTTCTATGTTTGGCCCTGCCCTGGGTGGCCTGATTATCGGATTACTGCACAGCGCGGCATTGGTTTATGGTTTGAATGCTGGGGCAGCCCTCGTCTCTGCCATATTGATTATGCTGCTGCGTGGCAAACGGCGTGATGTACCTGTCAACGAGACGACGACGTTCGGGGCGTTATTGGAAGGTTTCAAGTTCCTGCGCAGTACGCAGGTGATCCTGGCTGCTATTACACTGGATATGTTCGCGGTGTTGCTGGGAGGAGCAACGACGCTCTTACCAATTTACGCGAAAGACATCCTGCATGTCGGCCCGACTGGCCTGGGATGGTTGCGGGCCGCGCCCTCCATCGGTGCGATCTGCGTTTCTCTGTCTCTCGCCCACCTGCCACCGCTCAAAAAAGCAGGCCGAACGTTGCTCTGGGTTGTCGCGGGTTTTGGGGTAGCTACCTGTATCTTTGGCGTGTCGCACTCATTCTGGCTCTCGTTGCTGATGCTTTGCGCCCTGGGTGGACTTGATAATGTCAGCGTGGTCATTCGTAGCACACTACTGCTCACGCGCACACCGGATGCTATGCGAGGGCGCATAGCTGCCGTTAATAGCATTTTTATTGGAGCCTCCAACCAATTAGGTGGTTTTGAGTCCGGGCTGGTCGCCCAATTGTTCGGTCCCATTGTTTCGGTGGCTGGCGGTGGCATCGGTACCGTCCTTGTGGTACTCCTGGTCGCACTGCTCTGGCCCGAAATGCGCCGCCTCGGCACCTTGAGCGAATAGCATACACCTGCTATACTGGTACAGACAGATCGCACTTGGTAGCGGGGTTTGTGAATGATTGCCAGGGCGACCGCAAATGGAGCAAGCGTAGGGCGCGATAAATCGCGCCCCATAGGCATGAAGTTAACTGGTGATGACCCAGAAGTGGACAAGATCACCTGTGCTAAGCGAGAGATCCCCGCAGATTCTTCGCTGCGCTCAGAATGACAGGGGCCGGGTCCCGTCATTCTTAGCGCAGCGAAGAATCTCTCACCACTTCTGGGTCGCCACCAGGAAGTTAAGGATTGACAAGCGGTTCGGGTCCCCACCAGGGCGACCGCAAGGGCTTGCACGGGTAGGTTTTTTGCACCACCCAGTTCCAGACCCTGTCATTCTGAGCGCAGCGAAGAATCTCCCGTGGCACGGAGATTCTTCGCTGCGCTCCGAATGACAAGGCGAGGAACCCAGCGGTGCGAAACCTACCTGTGTAAGGACCGCAAGGGTCGCCCTGGAAAACGAGCTCCATCGCTTAACTTCATGCCTATGGGCAGTGATAAATCGCGCCCTACGGTGAGATGGATTGTCCCTCGCGGTCGCCCTGATCGTCACCATCGCGTCATGAGTAATCATTCACAAGCCTTGCACCTGGTAGGAAGGAGGAGCAATAGCTATGCGCCAGCTTTTAACCGGCACCGTCACGTTGCTCTTCACAGACATTGAAGGCTCCACACGCTTGCTACAGCGACTCGGCAATCAATACGCCGCTGTTCTAAAAGAGTGCCGACGTCTGCTGCGCGTGGCATTTCAGCAAGAGAACGGTTTCGAGGTTGATACGCAAGGTGACGCCTTCTTCGTGGTCTTCGAGAGTGCTACTGAGGCCGTTGCGGCGTCAATTCACGCCCAAAAGGCACTCTTTGCAGCACACTGGCCCGATGAGGCCGAGGTACGTGTCCGTATGGGTATTCATACGGGTGAGCCTCTGCCGACAGAAGAGGGCTACGTTGGCCTGGATGTTCATTATGCTGCCCGTATCATGAGTGCGGCACATGGTGGACAAGTGTTGCTCTCACAGATGACGCGTGACTTCGTGGCGACAGAACTGCCAGACGGAGTAAGCCTACGTGTACTAGGGGCATACAGGCTGAAAGATATTGCTGGCCCAAACCAACTTTACCAACTCGTCATTCCAGGTTTACCCGCCGATTTCCCACCGCTCTCGACCTTGAATGCTCAGCACAACACGCAAAACATTCCGTCTCCGTCAACCTCCTTTGTTGGACGCGAGCAGGAGGTGACGACGGTTGCTAACCTGCTGCGCCGTGCAGATGTACGCCTGGTCACGCTGATGGGTACCGCCGGTGTGGGGAAAACGCGCCTGGCCTTGCAGGTAGCGGATCAACTGCGTTCCCTCTTTACGGACGGCATGTATTTTGTGCCGTTAGACCAACTCAGTAGTGCTGAGGCCGTTCTGCCAACGCTCGCGCAGATGCTCAACATTCAGGAAGAGAAAGACCTCCCGCTTTTGGAACAGGTAAGGGCTGTCCTGCGCAATCAATCTCTCCTGCTCATTCTGGACAATTTTGAGCAGGTCATAGCGGCGCGGCGCATCATTGCTGATTTGCTCGCCACCAGTCTCAAGCTGAAAGTGTTGGTTACGAGCCGAGTGATGCTGCACATGCAGGCAGAGCATTTATGCGAGGTGCCACCTTTGCCTTTACCCGACCGTGGCAAACCAGGACAGCAACTGAACCTGGCAAAGCTCTCGCGCAATGCAGCAATTGCCCTCTTCGTCCAACGCGCTCAGGCGGTTCAGCCAGATTTCCAGTTGACGGCGGCTAACGCTGCCGCTCTGACCGCTATTTGTATCCGCCTGGATGGGATTCCGCTTGCTATAGAACTGGCGGCAGCACGCATACGACATTTTCAACCACAAGCTTTGTTGACGCGCCTGGAACAGGGTTTGACTGTTTTGCAGGGACGCGCTGATGATGTACCGGCCCGCCAACAGACCTTGCATGGAGCCATTGCCTGGAGCTACGATCTTTTGACGGCTGCGGAGCAACGCGTGTTCAGACGTTTCGCGGTCTGCACTAATGGGGCCACAATGGAGGCGGCTGAGCGCATATGCGCGGGAGAAATGGACGCGGATGTTGCGGAAGTGCCGGATATCCTGGTGGCACTGGTAGATCAAAGTATGCTGCAACGGCAAGAGTTGGAGAAGGAAGAGGTGCGCTTTTGGCAATTGCAAACGTTGCGTGAGTACGGGTTAGCCTGTCTGACCGAGGCGGGGGAACTGGCAACCACCCAGGCCGCTCATGCAACATACTATCTCTCCTGGTTAGAGCAGATGGCACCATTGCTGGCGGGCGCGGAACAGGCTCATTGGTTAGATCGCCTGGATTTGGACTATGAGAACGTGAAGGCGGCTCTCAACTGGCTGTTGGAACGCGCCAGCGTGGAGGCAGCGCGTGGAGAGCAGGCGTTACAACTGTGTAACGCCTTGTTAGGGTTCTGGGAACTGCGCGGCTATGTCAATGAAGGTTTGGCCTTCCTGGAACGTACATTGGTCGTGAGTCAGGATATCGCGCCAGCTACTCGTGCGCAAGCTTTGCATGGTGCGGCATTTTTCGCCCTGATACAGGACGATAATGTCCGGGCGGAGGCTTTTCTACGCCAGTCTCAGCTCTTATTTCGCGAGAGCGGAGATAGAGCAGGCATGGCGAATATCCTCCGATTGCAAGGCACTCTCGCCACGGTAAAAAGCACCTATAAGCTTGCTCGTCGCCTATTGGAAGAGGCTCTGGCACTCTATGTAGAGCGAGGAGATACACAGAAAGTGGTCTCAACTCGTGAGGCATTGGCCCAGATAGCTATCTCCCAGTGCGACTATCCACGCGCCAAGTCCCTTCTTGATGAGAATATTGCTTCCTATCAAGCGCGGGGAGAGCGGTACCGTATCGCCTTTTCGCTCTACCACCTGGCTCGCACGTTCTTTCTCTTACGCGGCGACTTCGTGGAGGCGCACGCCCTGGCGGAAGAGTGCCTTGCTCTTTTCAAAACAGCAGGTAATAGACGACTCATGGCCTATACACTCTGTATGCTGGGACAGATTGTGTGTATGGAGGAATACGAGTTTAACAGAGCGCGTGTACTGTTAGAGGAAGCTGTCGTAGTCTTTAAAACTATAGAGGATCGCTCAGGTACCGCGGAAGCACTCACTGCCCTTGCTCGCCTGGCTGTTTTGCAGGGCGAGTATGAGGTAGCGCGTGGCTACTACACAGAGAGTTGGAAATTGCTGCAAGTAATCGGTGCGAAAGACCTGTGTGCCGCCTGTCTCGAAGGATATGGAGAAGCTCTGCTGCGATTGGGAGCTCCGCGACAGGCGGTACAACTATGGGGGACGGCAGCGACAGTACGTGCCGCAATCATGGCTCCCATCCCACCTGTCTATCGAACCGCCTACGAACAAGCCGTGTCCCTTGCCCGTGAAGTCCTGAGAGACCAAGCCTTCCAGCAGGCATGGATAGAAGGACATAGGAAATCACTGGAGCAAGTAGAACTTCCCACGGACGTATGAGTTATCTAACATCGTTTAAGCTAGAAGAAAGAAGAAACCATGACAAACAACTTGATTCAGACGGTGAAGGCCATCCTTTCAACGACACCTGCTCGTTGGTTGAGCCTGGTAGAGTCAACCCCAGCAGAGCTGCTGACCCGGACTCCGGCAGCGCGTGAATGGTCAGCACTGGATTGCCTGAAACATTTACTCGACACCGAAGGCGTTTTTCCTGCTCGTATGCACGCATTACTGGCTGGACAGGATATCGTCGCCTTTGACCCAGGCACACAGGGTACAGCCAGAGAAGATTGGACCCCGACACAACTTGCTGCTGAATTTGCCAGGCTTCGCGCCGCTAGCCTCACCAAGTTTGAGGACGTGACCAATGCGGACTTGACCCATACAGGTCGCCATAGTGAGCTTGGGCCAGTCACCCTGGAAGAGCTATTACACGAATGGGCCGCGCACGACCTCATGCATACCGTTCAGGCCGAGCGAGCACTGATGCAACCCTTCATTGTTGGCTCCGGTCCCTGGCGATCGTTTTTTAAAGATCATGATGCGGCTGTGGATAACGAGGGGTAATTCTACTTTTTACCACGTATACCTACTAACATGACAGAGAGACATGTTAGTAGGTATACTCAGATAACTAATCATAATATGCATCTGATAGAGGAAGAACTGTATTGGATAATTTACCAAAAATCGTAGCACAGGAAATCACCAAAAACGACGTGGTTGAAGTGTCTGACTGGGTAAAATCAGCTCTTGAAAAAGCTAAAGCACTTGTTTCTTATCCGCACGAGAAAAATTTAGCCAATGAGCTTATTCAACAGGCTTTTCAATCAGCAGCAAGTAAAGGCTGTTCTGTAGGAATTTCGTTAGCAGCCGCCTTCGACTTGTTTGTGGCAGCAGAATACTATAGGAGTGTTGCTCATAGAGGTTGGTACTATTGCCCGCTCGGTGAACCTGCCCTATTTTACCCTTTTACAAATACGTGTCCACGATGTGTGCTTCAAAAGGCGTTTTACTATGAAGCTGCAAATAAGCCTGAATCTGGCCTTATTGGTCAAGCAACAGCTCGCTTACTGAGTGTGTTCTTGGAGCAACTGTTTACGAGAACACACAGGCAGTTAAAAATATACCGAGGTGTTGAGCCAATAGATATGCTCATATTCGATGAACTCGAAAATATTGTATTGCTTTCAGAAATCAAAGCTGCCATGCGGCACGCCACTATGAAGAATACTTAGCTTCTCTCGAAGATATTGTATGGATGTTAGATAGAAGTCGAAAAGCGCAGAAAGTAGAGGACTTAGCTCCCGAAACTGACGTTTACAATCTATTCGATGGTATAATCTCATTTACAGAGAGCCACTCACGAGATGAGTGGATTACAAAAAATTTCAGTTTTTTCACTTTGAGAGAATGTTATGGTCACCAATCATATCGCTAGACGTGTAGGCCCCCTCGTACAAAAACGGATCAATCATTTAGAGATAGGGGATAAAATGCAAGACCTTCCTGAAGAGCTTTGGCATAAGAGTTTCCGTTTTTATGTGAAAGAGGATCCAAATCGACAAGGAGGGCCTAATTTAAGAATGCTTCGGCTAGACCCTGTTAAACCTGCGCCAACAGTGACAGGGTATGTCTTTAATAAATTTGTACATCCATTTGAAGACCGCTTTATCACCGTTAGAGAGGCGACCCGTCTGCAAGGTTTTCCTGATGCACTGAAATTTGAGGGAACGTTAACTAGCACTCAGCTCCAAATTGGCAATGCTGTTCCTATACCTCTTGCAAAAGCTGTCTTTGAAACAATCTTACAGTCGGCAGCAAAATTTGGCTTTCACAACAATCTTACGGCACTCAGTCTATTCAGTGGGGCCGGTGGTACGGATATTGGAGCAGCAGAAGCTTCTCACAAAAAGCAAAAGGTTTGCACAAAAATCGCTTTAGATACATGGCACGATGCATGTAAAACGCTGCAAGGCTATACGGGTTCTTCAACGAATGTTATTCATCGCGATATTTTACAAGTGAAAGAACCATTACACTTTTGGGGAACATTTTCTAAAGAAGGACAGCCGCCCGATTTGATATATGGAGGCCCGCCATGTCAGTCTTTTAGCCAGGCTGGTAAGCAAAAAGGCACGAGCGATGATCGCGGACAATTAGTGTTTGAGTTTCTTCGTTTCATCGAAGCTTTGCATCCCCCTTTTTTTTCATGGAAAACGTCTCGAATCTTAAAGGCGTTGGTGGTGGATCGCTTTACCATCAAATCATCAAACGCATGCAGGAGTTAGGCTACAATACTACGGTTGGAGTATTGTTAGCGGCTGATTTTGGCGCACCACAATTGCGCCGTCGGCTTATCTTCCTCGGCTGTCGCAAAGATATAGGGACATTACCATTGCCTGAACCAACACATTGTGAAACCGATAGCCTCTTCCTACCAGCATACACTACCGTTGGTCAGGCTTTTATAGCTCTACCTGATGCCGAATTTAGTAATCATATTTCCGGATATCAACATCAGCAAGCATCACTCTATTCTATAGATGAGTCGTAAGAAAAACACTTTATTCCTATCTCACTCCCAGCAAATAGTTTCTGGTAGTTCTTTATAAAGGAATATCTGTCAGAAAAACCATAACTTCGCCAATTCCGACGCAAATGTCGCCAGCTACTTGAGCTCAATTCAGGGCTGCTCGACACCTCTGCTGCGATAGCGAGTTTCGGCCTCCCGCTTGAGCCTCTGCAACGAATCCTGTACGCCAGTCTCGAACGCTTTGCCGCCAAATGTTTTGAGCACCCAGCCCCACCAACCTGGCGGGAGAGTGAAGTCTCAGCCAAATTGCACGCGACAGGAGGCAGTGTCGATAGCTGTGCAGGTGAGGGTTGTTTCGTTGACGGTGCCTAGTGGAAGCGTGACATGCAACTGGATCTGATGCTTTTCAGGATTCACCATCTCTACCCTGAGAGTCACATCCCACTTCCTGCCCAATCCCGATGTTTTCGCATAGAGCACCTGCCCGGGCGAGGCTTTCCCCTCCGGCACGATGCGCTCCGTGCATGCATCCCACCATACATCATAGAGTGTTGGCTCCGAAAGCAGTTCCCAGACGCTTTCAACTGGGGCTGCGACAACTGCTGTTGGGCATACGGTAAAGCCCATACGTTTTCCTCCTTATCAGCATTTTTAGTCAGGGAAGAGCTGAGGATTCCAGGCGATTTCCCAAACATGCTGATCTGGATCTTGGAAATAGCCAGCATATCCCCCATAGAAAGTCACTTGTGCCGTTTTGATGATCTTGGCCCCTGCTTGTTGTGCCTGTTCCATCACCTGGTCGACTTCCTCTTGACTGCTGACATTCTGAGCAAGGGTAAATTCCGTCGCACTGGGAGCTTGAACAGGAATGGTGGTGTCGTGAGCAATACTCTTTCTTGGCCACAGAGCAAGCTTGACACCGTTTTGTAAATCAAAGAAGACGACAGCTCCATGTTCAAATTCTTTCCCAATGATGCCTTGCGTTGGGAGACCAAGACCGTCGCGATAGAAGGTCAGCGACTTGTCCAGATCATCTACGCCCAAGGTAATGATCGTAATGCGTGGTTTCATCGAGGTCGTATCCCTTTCCTCTCTCTTTTTAGGAACAGTGCTTTCCCGAGTTGGATGTGCTTCAGCAGTGTTGATCTGCTTTCCCTGAATGAGCTTGCCACCAAACCTGTGTCAGAGCTACTTATCTGTCAAACGACAACATCATGCGATCTTACGGCGCAAAGCAAAAATAATACCCACCCCGATTAAGACCCAGATCAGCAAAATATAGGGAATGAGATTGAGCGGCGGTGCCGCCGGCGAAATGAGTAGGAGGACGAAGATGCCCACAATGAGCAGCGTACCCAGCACAGGGATGATGCCATGCCGAACGAGACGAAAGTGTGCCCGGCCCTTACGCCAGAAGAACCTGATGCTGGCAACACAGACCAATGCGTAGATCAGTAAAACGAAGAGGGCATCAAGCGTACCGAGAAAGCCAAAGGCTCCAATTGGCGTCATCACGAAACCAAGGATGAGGCCAATGACCAGTCCAAATCCGCACAGCGCGGTAATAGAGCCTACCGGCGTCTGGTGTGTCGGATGTAACCACGCGACCCAACGTGGAAAGAGGCCATCGCGTCCAACGGTATACATAATGCGTGCGCCAGCATTGATAATGGCTAACGCCGCTCCGAAAAATGAGAGTACACCAACCAGATCAATCAATACAACGAAAAACGGCCCGCTATAGATGCGACCAATCGTATCGAACGGGGCGGGATCATTGCCGTAGCCGCTCACCATTTTGTTGATGCCGTATCCCACCGTGCCAACATAGGCCATGAGGACATAGAAGAGGCCGACAACGATCATCGACTCGAAGACGGCACGGGGAATATTGCGATGCGGATTGCGCGTCTCTTCTCCCAGGGCCGCCGCCGTTTCAAAGCCGATGAAGCTCAATACCGCCAGCACGATGCCCACCGTGATATCTCCCCCTTGCGGAATCGTACTCGTAGTAAATGGAACAGCAGTCAGCCCTCCCTGCTGACCAACGTGGAGCAAGACAATTACCGCCAGGACAAGGCACACCCCTATCTCGAAGGCCAGGAAGGTGAGATCAACATTCAAGGATTCACGAATACCCCAATAGCATAGCGCGAAGGCAATGCCCAAGGCCAGCACAAACCAGAAACTCCAGTGCAGGTTGATGCCAAACCAGCGAAAAACGAGTGTCTGGAGGTTAGCTCCCAGCAGGATAAACGAGTAGGGCACACCGAGCGCAACGGCGATCAGCCCAATCCAGGCCGTGATGAAACCAGCACGCTGACCAAGGCCATCCGTTACAAATGTATAGGCCGAGCCACTGGAAGGTATTTCGCGTGAGAACTCGCTGTACTGGTTGGCGACCAGCAGTGCCAGTACAAAGCCAATGATATAGCACAGTGGGATAGCGGCTCCTACCTGTCCGGCCTGGGGAATGGTGTTGAAAAATATAGAGGCGGCGGGCGACATGACCGCCACTGAGATCACGATAGCATGGCGCAAGCCAAGTGCATTGTGCCGCAAGGACGCGGTAGGTGTTGTTTCGGGCGAGGAAGAGGATGTGGCATCGCTCATGAGCGTTCTCCTTGTGGGGATGTATTTTTGCTGGAAGCGGGAACTTCCGGTGGGTTGGCCGCGAACAAGGCACGCAAATAGCTATTGAGAAACATGCCTTGCGGATCAAGGTCGGCCCGAATGCGTTGGAAATCTTGCCACCGTGGATAGAGTGTGCTGAGTTCGGCAGCGGTTCGCGTGTGCAACTTGCCCCAATGTGGACGACCATTGTAGCGTTTGAAGATCTCTTCGATGCCACGAAAATATGATTGGTAGGGCATTCCGCGGTACATATGCACGGCGATATACGCCGAATCGCGCTGGTAGGCAGGGCTGAGCCAGATATCGTCGGCATGCACAAAGCGACATTCCACAGGGAAGTGTACGCGGAACTGGTACTGCTCAATGCATTCCTGAATTTCGTTGAGCACCGCGCTCATATACTCTGCCGGAATATTGTACTCCATCTCCTGGAAGCGCACCAGGCGCGGCGTGGTAAACAAGCGGTGGCTATAGTTGATCTCGTCGATGTTGGCAATGGACTGTGCCGAGATAGCGCAGACCGTTTTGCAGAAGCGGGGAAACATGCGGCAAGCCTCCGAAAGCAGCCAGTAGACGCCGTTTTCGAGCACAATTTTGTTGAAGTTGCCCCAAAAGCTGCTTTTGCTGACCGGCTCGGTCGTTTCATTCAGAAATTTGGCCTGCACGCCCTGGGTATAGGGGAACCAGAAGAATTCAAAGTGGCTATTGTCCCGTTTATACTGCTCAAGGTTCGCCAGACAGTCGTTGAGCTGCTTGCGATAGCCCTGATAGTGCATGCGTTTGGCGGGAACGACGCGCAATTGTACTTTCGCGATAATGCCAAGGGTACCCAAAGATACTTGTGCAGCCTTGAAGATATCAGGATTGCGTTCGGGCGAACATTCCAGGATTTCGCCAGAGGCCGTTACCAGCGTGAGGCCCTCTACCTGGGTTGACAGAGAACCGAACTTTACTCCCGTGCCATGGGTGCCAGTACTGATGGCACCGGAGATGCTTTGTACATCAATGTCGCCCAGATTTTCCTGGGCCATGCTGTGCTCAAACAGGGCGTTTCCCAGGTGCTTGAGCCGCGTTCCTCCCAGCACGGTCGCCCTGCTGGTGGTGGTATCGATGGTTTCGATGCCCTGTAAGTTATCCAGTGACATCAGTACATCGTCGCTCTGCACCAGTGGTGTGAAGGAGTGACCCGCCCCGACAACTCGTACATGACGCCCATCGCGACTATACTCCTTTATCAAGCGTGCCAGCTCGTCAATAGTGCTGGGTGTGACAAGCTGGCGTGGCGTACCTTTCACTGAGCCTGACCAGTTGCTCCAGCGTTCCGTCGTAGCCATCTGGCACCTCCTTTTTTCTGCCCTGATTGTTAGATGAAACACTGACCATCACCACGATATGTCGTGACCTCTTCCTGAATTGTGCCATTTGCTACCAGGAGCAGGTGCGTAAAGCGTTCACACAGTTCACCGGCTTTGCTGTGGCGCATAAAAATGGGGTCGCCGAGGTGTAAAGGTATGCTGCCCTTGTACCTGATAGGTGTCTGCACTTCCCCCGCGCCTTCGAGTGTATCAAGTTTTGCGCTCGGCGGTAGATATGGTTGTGGCTGTTTTTCAGGACCAACGGAGCCGGAGGCGATGTAGCCACCGCCCAGGCAGGTGTAGATAGCTGAGCGTGGATGACGTACGATCTCAATCGCGTAACCGGCAGCAGGTTGGTAGCGGAAAGCGCGGTAATTATCGAATAAAGCTGGAGCATAGAAGCCTGAGCCGACCGTAATCTCGCTTACCCCTGCCTCGGCACGGGTAGTGGCTATGCTGCCCGTGCCACCGCCGTTGACAAAGCGGAGCGGGAGCTTATAGGATTCGACCAGTTGAATGAGGGCCGCACGGCGTTGAGCCAGGTCATGTATTGAGCGTTGCTTCAGTTTCTGCACAATGGTGTTCCTGGCCCTCTGCCCTGGGAAGTTGTCACCAACACCGGCAATCTGCGCCTCGTAGCCCATCAGCCCATCAAGCCAGACATGTGAGGAAGCCATGATGCGTTTGATGACTGGACGTGCCTGCTTCGCGGTATGTATGGGGGAACGCCATACGCCAAAATGGAGGCCAGGGAGGCTCATCGACATATCAATTTCAAGGCACAATGGCAGGCGCACGTTATATGTGCGTGCTACCGCTTCAACCTGTACAACATGCTCGATACTATCAATCATGAGCGTGATATGCGCACCAGAGGCTGTTGCCTTCGCAACGGCGGCAATATCCTCTTTATTCCAGGCGGGATAGCCGATGAGCAGATCGTCAATGCCCTGTGAGGCCAGATAGACCGCTTCCTGGCAGGTAAAGCACATGATGCCCTGAAAACACGGGTCCGCCGCGAGAATGCGCCGAATGATGGCCACACTGCGCAGCGACTTGGAGGCGAGACGGACACGCTTCCCATGAGCTTGCTCTACCACCTGACGGATGTTCTGCTCAAGCAGGTCAAGGTCGAGATAGGCAAAAGGCATAGGGCGACCAGCAAAGACTTCTTTGTAATACGTGTAGTTGCGTGTAGGGGCCGATTCAGCTTGCGCTATTTCTTCTGACGTAATATTCTGTTCTTGCTGTCTTTCCACTTGCTGATCCTGCATGGTTGTGCCTCCCTGCTATTGTGTCTGCACTTAATAAATCACGCGGAAGGTTCTCCCTCGGCCAGCGCAATTACCGCGTGGATAAGATGATCCAGATCGCGTTGCGCCTGAATAGTATCGCGACCACCACTGATAAACTGCAAGATGAGGCCATCTAAACCCGCGATGATGAAGCGTGCCAGTTCCGCGAAGGAGATGGCGCATGGCTTGCCCGCGGCGGCAAAGTTCTGTTCGAGCAGCGTTTCAACGAGCGCACTATAGCCATCGTACTGTTGTTTAGCGAGCCAGGCGGACTCTGGATGGCGCAGCGCATAGAGGGTGAGTTCGTACTGCATCACTTGCAATTCGGGAGCCTCCTCGACGTGCAACCAGAATGCTCGTATGCTTTCAGCAATAGCTTCAGATAACTCATTGGAAGCGGATATACCTGCTTGCACCACCTCCCCGGTCGTGCGCATCATCTCTTGCAATACGGCAAAAAGTAGATCATCTTTGCTGCCGAAATAGTAGCGCAATGTAGCCTGATTGACACCGGCCTCAGCCGCGATTTTCCTGGTAGTTGTTTCCGCAAGGCCCTCGCGTGCGATCACCCGCAGTGTTGCCGCGAGTATATCGGCCCGCCGTTCGGCAGCAGCCGTCGTTCTTGTCACACCTGTTCCCTATCTGGTTGATGTAAAGAAATGTATTCAAGCGATTGAATAAAGTATACTGACGAGATAGATGGTTGTCAAGATGTTGAGGATTGTGAGCTATTTGCTGACTTGACAGCATACTCTTCTATCAAGTATAGTGTTCCATAAGCGGAACATTCTGTTTGTCATATTGAACGAGCAGTGTTTATCTACTGAGTCAGGTGCATGAAAGGAGTATCTCATGTCATCCGAAACAGGCAGCACCCCCTTCCCCATCTCAGACGCAAACGTAGGAGCAGAAGCGAGCAGTTCGTCCGCTGCCGTCATCGCTCGCCAGGATCGTATCCCCATCTGGTCCCTCTCATACCTCTTCATTGGCATCATTGGCATTGGTTTCTTATTTACATTCTTCGATATCTTTGACATTAATGTGTCGTTCATCCAAACATGCGTCGCGCTAGTAGGCGGCTGTACTCCGCAGTCTTCCGCCAACTACCTGGGTCTGCTTTTGACGACGCCCGCGACGCCCTTTCCTCTGGGGCTGCCCTTTGCCATCGCCGGACCGGGCTTCGAAAACGGCTAGCGTTGGATGTATGGCATCGGCGCGTTGCTAGCTCTCGTCGGTATCTTGCTGCGCTTCCAATTGCCGGAATCGCCCCGCTGGCTCCTCTCGCGTGGACGCATTACTGAAGCTGAGAAGATTGTGGCCTCCATGGAGCAACGTGCGCTGAAGCGGCTGTCCACGCTGCCACCTATAGGAGCCGAGCTCTCCACACCGGTGGGCGAGAAAAACGCCACATACATGGAGATACTCGGCAACCCCATCTATCTGCGGCGCACCATTGTCTTGCTCCTGATGTGGTTCATCTCCTTTATCACCGTCTACGCCATCGGAGCAGGATTGACCACGATTCTCTCAAGCCTGGGCTATCCACCACCGGAAGCGGGTCTTATCGTCGCTTTCGGCACCTTCGGCTTCATCGCGGTCGCGCTGTTTGCTTACGGCTTTGGAGAATTGCTCGAACGCAAATACTGGTTGCCCATCTCCGCGGTACTCACCCTGGCTGGTGGTCTCATTATTGCCTTCAGTGGCGCAAGCAACTTTGCGGTCACGGCCATCGGGTCGATCATCCTCTTCATTGGCTTCAATCTGTTTGTGCCGATGTGTTGGGCCTGGTCGGCGGAGAACTATCCCACGCGGGCGCGTGCCACAGGTTTTGCCCTGGTTGATGGCATTGGGCATGTTGGCGGTGGCGTTGGCATTCTCGTGCTTGCTCCGCTCATCCCTACCCTGGGGGCCGTAAACTCCTTCCTGGTGCTTGGTGGTTGCCTGGTGGTGTCTTCTGTGATCGCTCTCTTCGGCCCTGCCACAAGCAAACAGCGGCTCGATGAGGTTTCACCGTAGGCTGTCGTCTTCCGTTTTGACTCGTCTATACTATGATCGTAGTTATTCGTCATGACAAGCAGAATCTGACGCCCACAAGGGACATCACTACATGTAGTGATGTCCCTTGTGGGCATCAGGCAGGTTTTCATACAAGACACATCAGTCTAACTTTTGCTGAATGATCGAGCGCACAAACTGATAGGACGGCTCGTCCCCGTTCTGAGCGAAAAAGCGCAAGCCGCTCAGTGCCGTGTAGCATTGGTAGCACAGCAGACGCTCCTGGTAGAAAGGAAGCTCAACACGGAGCCGCTCATAATAGTGCTGGAAAGCTTCGCGCACGTTCAGCCAGGGGTACCAGAAATCTAGGCCGGCGATATCGTAGACAAAATCGCCATAACGGGCATCAACCCAGTCCAGGACAGCCGTGATCTGCCCATTCTGAACGAGGATGTTACGCAGACTATAGTTGCCATGCACAAAGTAACGTTCGGCAGGGCAATACTCCAGCAAGCTGCGCATCCGCCTGTAGATGCTCTTGAAGAAGTCACGCTCTAAGAACGTATCGTCAAACAGGTGATGCCACTTCCCGAAGTAGTCTCGCTCATCTTCCTCTTTCGCGATGACGGCCAAGGAACCATACCAGCTGGAGGCCAGACCTTGTCCCTGATAATCGAAGACGCCGTAGCCATGTGTATCGCTCACATCGATATGATGAAGAGTATCCAGCATTTCGATAAGCTGCGGCAAAAGCTGTTTGACCTCTTGCGCGGAAAGCGTCTCCAGCATCTGTCCCGGCACTTTGCGCGAGATGGCGAAATGTAATTCGCCCAGGCGTCCAACATGCAGGATGGGCGGGATGGGAATACGCGTTGCAGCCAACTTTCGCGAAAGATAGGCCTCTTTGGGCAGATTCGCGGTCAGCATGTTGTCTTTATTGAAACGGATAATATACTCTTGCTCGCCAACCAGGAAAGCAAATGTGCGTGCTACCTGGCCCCCCTCCACAGGCGTCAGATTGACAATCGGCGCGTCAAAATGTTGGTCGAGCAGATTCAGCACCTTTTCAGGCTGAATCACAGCGCGAAGTTCAGGCATAAGATGCTCCTTCTATAGGGCGCAATAATTCTGTCACGGAAAAAATGCGCATAAAAGTTGGCGGTAGATGGTTCAAAAAGAAATTGATGGAAGGGAGTGGAGAATTAGGAAGATAAGGTCCAGGTCATCGGAGTGAAAGCCTTTCGTTTGCTACCTTAAACGTACCTATCATAATTATATTCTCTTCTGTCAAGCTTTCCTTGGCCCCTCGGAAGAACGTAGGTAGAGCCATGTAAGCAGATATTTGGAGATAAGGGTTGTCATGCTGAGCGGAGCGAAGAATCTCTGGTCGGCAAGCAGACAGATTCTTCGCTCCGCTCAGCATGACAGCCAGGACATCTCTCAAGTCCGCTCACGGGAACTCTTCTCTCCAAATGTCTTCCATGTGAACCTCATTATTGACAGGCAGCATATATCCCTCTACAATTAAGGCAGAAGTAAACCACCCAGAGTACAGCAGATGCAATCAATAAGGAAACATACTATGCCACGCTGCCCGAATCCCAGGTGTCAAACCGATTATCCCAATGGAACCTTTCAATGCGTCAACCCCTTCTGCCAATGCCTGTTGCCGGGCGCAGTGGTGGCGGGCCGCTATCGCATTGAAACGTTGCTGGGCTTAGGCGGCATGGGCGCGGTCTATCGGGTTAGCGACACTTTCGAGATGCAACAGGTAGCCCTGAAAGTAATCTCAACCGTCACTGGCACCATGGATCTAGCCACTGCCGTAGAGCGATTTCGCCGCGAGGCGCGTTATGCGCACCAATTGCGCCATGATAATATCGTACCGGTACTCAATTTTGGTCAGGATGGTTTATTGCTCTACCTGGTTATGCCGTTGATTACGGGTGGCACGCTAAAATCATTGGTGAAGGCCGAGCAGCCATTGCCGATACCTCTAGCACAACGCTATCTCAATGAACTGGCCGCTGCCATCGACGCCGTCCACTCGCACCCGCAGCAGATCGTTCACCGCGATATTAAGCCCTCCAACTTGCTGATTCACCAGGATGATGGGCGACTGGTGCTGGCCGATTTTGGCATTGCACGAGCCATGCAGAAAGAGCAGGCCCTCACCCAGCGTGGTTGGTCAGTAGGGACAGAGCATTATGTGGCTCCTGAGCAGGAGCATGGCAAGGCGGAGCCTGCTAGCGATATCTATTCGCTGGGCGTGGTGGCCTATCAACTCTTTACCGGACTGCTACCCTTCCAGGCGGTCGTGCGTAGCCGCGCCGCCGAGTTGCCAGTACCCAGTAAACTCAATCCTGCGCTGCCCAAAGCCGTCGATGCCGTAGTGGAACGGGCAATGGAGCTAGAACCCTCCAACCGCTACAGCACGGGACGTGCCTTTGCCGACGCACTCAACGACGCGCTCACGTCTCCAACGATTGCCGACATACCTACGGTTGAGGTTACTACTGACAATGCCAACGTCATCGTGCGTACCGTCCTACCTGAAAATCCCTGTGCCGCCTGTGGACAAGAAAATAGGAGCACATCGCATTTCTGCCGACATTGTGGACACACGCTGGGTGAAATTTCGCCGTTGACGATAGAAGTTTGCCAGGTAGGCTACGTGAGCGACGTGGGACGCCGCTATAGTGCCGGTGAAAATGAGGATATGCTGTTGATTGTGCAAGGACTTTGCACGAACCTTGCACCCCCGCCGCGTCCGTTTGGCCTGTTTGCCGTTGCTGATGGCTTGCGTGGGCCACAGGGGAAAACCGCCGGTGGACACGAAGCCAGTCGCCTGGCGATTGAGACGATAGCGGATGTGCTGATACCCCTATTATCCGAACCCGCACGCCTCGCGCCATTCCCTACTCCTAACCATCATTCGTCCGCCATTAGTGGTAGTAAGCAATCTTCTCGCGTTTCAGCCGTCGTTCCACTTGCGGACACCATCATCGAGCAATGGCTGCGCGAGGGAGTGCGACAGGCCAATCAGGTGATTTATCACTGTAACGCGGATTACGAAACCGCCATGGCCAGTACAGTGATGGTCGCTTTGCTGCACAAGCGGCATCTCTACATCGCTGGCGTTGGTGACAGTCGCGCTTATCATTATAGCGTTGCTAAAGGCATGCGTCGTCTTCCTTTTGAGTCGCTTGTCGTCGAGTCGGCAGCGCAAGCGACCTCCAATCCTTCACTTGAGTCAAATAAAGGCACTCGTTACCTGGGCCAGAACAGCACGATAGCCATTGACCTGGACCAGCACGAGGTAGCCGTGAATGACCTTGTCCTCCTATGTACCGACGGTTTATGGCGCATGGTAAGCCATGAGCGTATGGAAGAAGTGCTGGCACAAGGTCAACACGATGACCTACAAAAACTGGCACGTACCCTCGTCGATACAGCAAACCAGGCGGGTGGAGTAGGGAATGTCAGTGCGATCATTGTGAAAGTGCAATAGGCCCAGTATTCGTTTGTTTGCCCACAAAATCTAGTTTGAGCAAGATAGGAGAAGTTTTTTCCTTTTCAGCATGCTATGCTGAATGGAGAAAATTTGACGCTTTCAATACCTATCGCGAAAGGAACATTAAGAGCTTATCGGGAACCCTGGTTGCAGGGCAAAGGACCTGATGCCCACAAGGGGCACCACTACAGGTAGTGATGCCCCTTGTGGGCATCAGGCAGGGTTCCCGATAAGCTCTAAGCCGGAGCAATCATGAAAGATATTGTTTTCTCCAGTACGACGCAGTTAGCAGCCTCCATCCGGGCAGGGCATGTTTCAGCCACAGAAGTGCTGGAAGCGCATTTGGCACAGATTGATAAACACAATCCTACTCTGAACGCCATCATCACCATGGATGCTGAGCGTGCATATGAACGGGCGCGGGAAGCGGATGAAGCACTGACTCACGGTCAGGTGTGGGGGCCGCTGCATGGCGTGCCCTTTACGCTGAAAGATGCCCATGCGACAGCGGGCATGCGCACCACCACCGGGTTCCCACCGCTGGCCGATTACGTGCCCCAGGAAGATAGCACTGTGACCGCACGCCTCAAGGCCGCGGGCGGCATTCTCATCGGCAAAACGAACGTCGCCATGATGCTGGCCGATTATCAATCCAATAACCCCATCTTTGGTCGCACCAATAACCCCTGGAATATCGAGCGCACTTCTGGCGGTTCCAGCGGCGGCGCGGCAGCAGCACTGGCTGCTGGGATGACCCCGTTTGACATTGGCACCGATCTGTCCGCTTCGATCCGCATTCCAGCACATTTTTGTGGTCTGTTTGGCCTGAAGCCAACCGAACAGCGCGTCCCACTCACCGGACTTATCCCTGGTCTCTCGCCGCCCAGACCCATCCGCATCATGTCCTGTATTGGGCCAATGGCACGCACCGTCGAGGATTTGGCACTGCTTTACTCGATCATCGCGGGGCCGGACGGACGCGATACCGAGGTGCAACCTGTACCGGTTGACGAGGTGCCAGAACTCGCACTCAAGCCACTGCGCATCGCCTTTGCTCCCACCTTTCCGGGCTTTCCGGTCGCGGCGGCTATTCGCGACGTAGTACAAGCCCTGGCACAGCAACTCCATCCCTTCGGTGCAATCGTTGAAGAAGCTACCCTGCCAGCGTTGGATTTCAACCAGGAACTCATGAGTGCTGGTGCATTGATTGGCATGATGACGGGAGCATTCCAACCGGGAGAGCAGGAACAACCGACCACCCTCGCACACTACCTTGAAGCCCTTCACCGCCGCGACCAATCTATTATGGCGTGGGAGCAGTTCTTTGATAAGTGGGATGTTCTCCTGTGCCCGCCCATAGGCGTCAAGTTAAGGAAGGATGAGCTTTCGATGGGAAGCGTGCAAACCTGCTCCAGAAGCAGCACTAGCATCGACAAGATGGTCATTCATCGCCAAAGCCACTCGGGTGTCGTTTGGCCTCGAATGGACCAAGCCGATGCGCCTGTCAAGCTGGTTCATCGTTTAACTCATCAATTGTTAACTTGACGCCTATGGGATGTTCTCCTGTGCCCGCCCTCAATGGTCACGGCGTTTCCACACTGCGAACCGGGATCGCCACTGCACGTTGATGGTCAGGAAGTAGTGTACTGGATGGTCAGTGCCCATGGCACGGTGTTCAATTATACCGGCCATCCAGCAGTCGTGCTACCGTATAAGCTGGATGACAATGGCTTACCTATTGGGATACAGTTGGTAGGGAAACGCTGGAATGAATCACGTCTATTGGCGATTGCCAGGGCTATAGCGGAAGTGACCAATAAATTCCAACGACCTCCGGGCTACTAATTATAGAACCTCAAAGATATGGAGAATGGAAGAGGTATCTTTGACCACTATTCACTGAACGTGGTGCGCTGCAAACAGAAGCACTACATTCACCCAAAGCTGCCGCGTGAACTAAGGGTAAAAATTCTTATAAAAATCCATTTTCGTCAACCTCCGCTCTTCTTCACCTCAGGGTCTGTGAATCTCCCTCTCTTGATATGACTCATATATTTATGATATAATTCATATTATGAATAAGCAACGCGATTACCAAAGTCCACTACGCCAGGAACAGGCGAGGCGTACCCGTGAGCAGATTCTCGATGGCCTCATCCAGGCTATGGCACAGGGAGGATTGGCTGACCTTTCCATTCCGGCTGTCGCACGTGAGGCAGGGGTTTCTGTGCCAACCATCTACCGCTATTTTCATACCAAGCGCGAGCTCATTGAGGCACTTGGCAGCTATATCGTTCAGAAATCTGGTATCAGACCCCCTCCTGGGCCACCGCGTAGCCCTGAGGAGCTCATTGCCATGATTAAAGAAGCTTTTCTTCAATACGAGGGAGCTGACGAGATGCTGCGGGCTGCCGCTATGAGCGAGTTGAGTTATGAAATGCGTCAGCATGCGCTCCCACAAAGGCTGAAATTCATTGAAGGTGCCCTGGAATCGGTAATGGGACACTTCGATGAGGCTGATAGGTTACGCCTGCGCAACAGCGTTTTCATTCTTACTACAACAGCGATTGTGCGTGCATTTAAAGATTATCTCAATCTCTCAGGGGAAGAAGCTGCTGATACGGTAGCGTGGATGATCCGCACCTTAATCAACAACGCTTCTCAGAGGGAAGCAGAGGAACGAGAGCAGTAATGACTCCCCTCTTCACATGCAAGTGAATTACTTAAAGCTTACCAGAAAACGTAGTAAATGTCAAGGGTCAATGGGCTTGGGAAGTGGATTTAGCCCACCTATCACGCCTCCATGAGGACTCACTTACATCTCCATGCCTGAAGGCAAGGGATATTCCGTTCGAGGAGATAAAATGGAACTTATTCGTACCCTGGCTGACATTAGTTCGTCAGGCCAGCAGGATTTGCACAGCGTAGGCGGCAAAGGTGCGAACCTTGGAGCACTGATCCGCGCAGGTTTTCCCGTTCCTCCAGGCTTTGTGCTGCTCACCAATGCCTACCAATATTTTATTCACACGAATGGCTTCCAGGAAGAGATTGAGCGGCTGGCTCAACAGGTAACGCCAGAGGATATTACGTCATTCGAGCGAGCCTCGCAAGCCATTCGTGCGCTCTTTGAGCGCGGCACCATGCCAGAAGAAATCGCCCTGTCTATCTCACAAGCTTATCAACAGCCTGGTGCGGGTGTTGTCGCCATTCGTTCCTCCGCCACTACCGAAGATTTGCCCGCAGCATCTTTTGCCGGTCTACACGAAAGCTATCTCAATGTATGTTCTTTCGAAGACATACTGATGACAGTGCGCCAGTGCTGGGCTTCGCTGTGGACTCCTCGTGCCTTGAGCTATCGTACTCGTTTGGGTATTGTATCTCAAACCGTTAGCATGGCCGTTGTTATCCAACAAATGGTGCAGGCCAGCATCTCTGGCGTGCTTTTTACCATCAATCCAGTGAGTGGAGTACACGACGAGGTAGTGATCAATGCAACGTTGGGCTCAGGTGAAGCGCTGGTTGCGGGCCAGATCACGCCCGACAGCATCACTGTAGAGAAGGCCAGTGGGCGCATCAAACAGCAAGAGGTTGGTACGCCATCACTCATAGCCGTTCCTTCAAACAGCAGAATGGGCAGTGGACAGGTGGAAACTGCCGAGCCACAACATCTCATCCTGGCGGACGAACAGGTGGCACAACTAGTACGGCTTGGCGAACGGATTGAAGAGCAATTTGGTGTTCCGCAAGATATCGAATGGGCCATTGCTGACGAGCAGGTCTTCATTGTTCAGGCGCGTCCGATTACGACACATGTAACCACACAACCAGTACCTGTGTACTATGGAACGCCGCTCCCCCCGGGAGACGATGCATGGAACCGTGAGCATGACCTGCCACCCAAGCCATATGATATGTGGACACGCGTGAATGTGGGTGAAAATCTTCCCTATCCGGTCACGCCACTGACTGAGACGGGCTTTCCCGTTCTCTTTGGTCTGAATAATGACACCTCAGAGCAACAATCATTTCAAATGACGCGCCGACTCTACGGTCGCATGTACTTTAACGAGGGGGCAATATTCTACAACCTCAATGAAGAGATGGGTTTACCAGCTTCCTGGATGCATAAGATGTGGGGTAGTCGGCAACGTGGCACGCAGGTATACAAGAACACCTTTCGTCCCCTGCGCCTGCTGCGCAAACTGTTCTCTATGCTTACCACCAGTTTCAAAACAAAGAAGAAGGAAAAAACGCCGCGCCATACACCAGAGCAATTTTTCGCTCAGATCGATCAGTGGGTCAACGAATTCATGCGCAATGATCTCAGCAAACTTAGCCAACTTGATGACGGCCAGCTTTGGAACGAAGGGCTTCCCACATGGAGCAAACGTGGTGCCTACGCATTCGCGACCAACCTCCGTTTCGGTATCACTGCTGGAGTGAGCTATGGTCTGCTCGAACGGGTCGTGCGCTGGTGGACAGGCAAGGAGATGGCGCAAGAGCTAGTCACCAGCCTCAGTGGTATATATAGTGCTGAAGTGGGCCCGGCACTCTGGCGTATGGCTCAGATGGCCCAGGAGAGCGGGGTACAAGACATCTTGCTCACACAGGACCCCATCACGGCACTGAACTTTTTGCGCTCACACGAGGAAGGATGTTCTATCGGCGAGCAACTTGAGGCGTTTCTGGCACGTCACGGACATCGCTGTCCGAACGAACTGGAGTTGCGCAATCCACGGTGGGCGGAGGCACCAGAGCAGGTCATTGAACTGATAGCCAATTACTTGCGTGCGGGCGAGCGCGTCGATCCTTCCGTCACCGAGTCTCGCCAGCAGCAGCGTCGCACCGATGCCGTGACCATCGTTGAGGCGAAGTTGGACCCCTTGCGCCGCGCCATCTTCCGTTTCTTGCTGAAACAGGCTCAGCGTGCCGTCACCGTGCGCGACAACAGTCGCTACTATATGGCAAACTTCATCTTTCCCACGCGTAAGATGTATGCGGAACTGGGGCGACGCTGGATGGTGCGCGGTTGGTTAAAGCAGGTCGATGACATCTTCTTCCTGACGCTGGCTGAGATCGAGGGTCTCATTGAGAAGCATCCAACAACGCTTCTCTCGGATACGTTGCGGACGACTGTGGAGCAGCGCCGTCTTGCCTACGAATTCTGGTTCACCGTCGTTGCGCCTGACGCGTTGGGAGCAGATGGTGCGCCCATTATCGAAGAGGAAGAGCATCTGACCATGCTCAAGGGTATTCCCGCCAGTGGCGGAACCATACGCGGACGTGTACGCATTGTGCAGACGATCCAGGAAGCCATGAGTCTGCGCCCTGGCGACATACTGGTAACTACGGCAACGGATCCCGGTTGGACGCCGATCTTTCCCCTGGTCAGCGGCATCGTCCTGGAGATTGGCGGACAACTTTCGCACGGAGCAATCATCGCCCGCGAATACGGCATCCCTGCGGTAGTGAATGTTTCAGGAGCAATGCGCCTCATCCACGATGGGCAATTGATCGAGGTGGACGGGAGCAAAGGAGTAATCACCCTGCTATAACTGGCAAGATTGAGAGGTCTTAACAGCTTACCTCAGCCGCAAAATCATCAATTCCTCGTCCCAATACTGGCCGTCCACTTTCAACGCTCTTGGCTCTATGCCATAGACCTCAAAACCAAGCGCTCGATAGAGGTTTCTGGCGGAATCGTTGCTTGTCACAACCGCCAAATGGAGTTGGTCTAGCCCTGCTAGAGTGTGAGCATGGGCAATGGCCTCTTGCAGTAATGCCTTGCCTGCTCCCTTGCCACGAGCCGCGGGAAGAACGTACATGCCGATAATGTAGCCTTTGTGTTGGCTTTTGAGGCCCGTTTCACGAATGACGCCAACCATGCCGATTAACTTGTCCTCGAAAGCTCCTAGCCAGAAGGTGTCTTTTCCTTGATGTAGCCGTTGCACGTAAAGGTCAAAGCCCCTCGTGATGGTCTCCTCGTATGTTCCACCAAAGGCTTCAGGGTTGTCCTGTAGTGCTCGGAGGCGAAGTTGCCACACTATTTCCCCATCTTGTTCTGTCAAACGACGCACTATCACGATTTTTCTGACCCTTTCATCCTTATCAATTCGAGCGTAAGACCCCTGGCTTCAGCCATGGGGATACAAGCGAGTCCTTTCGGGGCGTGATGGGTATGGCTTGACATGTATGCATGAAGGTGCTACAATGTATGCATGAGCAACGAAG
>JBPCJY010000022.1:0-28739 GCA_051004815.1 Ktedonobacteraceae bacterium
GCGCTCAGAATGACAGAACTTCCGCTTGTCATTCTGAGCGCGGTAGTAAAAGTCCCTACCGGAATCTACTCCCTGCTCAGAATGACAGAACTTCCGCTTGTCATTCTGAGCGCGGTAGTAAAAGTCCCTACCGGAATCTACTCCCTGCTCAGAATGACAGAACTTCCGCTTGTCATTCTGAGCGCAGCGAAGAATCTGTCGCACGCCTTCGACCAGCAGACCCGACTCATGTAACCTTAATGTATGGGTAATCACCAGACGTTTAGAGCTTGACAAAAATTGCTTGTGTTGGATATCCTTTTACTAGCCGTCCAGTATAAGGAGGAGCCATGGCTGAAACAACCGACACATCGGAAGGAATACCAGTTATCACCGCCGACCCGTTCTCCTTGGAGAATCTTGCTGATCCCCACCCTTTGCACGAGCAGTTGCGTGAGGCAGGGCCGGTAGTCCGTTTAGAGTCCTATGGCGTGTGGGGAATGGCACGTTATGAGCAGGTGAATGCTGCCCTCAAGGACTGGGCGACCTTTTCGTCTGCATCTGGTGCTGGCCTGAGTGATTTCCGCAAGGAAAAGCCGTGGCGGACACCAAGTCTGCTACTTGAGGCCGATCCACCTGCCCATACCCGCGCACGAGAGGTCGTTGGCCCAATCATGGCACCGCCAGCACTCAGAGCTTTGCGTGCGAGTTTCGAGCGTGAGGCTATTGAGCTGGTGGATCGGCTCGTTACCCTTGGCAGTTTCGACGCCGTCACCCAATTGGCCGAGGTGTATCCACTCAAGGTGTTCGGAGATGCGGTCGGGCTACCTGAGGAAGATCGAGAGAACTTGTTGCCATACGCCAACATGGTCTTCAACGCATTTGGGCCGCGTAACCAGTTGCTCGAGGCCGCTATGGTCGATGCCCAGGCAGTCCAACAGTGGATTGCAGCCAGCAGTAGCCGCGCAGCCTTGTGTCCTGGAAGCTTTGGTACCCATATCTGGGCAGCAGCCGACGCAGGCAAGATTCCCGATGAATGGGCACCATTGCTGGTACGTTCCCTTCTCGGCGCGGGCCTGGACACAACAATCAACGCAATCGCTGCCGCTATCTTCGCGCTGGCGAGCCACCCTGATCAGTGGAGCTTGCTGCGACAAGACCCCTCGTTAGCCAAAGCGGCCTTTGAGGAAACGATACGTTGGGAATCATCGGTACAGACGTTCTTTCGCACGACAACACGCGAGGTTGAGATTGCAGGCAAACGCATTCCGGCTGGGGAAAAGGTACTGCTTTTTCTCGGTGCCGCCAACCGCGACCCCCGACGGTGGACAAACCCGGATAGCTTCGACATCAGACGCAACGCTTCGAGACATGTCGGATTCGGTATGGGCATCCATCGTTGTGTCGGGCAAACAGTCGCCCGCCTGGAGGCTGAACTCGTGCTGACGGCACTTGTCCGGCGCGTGGAATGGATCGAGCTCGCGGGCCAGCCGCAGCGCAAGCCAAACAACACGTTGCGTGCATGGAGTAGTCTTCCAGTGACCGTCTACGCCGCCCTTGCTTGAGGTGAACAGACCATCGTTCTATAAGGCGCGGACGAGACCGCGTTTTTCAACCAATTGGAGCAATCATGAACATGCGCACACGCGTTGGAATCGTTGGAGCCGGCCCTGCTGGTTTAATGCTGTCGCTCCTCCTGGCTCAGGAAGGGATTGATTCGCTCGTTCTCGAGAGCCGGAGTAGAGAAGAGATCGAAGCGACGATACGCGCCGGGGTACTTGAGCAGGGTACTGTCGATCTTCTGTTGAACATGGGGCTTGGAGAACGTATGCAGCGCGAAGGAGCCGTTCATCACGGCATCGAACTCCGCTTTGATGGCGTGGCTCATCGCATTCCTTTATCTGAACTAACTAACGGGCGAGCCATTACGCTGTATCCACAGCATAAAGTCCTACAGGATTTGATTTCCGCACGTCTCAGCCAGGGGGAACACATTCTGTTCAACGTCGCGGACGTCCAGGTGTCTGCTATCGATTCTGCTCAGCCGCACATTCACTTTGTCCATGAGCACAAGCCGATGGAGTTGCAGTGCGAATTCATCGCGGGCTGCGATGGCTTTCATGGCGTGACTCGTTCCTCTATTCCCGCCGCAATCCAGAGAGTGTTTACCCGCTCCTATCCCTTTGGCTGGCTCGGCATCTTAATGCAGGCTCCCCCCTCCTCTCACGAATTGATCTATGCCTATTCCGGCCAGGGCTTCGCCCTGGTCAGCACCCGTTCGCCGGAGTTGCAACGGTTATACATCCAGTGCGATCCGGAGGATGATATTGCTAATTGGTCAGATGCTCTGATCCTCGAAGAGCTACAGGCGCGTTTAGCGACCAAAGACAACTGGAAGTTGCTTATGGGGCCAATTACCCAAAAAAGCATCCTGGCAATGCGCAGCTTTGTCATCGAGCCAATGCAGTATGGCAGGCTCTTTCTGGCAGGGGATGCCGCCCATATCGTGCCGCCCACGGGTGCGAAAGGGCTTAATCTGGCCGTCGCCGATGTCCGCCACCTGGCTCGTGCGATTACGCAGTTCTACACCCAGAACCGCACCGAGCTGTTAGAGGCGTACTCAACGACGTGCTTACGACGTGCCTGGCGAGCCGAGCATTTTTCCTGGTGGATGACCTCGATGCTGCATCGCTTCCCCGAGGACGACGTGTTTCAACAGAAGCTACAGCACGCGCAGCTTGATTATACCGTCAGTTCACACGTCGCCGCCGCCAGCCTGGCAGAAAATTACGTTGGCTTGCCTTTTGACTGGTAGGCAAGCCAACGTCCCGTGTTTTGCTGCTCAGATGTCGGTGCGCTTTGGCTGTTTGACGGCATAGAGGCGGAAGTGTTCTCCCCACTGATCCACGTCGCGCTCGTACCGCATGCCAATCTTCTCCGCAATATGGATTGACGCGCCATTGTCAGGTGGAATAAGTGAAATCACGCGAGGAAAGCCCAGTTGCTGTAGTCCATAGTCCTTGAGTGCTCGTGTCCCCTCCAAAGCCAGGCCGTTTTGCCAGTACTCCGGTGCCAACACATACGCCAGTTCCACCTCTGGCAATCCCTCTACCTCTTGATTAAGGAGTCCACACTGCCCAATAAACCGCTGGTCGCTCTTCCGCATGGTTGCGAAGAACGAGTGTCCATAGATCTCATATTCCTGGATATACCTGTTCAGGACGTGCTGTACCTCATCTTTTCTGCGCGGCCCGCCCAGGAAACGCATCACTTCGGGATCGGCATAGAGTGCTGCCAGATCGTCCAGGTTGGCACGCGTCAATGGTTGGAACAGCAGGTGTTCCGTCTCTAAAATAATCATCTTCTCCTCACAGACATGATCAATAAAATATAGCATCAACCATCTCCAGCACCGCTTTAGATGGCTGTACACAGAAAAACAGCATAGTGAGAGTATGACCTCCCGACCTGTTGTAAGACATCATAACACATCAGCAGCAGCATGTGCATTCTATCCAACTCGATTTTTATACGTCTTAAAATCAGGATAGACGTAAACATTGCTATCTCCTATCGTTATCTCCTGCACATCAAGGACAGGACTGGACGGAGCCAGCGGAGTATCCTTCATCAGTTTGTTGTATAACGACTGAATTGGATTAGCATCTTCAGCACCAAAGGATACTTCATTCACCAACCGTAACACCTGGGGCCACGTTCCCCATGCAGCACGTTGGTCAAACTCTGGTCCATCAAAAAAATGGGCGAGATAGCGACCAAGCACAAAAATGTACGTTTTCTGCACCTTCAAACGTTTCACGAGCTTTGGATCCAGACGCGTGAGCAATGCGTTGGCTCCATTGCGATTCAGCCATTGCACACAGGCCAACACCTGTTTACCCGCGCTATAAAAATAGTCCCGCTGCCTTATTCGCTCTTGGCGCGAATAGGCGAAGAGGTCCTGAGACTTGAGTTCAAACAGGGCCAGCACTCCTGTCTTGCGATCAAAAATGAGGGCATCTACATCCGTCGTCAGGTCGCCTTGTACACCTCTTAGTTCTACACTGTCAGCACTTCTCACGAAGCGTTTGTCCGAGAAAAGTTGATACAAGTCCCGCCGAAAGACCTCTTCATGTAGGTGAGATGCCGTATGGTACTCGTAGGAGTGCCGCCGCTTCAGTTCCCGTGTGAGAAAAAAGAAAGGTTCGCTCAGCAGCCCCGTTAACGACCATACAAGATGCTGCTCATCAAGGCGAAGCAATGGAGGTGCAGGTGTACCTGCTACAGAACAGTGATAGGAGACATTTTCATGAGAAAGGCTATACGCGTCTACAACACGACGAATGGCTACACTATCAACTCCAAGCGTTTCAGACAGCAACCCCGTCAGTGCAGCCGCCGCATGAGGAGTAGCTAACAAAGCTCTAAGGGGACATGAAGGGTGCTGCACAACAAATGCTCTGCATAGGTCGAGATGCTTCAGAGCATAGCCAATGAGAACAGCCAGGACATTTCCATACAGTTCAACCGTGCAACCACCAATCAGCGTTTGAGCGGGATACAGAAAGTGACAGGCCATGCTCTTTACCCGCACCATGCCCAACCGCATATAATAGTCGTCAATCTCTTGTGTCGTTCTATAGACGGTCATATCTGCTTGCCATTGATTGACAAATACGTCTAGCTGTTGTTGGATACACACTTTTTCCGCAGCAAGTTCCTGCATTTCGCGCTCGTAGGTTTTGGCAAGCGCATTCGTCCACCAAGCAATATCTTCGCGTTCTCTCCACTCAGTAGGCATCTTCTTGTTGGCTATCCAGGCAGAGAAATCCTTCTGCCCTCCCTGCTGCATGCTCATGAAGCCAGTCTCACAATGCGCGAGAACTTGCTCACCTTCTGTCAGGCGATCACACTCCAGCAGTACCTGATCGGCCCAAGCATCGAGTGTGCTAGCAGTAACACTAGGAGAAACATATGGAGACTCAGTGGCAGTGCCAAAACAGAACAGTAGTGCCTTATGCCAACCGGAAGAGTACAGGTACGAGTTATACGCAGTAGCACCCTGTGTAGCAGCATTCAACGTATCTTGCAACATGAGGTAGTGCCAATCTCTAGCACCTGTAAGAGCAACAACAGCACTACCCCTATGGGCGGGAAAAGTCTGGCGAATGCGCTCCTGCTGTTCATCTATCAATTGACAGAGTTGCTCTTGTTTGGAAAGTGAACTCATCTTCGCTCCTCTATGTGTGCGATTCCCAACGCGAAGCGCAACGATAAACGCTTCTGCATCAAGAAAAGGTAACAGTCAGCCAGGGCCAAGAATATAGTACATCCTCGGCCTACAACGGAAATCATATTCTACTGACGTTATCTAGCACACTGGCGAAGTCATGAGACCAAATTACCTCCTGAGGATTTCAATGAGACTGCATCACGAATTTTTATACTTTATTCCGCGATGGCGTGAGTCCGAAAGTCGCTGACTTCTTCTGGCTCTGAGAATGGCTTTTTGAAGGAAAAGGCATACGGAGTCTCACCCTCTGTACGCAAAGAAGCCAGACGCTGCTTCGCCTCTTCTACATCTGGAACGTGACCATAAGGAACCCACCAAAGGGCCGTGTACGGACCATCGAATCGTTCAAACCACTGGCGGCGGTGCTGCATCACAGAACGGTGACGACTCTTGTAGACAAAGGCAGTAAGATCGGCTAGAGAAGCCCACAACGAGAGATTCACCAGAATGAGATCGTCCTCGTAAGGACGTAAGGTCGTGGCGTTTCCTTCTGGCGTTTGCAAACGCCAGAGAAAGCCCGAACTGCTGTCGGCAAGGGCATTGATGGCATCCAACTGCGTCACGAACTCGGCCATCAATGGATCAGTGAGGGGAGCCAGCATACGAGCAATGTTGACTTGAACGAGTTGATACATCCTATAAGTTCCTTTTTCGACTACTATTTTTCTGTCGTGGATTCAATATACGGAGAAAAAATGGCTCTGTCAAGCTTGTTCTTCCCTCAGACAATATATCTGTGCTTGTTGGGGAGCACTTGTTTTTTGCGTCCTACTACAGTATAATCATCCATAGTTGTTTGTTGGGGGCAAAAGAGAAGAAAGCGGCTCATATGTATTGCTTGTACTCATCGCTCGTTTTTATAACAATGAGTGAGTAGCAAAAGCACCGTTGGGGAGCAAAAAAGAGAGAGAAACGAACGTCAATGCCAAAGAGTGCGCAGTACATCGTCAGTTGGTCGTCGGAGCGAGCGAAGTATCTCTTCACTGAGCCAGAAAACGAAGCATCTTATTTCCTCCCAGAGGACGGAGAAGGCTGGCTGGAGTGGCTTGAGGAACATCGTGCGTTTGCCTTTCATGGTCGCAACGGGCAGATTAATTTGCTGAAAGAGAAGCGTAGTCGCGGAAGCGAGGGCTATTGGTATGCCTACCAGCGACACGAAGAGGGGATGGTCAAACGCTACGCTGGCCGGAGTGCGCAATTGAGCATGGAGCGGTTGGAGGAGATCGCGGCGTGGCTTTCGAGTGAGGATAAAGCACATCCTACACCTGCTACGGTCGCTCAAATCGGTCAGTTGGCCGTACCGACCGCTGCACATGGACTCGGCGGAACTGGACAGCCTACCAGTAGCCCTATGTCATTCGAGCCTTTGTTAATGCCAAAGCTCCAGTTGCCGCATCTACAGAAATCACTCCTCCCACGCGAACATCTGCTGGAACTGCTGGATACAGGCTTGGAGCATAAAGTAACACTCATCTCAGGACCAGCCGGCTATGGCAAAACAACGCTGGTCAGCCAATGGATTGCGGAACGCGGTACCCGTACAGACTTTCCTCGTATTGCTAGTGTCACTCTGGACGAGGGCGATAATGACCCGATCCGCTTCTGGCGTTATATCATCGCCGCCTGCCAGCAATTTCGCACAGGATTTGGCAAGGAGGCACTGGAATTGCTGTTTGCTAATCGGCTACCACCGTTTAAGCCGCTGGAAATGATGCTCACCGCTCTACTCAATGAATTGAGCCAGCTTGAGCATCCTGGCGTCCTGATTCTCGACGATTTCCATGTGATTAGTTCGCTCCATGTGATCGAAACACTTAGCTTTTTCCTTGATCACCTGCCAACCTCGCTCCACCTGCTGCTGCTTATCCGTGGAGATCCTCCGTTCTCAGTGGCCCGTTTACAGGCGCGTAACGAGTTGCTGGACATCTATCCTCCATCTCTGGGCTTTTCTTTGGAAGAGACGCGTGCCTTTTTCGAGCAGGAGCTTTCCTTCGCGCTCTCCTCGAAGCTTCTGCGTCAGATATACGAGCGCCTGGAAGGCTGGCCAACTGGCATACGACTGCTTTTACACGCACTACGTTGGTCTAAAAGTGAGCAGGATATTGAGCATGGATTCGCAGCCTTCGTGGGGAGTTACTGGAGTATTCAGGATTACTTTCTCAACGAGGTCCTGCATATGCTATCCACCGAACAGCAGGAGTTTCTGTTACAAACCAGCTTTCTTCCTCGAGTCACCGCCTCGCTTTGCGACGTCATCATGAATCGTACAGACAGCGCACGACTGATCGAAGAGCTGCGCGGAGGCGATCTCTTTCTGATCCCGCTGGACGAGAAAGGTGAATGGGCACGTTATCATTCTCTCTTTGCTGAGGCCATGCAACAGGAGGCTCGTAAGTGCCTGGGAGATGATCGGTTGCGCCAGCTTGCGGCACGGGCCAGCATCTGGTACGAGTCGCATGGACTCCTCGCCGAAGCGATTGAGACCGCGCTGGATGCCGCTGAATCGACAAATGCAGCCAGCCTGATCGCACAGTTTATTGAGAGCAAACTGCAGGACAACGTCCTTGCTATCCCGGAGTTGTATCGCCTGCATCGCTGGTTGGAACGCTTGCCGGAAAAAGAATTAGAGCATCACCCGGACTTGTGTGTACACTTTGCCCTGACCTTGCTCTTTATCCTGATGCAGGAGTCGCGTTTCTTGGATGGTAAAGAGCGTATAGACCATCTGCTCCAGGTCGCAGAACAGCAATGGCGAGATGCGAATAATACCGCGAAGCTGGCCGGGGTGTTCGCCTTCCGAGCACTTCTGGCTCGACAGGAGGGGAACATACTCCAGGCGGTGACCTGGGCCAAACAGTCGCTGGCTTGGCTTCCTCCGGAGGATCGTACCTGGCGTAATCTGAGCTTGACTGTAGTAGGCACGGGCGAGATACTCGATGGTCATCTCGATAACGCACGCGCATTTCTCCTCGCGGCACTGCGACTCAGCGAACAGCAAGGCAACCTCATCTATGCTCGTGCCAACAGGGGCATGCTCAGTTGGGCGAGTTTTGAAAAGGGAGAACTACGCAACTCGGCTGAGCAGTTTCGCCAGATGCAAGCCGAGGCCAGGATGCAGGAAGATCGCGACGATATCGCCCACACCCAGTTGGGGCTGGCGCAGATTATGTACCAGTGGAACACCTTGGAGGAAGCGGAACTGGCCACGCATGAGGCGTTGGAGATCGGCGAGCAGATGAACGTGGAAGAGTTCCGGGCTCTAGCAACGGCTCAACTGGCACTTATTGAGTATGCCCGCGGCCAGACCACGCAGGCGCAGCAGCGTCTCACCGTCTGGTTGGCGCAGGAACAAACGCCGATCTCATCGCATAGCTATCAGCTCTCTCGCATGGTACAGGCCGCACTTGCTCGCATGCAGCTCGCCAGTAGTGAGCTTGTGACTGTGGAACGCTGGTTTGCCAGTATCGAGCGACGCGAAGAGGTACTGCCCTTGCTTCAGCACCAGCGCGAGCAATTGTTGCGTGTACGCTTCCTCCTGATGCAGGGCGAAATCGCTGCCGCGATAGAGCTGCTAGAAAGTTTAGCTCAGGCTGCACTACAGACGGGCCATAACTACTTCAAACTGGAGACCCAGGTGGTGCTGGCCCTGGCGTATTCCCGACAGGGATCGCATGCAAAAGCGTATGAACAGTTACACGAGCTGCTAGCAACAACGCATAACGAGGGCTACCTGCGTCTCTTCCTCGACGAGGGCGAGGAACTGGCTACCCTGCTGCGCGGATTCCGCCCCCATCTCCACGAGAAAGTGCTGCTCACCTACCTGCGGCATATCCTGAGCGCATTTACCCGCGAAATTGGTACATCAGCTCAGGAAAAGGCTCCCGGAACGATGCTCCTGCGCGAACCTTTGAGCCCACAGGAACAAAAAGTCTTGCGCTTGCTAGCCGCAGGTAACTCCAACGCCGCGATTGCCCGCGAATTCGTGGTCTCAGTCAACACGGTGCGCACGCAGCTTCAGAGCATCTATCGTAAGTTGAACGTCAACAACCGCGTCGAGGCGGGTGCCGTCGCCAAACAGCTTGAACTGCTCTGATTGCTCTACCTCTACAAAAAGCTCTCTCGGTGCAACGAAAACAGTTCATAATCATCCAGTAAATCATCCCCTTGGATGATGCTGACTCATCCATCTGGCGGTTACAGTAAGGACAGTTACGAGAGAACAACCAGATCGGAGAACATTGATATGAACACACCAGAAACCTTAACATCTCAACCAGGGGATTCAGGCACTATGCGGCCTGCTCCTAACCGTAAAGCCATTATCTTTCTCATGGTTGTCGCATTCTTAAATACTATGGGCATGTCCATCATCAGCCCTGTGGTGCCGTTTATGACCCTACAACACCTGAGCAATCCAAATAATCTCGCCATTGTGGTGGCCTGGATGATCTCAGTCTATGGCATCTGCCAGTTGATTGCTGCCCCAGGTCTGGGTCTGCTCAGTGATCGCTTTGGCCGACGCCCGATCCTGTTCATTTGCTTATTCGGCTCAGCAATCGGCTATCTGCTGTTTGGTCTGGGTGGCTCGCTCTGGATACTCTTTCTGGGTCGCATCATCGACGGACTGACTGGTGGCAACTTTAGCGTACTCTTTGCCTATCTCGCCGATATCACCGAGCCGGAGGAGCGCGGCAAGTACTTTGGCATCGTGGGTGGCGTCTCAGGTGTCGGTTTTATCGTCGGCCCCAGTATCGGCGGCTTCCTGGCAAATGTCAACTACAGCACACCCTTTATTGTTGCGGCTGTGGTCGTCCTGCTTGATATCGTCTGGGGCTTCTTCTTCCTGCCTGAGAGCCTGAGCAAAGAGCATCGCGTGACCTCCGTCCGTCTGCGTGACCTGAATCCGCTCAAACAGCTGGGCAATGTGTTTACGATGGTACATCTGCGCTGGCTCCTATTGGCTGGTTTCTTCTACTTTTTCCCGTTCGCGATTTTGATATCGAACCTGACCATTTTATTGAAGGATAGCCTGGGTTGGAATGCCACCGAAGCTGGCATCATCTCGACAGTCGTTGGTGTGGTCGATATTCTCGTCCAAGGTGTGCTGGTGGGCAAACTGCTGCCCATCTTTGGCGATGTGAAGCTGGCCATCGGTTCGCTGATCCTCGTCGCGATCAGCTATATCCTGCTCGGAGCAGTTGCCCTGATTGCGTCACCGCTCCTGCTTGTAGCAGGAGTGATCCTTTTCGCCGGCGCGGGTGGCCTGGTGGAAAACGCGCTGCGTGGCCTGACTTCGCGCATGGCTGGACCACGCCAACAAGGCATGGTTGGCGGTGCTAACCAGTCGATGCAGTCACTGGCGATGATCCTGGGTCCATTGTTCGGCGGTCTGCTCTACGTTCAGTTTGGTCATGCCACGCCTTACTGGTCTGGCACGCTGATTATCGTTCTGGCCATCGCCTCGGTTGTGCTGGCTATTCCGGCCCTACGCAAGCACACGACCGCATCATAAATGGAGCCGAAGGCATAAACCATCGGCTCCACTTTCAAATTTTTGACTGACTAAAGTGAGCGGATGAGAGGTGAGCACCTACAACGACGGCAAGGCTTCTTTCACCTTTCCTTGTTGACCTGCTCACCTTTCCCATTCTCTTGAGACCACACGAAGGTTTGATAGACTGCAAGTGCTTGTTTTCCTGTGTCAGATTGCATTTGCGCTTGCTTCCAGAGAATGTATCGCTCTTTCATACACACGGCGCAAGGCCGATATCCCGCCTCGATAGCTGTTGCCTCATCCGCAAAAAAGACTCGATGTTTGACGTAATAACCCTCTGCAATCCATTGTAATGCGCTGGGGCAATCAAGTCGTCCGTATCCTTTGTTCCTCTTATGACCACCGAGCGTTCCCGGATCTGTGTATCACAAGAAATACTGTCCGTCAGAACAGGTACATCTCTCTTTTCCTGAGCATATAATAATGAAGGACTGTCCCAGGAGACAGAGCCAATTGCGAAAAAAGAGAAAGTTAAAGATGAGTAGATTTACAGCCGAAGAAATCGCCTATTTGCAGAGCCAGCGTCTTGGTAGGCTGGCAACCGTTGATGAGAAGGGCTCACCACCTCTGGGCAAGTCTTCCAGTCGCTCAGCAGAACAGATAACTTTAGCCTTTGTCAGAATTGACAGACATGCTGCCGGGAAGAGAGAGGTCAAGTCCCTGCTCATTATCTGGTTCGTTTTCAGTGAAGACACGGCTGGCAAGAATATCCTCAGCTTCAATAGTCATCAGATCCGTCGTTGAGAATTTTCCTCCTTTGGCGAAGAGACGGTTCGCTTGACGTAATCGGGTCCGGTCAAGGGCATTGCGTACACTACGCGCATTGGAGAAGCGGGGCATGTGCATACGCCTTTTAAGGTAGGCTTCAAACGTCTGCTGCGCCTCCGGGCTAAAACGGTACATCTGTTCCGCCAGCATGAGCTGTGCGATGACGAGCAGCTCATCGAGCGCATAATCGGGGAAATCCAGGTGATGGGCAACGCGCGAACTGACACCGGGGTTAGACTGGAAAAAGGTTTCCATACGGTCTTTATAGCCAGCAAGAATGACAACGAGATCATCACGTTGATTCTCCATGACCTGTAAGAGGATTTCGATAGCCTCCTGTCCATAGTCCCGTTCGTTTTCCTGACGATAGAGGTAGTAGGCCTCATCAATGAAGAGTACCCCACCCATCGCTCGCTTAAGGACCTCTTTTGTTTTGGGTGCGGTATGACCAATGTATTGGCCAACCAGATCGTCGCGTGTCACCGCGATCAGATGTCCCTTGCGCACATACCCGAGTCGGTTCAGAATGGTAGCCATGCGCATGGCCACGGTTGTCTTGCCCGTCCCCGGCTGCCCTGTAAAGGACATGTGCAGGGAGGGTGGCCGGGCTGTGAGCCCAACGCCACGTCGCAAACGATCAATCACGAGCAGGGCCGCAATTTCGCGAATGCGCGTCTTGACCGACTTGAGTCCCACCAGTTCCTGATCAAGTTTTTCCAGTACCTCCATCACCTGCG
Organism: Ktedonobacteraceae bacterium; assembly: GCA_051004815.1. Classification (GTDB taxonomy): domain Bacteria; phylum Chloroflexota; class Ktedonobacteria; order Ktedonobacterales; family Ktedonobacteraceae; genus JBBQXY01. The sequence goes on from JBPCJY010000022.1 coordinate 12,332, forward strand.
ATTCTTGGAGCACGCTCGCCACATCCTCATTGCTATCAGTAGGCACACTACTCATTGAATTCGTTACACCGCTCTGCCCTTCTGATTGGGCCGATGGTAATATACTCATGATCTCCTCCAAAAGGCTTTGGTTAGTCAGTATACCGCTCACCCTTGGGCTTGTCCGTCGCGTAGCTATGCAGTGTATAGCGGATGACACGGTCATGGGTTTCTTGCCGAGACAGACCGAAACCTGGATCGTGGGGTGGTCGGTTCACGATGAACGAGATGGCAAGAGTCTGCCGCCCCTTGGTGCGGTCGTAAGCCCCTACCCGAATATAGTGATGCGGGTTGGCTTTGCGGCACTCATTGATCTCATACAGGATGGCAGCCGAATCTTTCACATCAAACATCGGGAGCCCCCACATCTCCCAGTAGGTGTTGCGCGGATGGGGGTCGTCGGTAAATTCTATATTGATGGGCCAGTCATTGTCCAGACAGTACTGCGCTTGCATGCGAATCTCGTCATCGGTCAATGGCGGTAGATAGGAAAACGTTCCCTGAGTTAGATGAAAAGCCATGGTGGTCACTCCTTATAAGCGGCCTTAATAAACAGTCTTATCGCTACACTAATAATTTGGGGTGGGCGTGGCATCGGGCGTATCGGTCGAGGCATAGTTGAAGCTCACGTCCTTCCAGAGTTCGAGCGCAGCCCGTAGTGGATCACACCACTTCGCGGCCTTTTCCAGAATCTCCGGCCCTTCGTTGAAGTAGTCGCGCCCCTCATTGCGTGCCTGGATCATGGCCTCTACGGCAACCCGATTCGCCGTCGCACCAGCGGCTATACCTTGCGGATGTCCGATAGTGCCACCGCCGAACTGGAGCACCACATCTTCACCCAGATAATGCAGCAGTTGGTGCATTTGTCCCGCATGAATACCACCCGAAGCAACGGGCATGACAGAGGGCAGCGAAGCCCAATCCTGCTCGAAGAACAAACCTGAGCTGGGATCGGCGTCATACTTCATGCCGAGTAGCGTCTTATAGTAGCCGCGAGTAGTCATGGGATCGCCTTCCAGTTTCCCCACCACGGTTCCGGCATGGATATGATCGACACCTGCTAGCCGCATCCACTTGGCGATGACGCGGAAGGAGACGCCATGCGTCTTCTGGCGCGTGTAGGTGCCATGACCGGCACGGTGCAGGTGCAGAATCACACTGTTCTTGCGAGCCCATTTCGCCATGGATTGGATGGCGGTATAGCCAATGGTTAAGTCAATCATGACGATGATGCTGCCCAGCTCCTTGGCAAACTCTGCCCGCTCGTACATATCTTCCATTGTTGCGGCTGTAACGTTCAGGTAATGCCCCTTGATCTCACCGGTCTCGGCACTTGCCTTATTGACGGCTTCCATACAATAGAGGTAGCGGTCACGCCAGCGCATAAAGGGCTGTGAGTTGATGTTTTCGTCGTCTTTCACAAAGTCCAGGCCGCCGCGGAGTGCCTCGTAGACGACACGCCCATAGTTACGAGCGGAAAGCCCAAGCTTCGGCTTCGTGGTTGCTCCAAGCAAGGGACGACCATACTTATCGAGGTATTCCCGCTCAACAACGACGCCATGGGCTGGCCCTTGAAAGGTCTTTACATAGTGTGGGGGAATGCGCATGTCTTCCAGGCGCAAGCTTTTCAAAGCTTTGAAGCCAAAGACATTGCCAATGATGCTGGAGGTCAGGTTCGCGATAGACCCCTCCTCGAACAGATCGAGATCATAGGCGATGTACGCGATGTACTGGTCCGTACCGGGAACAGGAATGACCTGGTAGGCTTTAGCCTGGTAACTTTCATGTGCCGTCAAACGGTCGGTCCAGACGACCGTCCAGGTAGCAGTAGATGATTCGCCTGCGACAGCTGCCGCCGCTTCAATGGGGTCAACGCCCTCTTGCGGCACAATACGGAATGCACACAAAATGTCTGTATCTTTTGGTTCATAGTCAGGTTTCCAGTAGCCCATCTGGGCATAAGGGATTACACCGGACTTCCAGCGGTTCTTCTGCTCTGATATAACCTCAATTGTCATGTACTCACTCCTCAGCTTTTCGGGTTACAACCTTCGCTGAGTAGAAGTGTAGCATGATCGTTCTATTAGTTGTAGTAGCAGTTTACTATAGACACTATAGATTAGACCTTATATAACAAGAAGGGCAAAATAGTATGCTATATTACTGTGTAAGCCTAAAGAGGTGGTGATCAGTACACGAGAACCTAAAGCCTCTGGTCAACGTGCGGACGATAATGCAATGGAGGAACAGGAATGTCTATGCATAATTCAATGCTATCCGTTACAGGCAATGGGCGACCTGACTTCACTGTGCATCAGCTTACAGTTTTTCGTGCGGTTGCACAACATCTCAGCTACACTCGAGTTGCGCAGGAGCTGTACCTTTCGCAACCTGCAGTCACACAGCACATTAGAGCACTTGAACTGATGCTGGGGCTAAAGCTTTTCGCTCGCAAAGGCAGAGGCATTGTGTTAACACCTGCTGGCCAGGAGCTGTTGCGACATGTTGAACAGCTACTCGTGCTGCTAACTGAGACCAAATCTGTAGTAGACGAAATTCATACACTGAAGCGAGGAAGCGTTGTAGTAGGTGCCAGTACTAGTGCTGGTACCTACGTAGTGCCGTCCTTGCTCGGTGCCTTTCATACACACTATCCAGGTGTCCGCATTACACTTTCCATAGCCAATCGGCGCACCATCGAAGAGCGTCTTCTCACTCATCAGGTAGACCTGGTGGTGATGAGCCTTGTCGAGCAACGCGACCGTGTCGTTATGGAGTTGTTGATGCCATATGAACTAGTAATGATTGCCCCACCATCTCACCGATTGGCGAAACGTAGTGCGTTGACGTTACTTGATCTACAAGAGGAGATATACCTGTTACGCGAGCAAGAGTCCGGTACCCGGCTCGACTTGGAGCAGCACTTTGTGCGAGTGGGATTACCATTACGAACCGGCCTCGAACTTGGTAGCATCGAAGCTATCAAAGAAGGAGTGGCTGCCGGGTTAGGAATTGCCGTCCTCTCCCGCGAATCCATTGCACTCGAAGTGGCAAATGGCGATCTGGCCATACTCGATGTGGAGGGGTTTCCACTGAAACGCGAGTGGCACATAGTCCACCTCAAAGGCAGGAGGCTATCGAAAGCAACAGCAACTCTCTGGGATTTTCTCTTACAAAGCAGGATGAGTTTCCAGTAGAATTACCGTCGAGCTAGCAGAACATAAGCATTGTTTGGGAAGAGCAGTGCTTCATTGCCATATGCTTGTCTGCCCCGTCTGACTAGCGATACCTCACTGATCAGTACCTGACGTTCCTGTTTGACCAGAGGACCCTGTCTGACCTACGTCAGCTGGTTTGGTACCCGAACTGAAAGCTGCCTCGGTAGTTTTGATGTCTTGAGCAACTATTTCGGGAGATTCCGGCGTAATATGACCTGCATCACCAATTCGCTGTCCTGCAAACTGAGCCGGAGTATTCGTCTGACTTGCTCCCTGTCCCTGGCTCGTCATGATGTTTTGAGCAACTTGTTTGGGGGTTATACCTGCGGCCTGCGCGGCATTGTTGAGGTCATTCTGGGTGATATTGCGTTGATCTCCCTGATCATTATTGGGCTGTCCACAACCGCAACTTGTACACATAATTATTTCTCCTTACTTGTTAATACCAGCTTATCTCTCTTATTACCACCTGTCCATTCAACTGAATGCACATAGATTTCACGTACAACATCGATAAGAGGTTTCACATGAATTGCATAGTTTATATAAACAAACAATTATTGTGATTATTTTTTATACTAACTCCTATACGCACGCAAGAACTTGATGAACTCGACCGCACTAGCGTTTAAATGCCGGTCAGCGAGACGTGCGATATACCAGCGGCGCTGGATTGGAAAATGTTCCACTTGCAAAATAGCCAGTGTACGATAACGAATTTCACGCTTCACTGCAACCTCTGAAAGCACACTTACTCCGAGACCTGCCGCTACCGCTTGTTTGATTGCTTCAATATGTCCAAGCACCATGCCTACCTTGAGAATCATCCCGGCTTCCTCGAACAACTCCTCCACGGCTGCCCGTGTCCCCGATCCCATTTCGCGAAGGAGGAAGATTTCATCGGCCAGACGCGGAAGAGGTACCTGGGTGAGTCCGACTAATGCGTGCTCAGGAGCCGCAACTGCCACTAATGGATTAACCAGGAATGGTTCGGCCACAAGCCCATCGACATCTGGCGGTCGGCCAGCTATCACAAGATCGACATCCCCTGCCAATAAACAAGCGCGAACATCAGCACGATTAGCCACGCGCAGTTTGAGGGAGATAGTAGGCTGCAATCGGTGAAAGATGCCCAGCAAATGTGGCAGAACGTAGGTTCCCACTGTCGTGTCAGCGGCGACGCGTAACGGTACACGTTCTGCCAGCGTCACTCCACTTAGCTCTGACATCGCCTGCCATGCTTCGTCCGCTACCTTAATCACCTGCTGTACGTGAGCGTACAACTCTTGTCCTTCATCCGTCAGAACAAGGTGCTTGCTTCGCTGTTCTAGCAAGGTCAACTGCGTCACTCGTTCCAGTTCCGCTACCAATGCTGAGACGGTTGGCTGTCGGCAACCAAGTTCCTCTGCCGCTCGTGTATAACTCAGAAGTCGTGCGACGACACAGAACACGCGCAGCTGACGTAGTGTAATGCTATCGAGGCGCGACCAGTTCATCTATAACCTCCAATCTATATCAGGTATAGGAAATTGTGCCTTGTTCTTATATATCTTGCCAGGTATCATTATAGCATGGGCTGGCACAGCCTCTTAGGCCCATAGCATTTCTATCAGCACCTGTGCTATCTGGACCTGGTATCCCACGAAGGACACGCGGTGCAAGGAGTTTGGAGAACGACATGGCTACATCATTCGGGGCATCCCTGCGTCCAATCATCCTGGGGATCGTGGGCGATAGTGCTGCTGGAAAGACGACATTGAGCCGAGGCATCGCCCAGATTTTAGGTCTTGAGCATGTGTCGGTGCTCTGCACTGACGATTATCATCGCTTCAATCGGCAGCAACGCAAAGAATTAGGCATAACGCCGTTGAATCCTGAATGCAACTACCTCGATATGATGGCACAGCATTTGCGACTGCTGCGTGCTGGAGAACCAATTCTGAAGCCACACTACGAACACAAACTGGGCGACTTTGGTCCGCCGCAGTATATCGTTCCACAGCCCTTCCTCATTGTCGAAGGATTGCTTGGCTTCTATAGGCAGGAGATGCGCAATGCTTACAGTGTGCTCGTCTTTCTCAATACACCCGAGGAGCTCAGACGACGCTGGAAGGTTCGGCGTGACTCGACAAAACGTGGCTATTCTGAACAGGAAGTGCTGCGTGAACTAGAGATTCGCGCGAACGATTCGGCGTCGTTCATCCGGCCACAGCGCTCCTATGCGGACATAGAGGTGTCCTTCTATCCTGACCTGTCTTCTCAATCTCTTCAGAACGATGATGCCCATCTCAATGTGCGCCTGACGCTGCATGGCACGCTGCCTCATCCAGACCTGAGCCAGATCATTGCGGAAGACCGATCGGGCTGTGTACGTGCGAGACTGGGACGCGAGGAAGGGCGAGCCGTCGAATATCTGGAGATTGACGGCTCCATCCCTGACGAACCCGCTCGTGCGCTTGAACGCGGTATCCTTGATCGCCTCGATGAGTGTGGAGCAACTTCTCCTACCGATCTCGGCCAATATTCCGATTCTCAGATCGAGCTGAGCCATCCACTGGCACTGACCCAACTGTTGCTGGTCTATCATCTGCTGCGTGCCAGGCAACGCGAAGAAGTCGAAATATGAGCACTTATCATAAAGGAGGAGTCGTATGAAAATTGGTATCAATGGATTTGGCCGCATCGGTCGGCTGGTTCTGCGCTCTGCACTCGCACGCGGCGTCAACTTGGATGTTGTAGCGATCAATGATCGGGGCGATGCCGAGATTAACGCCCATCTTTTCCAGTTCGACTCCACCTATGGACCATTTCGAGGCCATGTAGAGGCAGAAGATGGTCGTATCATCATTGACGGAAGATCAGTCACCATCACGTCGCATCTCAATCCATTGGATATTCCCTGGCGCGACCTCGGGGTGGAACTGGTGATCGAGGCAACCGGTGCCTTTACTACGGGAAACCAGGCGGCTGCGCACTTGCTGGCCGGAGCAGGACGCGTGCTCGTGACGGCACCGTGCAAAGGGGGCGATGTGACTCTGGTGGCCGGTGTGAACGAACGAGACTATCACCCCGCCGAACACCAGATCATTTCGACAGCCTCCTGTACCACCAACGCACTGGCTCCCATTGCCAAGGTACTGCACGAGCACTTTGGAGTGCGTTCCGGCATGATGAATACGATCCACTCCTATACCAATGACCAGCGTATTCTTGACCGTAGCCATCAAGATCCGCGGCGTGCTCGTGCGGCTGCTGAAAATATTATTCCAACAACGACTGGTGCTACGAAAGCCTTGGGCGAGGTTATCCCAGCCCTGGCGGGCAGATTTCACGGCGTCTCATACCGTGTTCCTACGATTACCGTTTCGGTTATTGACCTGGTAGCCGAATTGGAACAGAAAGTGACAGCAGCGGAGATCAATACAGCCTTTGCATTGGCTTCCACCGGGTCGCTGGCGGGCGTGCTCGGCTATACTGATCTGCCGTTAGTCTCCAGCGATTTCCGCGGCGATAGTCGCTCAGGCATCGTGGATGGATTGATGACGGCTATCCTTCCCCAGGAACGCATGATCCATGTTGTGGGTTGGTACGACAATGAGTGGGGCTATGCCAGTCGTGTGGCTGATGTGGCTAGTTTCATCAGCGAATGCGAGCAAAGTGGTCTGCGCCCGGAGCGTGTACGGGTCGTTGAGCGCGAACAGGTGGAATTAGCACTCACTAGTCTCTGGCTCTAATGATCTGAAAGAGAAGCGAATATGGAAGATGATCAGTTGAGTGACGAGTTTCTGATCGACGCCATCGCTGGCGGAGCCATGTGGGCTTTGGAACGCCTCTACCGCCGCTACCGTGGACGTTTCTATGCCATGGCCTATCGCATGACCTCTGACCATATGGTCGCTGAAGAATTGGTGCAAGATGCGTTCTTCGCCATCTGGCAACGTTCCCTATCGTATGATCCAGCAGCGGGTACGGCACGCAGTTGGCTCTTCTCTATCATCTACCACGGCACGGTTAATTATTTACGCGATGTGCGGCGGCGTTCCGCACTGCAACAGGTCACGTGGCTGGAGGTTGAAGCGGACGAGCGTTATGCAGTACCGGATGTGTGGGAGCAGATATGGCGCACCATACAGAACGCCGAAATCCGTGTGTGTTTGTCGAAGTTGACCTTGGAGCGACGGTTGCCCATCGAACTTGCTTTTTTTTGGGGATGGACGCATAGTGAGATTGCCCAGCACTATCACCTACCACTGGGTACCGTCAAGGCACGTATCCGCCTTGGCTTACGGCAATTGAAACAGGAACTTGAGCAAAGAGCAAGGAACAAGGCGATCTCCTCTGGCAACACCCACAAAGGAAAAGGTAAGTCAAGACCAGCGGCGACCGTAGTCATTCAAGCGGCAGAGGGTAGTGGTGCGACAGGGAGTATTTGTGCGACAGGGTATGAGTTGTATGATGATAGAGCAGGCAGATGCTTTGGGTACACGGAGTGGATGGCCCTTGTCGAACAGATCGCCGTGTTCGAGTTTCGTGGAACTGCTGGCTGCTTCATCGCACGGAAAGAAAGACGACTCCATGGTCGTACCTACTGGTATGCCTATACATGGGGACGCGCTAACGGACGAAAAACCTATCTCGGAAAGTCAGCAGAACTGACTCTCGCACGCTTGGAAGGCATGGCAAAGAAGTTGTATACATAACTCGGTAGCGATGTGCTCAGAGAGTTGATTGGAAATGCTCTTCAAAGAAAACAAAAAGTTTGCACAAGTGATTCAAAAGATTGATCCTCAAAGCAAGCTGCTTCGCACATGGGAGTTGAAAGGAGGCATCTCAGCGCAGGTGACGGCACTTGAGATTGAGCGACCCGATGGCCAAACGAAAAAAATGATTGTCCGTCAGCATGGTGAGGTGGACCTCAAACACAATCCGCATATAGCAGCGGACGAATTCAAGCTCTTGCACCTATTATACTCCGTAGAATTGGCCACGCCGATACCGTATTACCTCGATCAATCCGGCGAGATTTTCTCCACGCCATATATCGTCATTGAATACATTGAGGGAAAGCCGGAATTCGCCCTCTCTCACGTACCCGATCTCATCCTTCAGTTCGTCACCCATCTGTCCAGGATTCATACGGTCGATTGCTCGAAGCTGGATGTGTCCTTTCTGCCTACAGCAGAAAAAAGATATGCCGAAATGTTGAGAGAACGATCGACACACGCTGATGCATCAGTTGACGAAAGGCATATTCGGGCTACCTTGGAAGCAGCCTGGCCTTTCCCGCAGCACAATACCTCAGTATTGCTCCATGGAGATTTTTGGCCGGGCAATATCTTATGGCATGATGGACAGCTTGTGGCTGTCATCGACTGGGAGGACGCGCAGCTAGGAGACCCACTCGCTGATGTTGCCAATAGCAGACTCGAAATTCTGTGGGCATTCGGATTCGACGCCATGCAGAGTTTCACTCAGCAGTATCAATCAATGACAGCCATCGATTTTACCAACCTTCCGTATTGGGATCTCTGCGCCGCTTTGCGACCGGCTTCTAAATTTGCCGAGTGGGCTGCTGACGACCTCACCCAAAAAGCCATGCAAGAAGGACACCGCTGGTTTATCACCCAGGCATTCGAAAAGCTATCCGTTCAACTTTGAATGCTGGGAATGGTGAGTGGCTCGTTCCAGGCAGCAAATAAGCGAAAAACAAACGTTCTTTTCAACGATACGCAGTTGGAAGGAGTTTTTCGTATGTCATTCCTCTTACACTCATGTTCGCGGTGGCTTACCTCTACCGCAGTGGTCATAGTGGCCCTTGCGCTGGTTTTCTCTTTCACCCTCATATCAACAGCATCAGCGGCACCTGCTTCAGGAGTTCCATTGCTCCAAGTGAACAGCGACCCCTACACCAATACGACAAGCCAACACCAGACGGAAGTTGAACCAGACAGTTACTCCAATGGCTCGACCATTGTCGCGGCAACCCAGGTTGGTCGTTTCAGTGATGGAGGAGCCTCAAATGTTGGCTGGGCGACCTCCATAGATAACGGTGCGACATGGAAAAGTGGCTTCTTGCCTGGTACGACCGTGTTCGCAACGCCTACCGGCCAGTATGACCGTGTCAGTGATCCCGCGGTGGCCTATGATGCGGCGCACAAGCTGTGGATGATCTCCTCTCTCGCTATCACCAACGGCATTGGTACACCTGTTGGAGTTGCCGTTCTGGTGAACACTTCTGCTGACGGTGGACTCACCTGGAATGCCCCTGTTGTCGTGGCAAATGCCAACGGTGGCTTTTTTGACAAGGACTGGATTGTCTGTGACACCACCTCTACCAGCGTATATTTTGGGCATTGCTACGTCGAATGGGATATTACTTCCAACGGGAACCTGGTACAGATGAGCACATCAAGCGATGGAGGAGCGAGCTGGAGTGCAGGGCAAGCAACCGCCGATAGCACCTCGGGGTTGGGAGGACAGCCGCTCGTTCAACCAAACGGCACCGTAATTGTCCCTTTCTTGAGCACAAATGCGACCATCGCGGCCTTCACTTCCACCAATGGAGGCGCAAGTTGGAACAGCAGCGTGACGATCGCCTCTCAAACTGATCACCAAGTCGCCAGTTTACGCAGCGAGCCTCTTCCATCGGCGAGGATGGATGGTTCTGGAAAAGCCTATGTTGTTTGGCAAGACTGTCGTTTTGAAAGCGGTTGCAATGCCAACGATCTTGTGTTGAGCACCTCCACTGATGGGACAACATGGTCATCACCACAGCGCATCCCTATCAATGCTATTGGCAGCAATATCGATCATTTTATTCCCGGTCTCGCCGTTGATCCCACCACGTCTGGCACTACTGCTCACCTCGCGTTGGCATTCTACTATTATCCTACTGCGAACTGCACTGACACCACCTGTCAGTTGGAGGTTGGCTTCGTATCATCAACTGATGGTGGTGCAAACTGGTCAACTGAAACTACACTGACATCCGCGCCGCTGAGCATGTCGTGGCTGGCCAATACAACGCAAGGGTACATGGTAGGTGACTACATCTCGACCTCTTTCTCCAATGGCAAGGCCTTCCCGCTGTTTGTGGCTGCCAGTGCGCCCAATAGCAGTGGACAGTTTAACGAGGCCCTGTTTACGACGAGCCAAGGGCTGGCAATTGTAGGCGGCACGCTTGCAGCAACGAGTGAAGGCGCATATAAGGTCGTTCCTCATCCCGCCCCTTCTGTGCTACTGACCGCCTTTTAACGCTGGCAGCACGAGTAATCGAAGACACAGTCCTTCAAATTGAGTGCCATTTGAAGGACTGCCATGGAGTTCAAACGAGTGACGGCTTCTCTTGTTCCACCGACATTTTCAGAAGGAACGCGCACAGGAAAGATCATCACCCACCACGGAAATCTGTACGAAGATGCTGCTGTGAACGATACATCCCTGTCCGTTTCTCTCCGTCACCTGTGCTGTTAACATCTGCGTCAGTGTTTCTCCCGCCGACATGCCTCTCATATCAAATGCGACCTCAATGAAATGGACTGTGTGGTTGTATACCTGTCCTTCGCTGATCCAGATGACATGGAAGGGTTCCTGCATCCCTTCCGTTTCAATATGGTAGCGGCCCTTCACCGGTCTGAGCGCAGCAAACGACTCGGTTACTCGTAAGCGAACATCCCCGGTAATGATGACCCTTGGCATTCCATCAGTTATTGGAACGCTCTCTGGCATGTGCAATACTTCCTTCAAAGGGGAAACTTGTAGTGCTAGCAATGGTACACGTTCTATGTGTTCTACCGTGTCGCGCATGTTTCTCTTCTCCTGTAGTGGTGTGTGCTATAGAACGATTCCTTCCACGTATAAGAGGAGTATAGGATATCTGTGTGAGCTAGCACTGTGATGTGGCTGAGATGGAACTGAGAAGAGATGAACCGTACCTTCCTAGCCAATCTGGAGTTCGCTCAGCGTGACCTGGACGCTCTGTTGTTGGCTTCCTCGATACACCTGCACGGAGACAGTGTCGCCAGGTTTCTCGGTCAAGAGGAAGTCGCCCAGGGAGGACACATCGTTGATTGCTTTTCCATCCATTTGCACGATCACGTCGCCAGCTTTCAACCCCGCCCGTGCGGCTGGACCTCCTGGATTGATAGTAACAATGAGTGCGCCATGATCGACCGATAGTCCGTTTTGTGCCGCCAAGGTCGGATTCACGTCGGCAACACTCACTCCCAACGCTGCTCGTCCCGAATTGGTGACATGGCCCGTTTGAATCAATTGTGGCGCAATGAACTTTACCCGATTAGAAGGCACGGCAAACCCTACGCCATTAGCTGGCGTCTTAAATTGTGGGTCGATAGCAGTCGAGGTTGGCACCCCGATTACATCCCCTTGTAGGTCGACCAGTGCCCCTCCACTATTGCCCGGATTAATGGGCGCATCCGTTTGCACGGCATCAGGAATAGTTCCCACTGTACGATTGAGCGCACTGACGATACCACTGGTCACAGTTTGCGTAATGCCCAGCGGATTGCCAATCGCCAGCACATCTTGTCCAACGCGTAGTTTCGACGAATCACCAAGCGATGCTACGGTCAGGCCCGTTTTGGGAGGAGTAATCTGCACCACGGCAAGATCATCGGGGGGATCGGTTCCCACAACATGAGCAGGGAGCGTTAGGCCCCCATAAAGCACGACCTCTACGCTTTGCGCCCCCTGCACCACATGATTGTTAGTGATGATATAGCCTCGTTTGTCAATAATGAAGCCTGATCCGAGTCCCCCACCTTGCCCTGTTTTGACATTGATCTGTACGACGGCTGGCTGGACTCTGGCAATGACGGCCTCGCGTACCGTTTCGATATTCGTTCCGTTCAGCGAAGGAATAGGAGTTCCTCCAGCAGTACTCGATGGAGTGGCCGTTGTCCCTCCTCCAAATTGGCATCCTGCCAGCAAGCTTGTGCCAAGCATCGCTATAAGCAGCACCAGCAGACTGAGGAAATTCCTTCCAGCACTTCTCCATAGCGGGGAACCTGTGCACCATCTGGAAGGGAACGTTGCCTTATGTGGAGATGGTGGTGGCACCAGGGAACGCTCCTGGGAATCACAAGGTTGCATCGTTGTAGATCTCCTTCTTTCAGTGCTTTCATCAGACTGGCTCGCTGCGTCTAACAGGAAGGAACGTGTAGGCTTTATGCAACCATATCATACCATATTTCATCGACATAGGCTTCTATCACACTAGAGGAGTGATTTTATTCCTCAGTTTCATCTCAGCCAAGCCACAGAGACAATTCATCTGAACGGTATATGCTGTTCCTAGTAAGAGCTAAGGGGCAGATCTTCCGCCAATGAGTGACGGAGGGGAAAGGGAGGGCAGAGCGTTCTCCGTAACCACCAAACTGTCTCATGAAAGGAGCAATCACATGACTACAATTGAATATGCCACACAGAGAGATACAGGAATCGCTCTGGCAGAGTATAAGAGAGCAGAGGCTGAACTGCGCATTGAGGAGGGACATATGGGCTTCCTTACTCACGCGATCGTTTATGCCCTGATGAATGCGCTGTTGATAGTGATCAACCTGGTGTTCGTGCCAGCATATCTCTGGTTCTTCTATCCTCTCATCGCCTGGGGCTTTGGTCTGCTCATGCACTACCTCTTCGAGGTCCGTTTTGTGCGCAGGAGCATCGAAGATCGGGAAGCAAAAGTCGAGTACCGGGCCAGGCAAAACCTCTCAAGAGAAGTTGGCGCAGCTTAGCATAGTATGACCGTTGCGTTGCTGCCACTGGGCACTGTCTAAGTGGCAGCCTTCTTCATGATCGACACTCTCAGCTATGTCTCAGTTTCACCACAGCGTCAGTTCACGTACAGGCGGTATCCTTATGGTGAGTGAATAAAGAGAAGTGTTTCCATACAGGAGAAAACAAATATGAACACAAATCCATACAATCCCTACGATACCTATTCCAAGAACCAGGGGCAGCCGTATAGCCCATATCAACAGCCTGCCCCATTTGATGGCTACGGCGTCACCTATTCTCAAGCTGCACATCAGTCGCTGCTCAGCAAGGTGCTAACGCTACTGAGTTTCTCGCTAGTGATGGCGGGCCTTGGTCTGTTCGTGGGCCTACAGTTGCTTGCGGCAGGTCTTGGAGGCTTTTGGATACCAGCAATCATTATCGAGTTCATCGTGCTGATTGCCTTGATGATTACCACCAGGAAGCTGCCAAATGCGACGATGCTGAACCTTGGTCTGCTATACCTGTTCACCTTTACGAGCGGGATGACAATCAGCACCATTATCGCGGCGTATGCAGCTGCGGGGGCTGCGGCGGCAATCTATCAGGCACTCGCGCTGACTGGCGTGTTGACCATTGGGCTTGGAATGTATGCCTGGACCACGAAACGCAACCTGAGCTTTCTTGGGCCAATACTGTTTATCGGCCTGTTAACGGTGGTTGTGGCCAGCATCTTTAGCCTCTTTTTCGCCACGGGTCCATTGTCCTTCATCATCGCGTTGGTGAGCGTGGCCCTCTTCAGTGGCTTCATCGTCTATGATATCCAGCGGGTCAAGTTTACCGAGAATACGCTGTCGGCGGCTATTCTGCTGACGGTCAGTCTCTATCTCGATATTCTGAACCTGTTCCTGAGCCTTCTGCGCCTCTTCGGTTACGGTAGTAACGACGACTAATGCATAGGCATCTTATAAGTAGCAGGGGACATCACAAGCGTTCCTCTGCTACTTTTCTGTTCATTTTCTTGCTTCTTACTTCTGCTTGTTTTCTTCAACGACGATATGTATCATTTGAATATCTTTTATTATAGACGACGAAAGGGAGCGGCTCTCTATGGATATTACTTCCCTGTTCGGTGTGTTGGCAGTCTTTGCATTGGTTGCTACCAACGGCTTTTTCGTAGCGGGCGAGTTTGCTCTTGTGAAGGTACGCTCGACCAGAATTGATCAGTTGGTGAGCGAGGGCAAAAGTACGGCCAAAGTGGTGCAGAACCAACTCTCGCACCTGGATACGTATATTGCTGCGACGCAACTGGGCATTACCCTGGCGAGCCTCGCCCTCGGCTGGATCGGAGAGCCTTCCCTGGCGCATCTCATTGAGCCCCTTTTCGTATGGATTGGTGGTGTTGCTGCGGAAAGTATTGCTCACAGTCTCGCTATTGCCATCAGCTTTCTCCTCATTACCGCCTTGCATATTATCCTGGGGGAACTTGTCCCCAAGTCGATTGCGTTGCAGCGCAGTGAGAGAACGTCGCTCTTTGTTTCCCGTCCACTACTCTTGTTTTCCCGGCTCTTTCACCCGTTTATTCTCGTGATGAATGGCGTCGGGAACATGATTGTTCGTGCGCTCGGTATGCGGGTTGCCAGCGAACAGGCTGCGGTGCATTCGGTCGAAGAACTGGAAATGCTCGTGGTGCAAAGCCGACAAGCTGGCGTCCTGGAGCAGCAGGAAGAGATATTGCTGCGACGTGTCTTCGACTTTGAGGATAAAACCGCTCAACAGGTGATGATTCCTCGCACCGAAGTCGTCGGTATCCCCATCACCATAGCATTTGAACAACTACAGGCAAAGCTTGCTCACGAACGATATACCCGTCTTCCTGTGTATGAAGGAACGATAGATTCTATTCTTGGCGTCATCCATATCAAGGATATCTTCGCGCTGACATGTACACCATCTCATGATGCGTTTGACATCCATCGCCTTCTGCGACCCGTTCTCGCTGTCCCTGAGACGACATCCATTAGTACGCTATTAACACAAATGCGTAGTACCCGCAATCACTTCGCCGTGGTGGTTGATGAATATGGCGGAACAGCAGGTATCGTCACGTTGGAGGATATTGTGGAAGAAATTGTGGGCGAGGTACAAGACGAGTTCGATACGCACGAGGAAGGGGTGTATTTTGAGGTGGAGGTGCAGGAAGATGGCTCAAGCCTGGTTGATGGACTGATGATGATTGATGCATTTGCCGAACGCTTTGGTGTCCATATACCGCGGACACACGCAAACACCGTGGGTGGCTATATGCTTGAGCAATTGGATCGGCTCCCACGAGTGGATGATACCGTTTCTATTGATTCCTTACGGCTCTGTGTTGAAGAAATGGATCACATGCGTATTGCGCGGATTCGTGTGCTACCAGAGAGGAAACTAGAAGTAAAGTAATGAGTCTACCGAACATAGACATAAACGAGTGGATTGACCTGTTAGGAAAGTTTTACGACCAATACGGCTATCTGATCGTCTTCCTGAGCACACTCGCGGAGAATACGGCATTGCTGGGCCTCGCGTTACCCGGAAATTCATTGGCTCTTTTGGGGGCCTTTTACGCACGCGAAGGAACACTCAACCTGGGCTGGGTGATCTTCTTCGCGACATTAGGAACTGTTCTCGGCTATCACGTTGACTATCTCTTGGGACGCTTTGCGCTCGAACGTCTCCTGAAGCGATGGAGTATGAGCCGCCTTGGGCGCCGCTTGCGCCTGGCCGGAAGGGTACGTCTCGCACGCAGAATGCTGACCAGGCATGGAGGAAAGGCTATTCTGTTTTCCCATGTTATCGGGCATTTACGGTCGTTTGTTGCACTGAGTGCCGGTCTCACGAGGATGCGCTATGCACGCTTTCTTCTGTTTGAGATTGTTGCTGCGCTCCTCTGGAATACGATCTATAGCCTCGTGGGGTACTTCATCGCGGTCGAGATCGATCTCTTGCAAGTGTTTTTTGAGCGAGCGGGTTGGCTCATGCTTGGTGGCCTCGTCGTCCTTTTCCTGGCATGGCAGCTTTGGAAGCGGCACGGCAGGCGACGAAGGAAACAAGCGCGTCGCTCCTCTCAGCGCATGAAACAGAAACATGTATTGCAAGGGGAGAGGTGAGAAATAATTCTCCTCAGTCTCATCTCAGCCAGATCACAGTGTCAATTCACACGGGAACGCTATGCTTAGCAGAGAAAAAGAAAGTGCGTTCTCATGTGATGTGTCTTACTCCATAGATTACCCTCATGAGGCAATTGCATCAAGGAGAATGATTATGCCCGGTTCACTTCGTCTTGGAAAACTCATTGGCATCAATGTCTATGCCCATCTCAGTTGGTTCATTATCTTTGTCTTATTGACCTGGTCTCTTGCAAGCGATTGGTT
>JBPCJY010000023.1:0-13925 GCA_051004815.1 Ktedonobacteraceae bacterium
GCCGTCGGTAAATCCTCTGCAGTTGCGCTGGATCGTACTGCATAGGCATTTTTTTCATCAAGCCTGGAGAGGAGGCGGGTGATCTCTTCATGAATGTCTTGAGGGATGGCTATCCCTTCGATGACGCTGCGAATCTCACCGCTAAGTTCACCGATTTTATCCCGGTCTTCCACCTTTAGAAGCGATAACTGATCAAGTAATTCGTTAATCGACGACGTTTCCCCAATGATTCTTTTAAAGGCTTCAGTAGAAATACAAAAGCCATCCGGTACGCGTATTCCTTCAATCTTGGAAAGTTCCCCCAGGTTCGCGCCTTTCCCCCCAACAACCATGAGTTTTGTTTTGTCAATATCCTGAAAACCAAGCACATATGAACTCATATTTTTACCTCCTTTAGCAATTCCTTCTTTGATAATTTTGATGACATCCTTCGGGCTAAAACGATTTACCGGAGTATTGTACTAGCCTGGTACAGCCCCATTAAGCGGTGACAGCACGTAAGGCCCCCTTTGCACACGACGAGGGTCTGGCACACGCCTGATGAAGCAGGTGCGTTTTGAGCACACACACGAGAGGTCTCTTTGCTCAAAGGAGAGCTTTCACCGTGGGTGCGCCAGAGTGGCGTCGCTTCCGCCTAGTATAGGGGAAAGGACGCCAAAAAAAATCGTCCAAAAAGACAGTGTGCTAGTAGATAGGAGGTGATACAATAAAAGTGGGAAAGAACGGGCTCGTTTTTGAGCTCAGAGAACACCCACTTCCCCTCTTTGAGCAGACGCCGACGTGTCGCGCACCTTTCCTTTAAAGAGAGGAGAAAAACAGATGATCCTCTTCATTCAGATAGTGCAATCAAGCACCAGTTACTCCTTTTTCTGGACGAGCACCAATCACTTTCCTGTTCCATCCAGCGTGTGACATTGCGCACTGGTCGCGACTTGCGTGGGGGATAACACACGGTACAATGACCGCACCAGCCACTGTTTCAAAATCCCTATACATCCAATGCTTCCATCAAAAAGATGAGGTTACGAATATACCCCGGATGCAGTTCTTCTGAGGAACGCACGCGATAGAAGAGTCCAAGACTTTCTGCTGCGGCTTCTCCCGGAGGACAACGCCATTTTCCACGTTCATCGCGTTGATATCGCCCCGGATGGGTCACCATGAGTTCAAGCAACTTCTCTTCCGGCTTCCGCTCTTCAAAAGAGACTCCATCCTTGCGGAGCACGAGAAAGTCCGGGGTATGCAGGGCCTTGGTTGGGCGACCGGATGGCCCCTGGTAGTGCAGTTCCAACTGGTAAGGCTGATCAAAAAACTCCAAAACCTCTCGAACATACTCCATTGTGTAGATAGCCCACAATTCAACGGTGTGGCTTTCAAACTGGATGCTCACACCCATTTTGCGGCTCGCGTACGTTCCGCAGACATTGAGGAGACGCCCCTGAACTCGTCGCACCGGAGGAGACGAACGAAGGCGAAGGAGGAAGTCACGCGTGGCAGTCGGAAGCTGAAGCCGATCACACCACCGCTCAAAGGCAAAGGGCTTCATACACTGCTCTTTCTCATGCGGCCATTCCCGCATGGAGTGCTGGACACCTCTGCTGAGAGCCTACCCAACTTTGAGATCAAAAACAAGGTGTTGACGCAATTCTCCGCCAGATTCAGATGTGAAACCTGGATTCGTGGCAGAAATTCCGTAACATTTTGAGGGAGAAATTTTCGGGCAGGTTAATGGGCCAATTTCAAATTCGGGCGAAGATATGTGTCAGCAAAAGAAGAACAAAAATTCTAATCAAGCTCAAAGATCGGGCGAATTTATGGTCTTTCCGATAGCTTGCTACATCCTTACGTGAGATGGGCGTCGAGCAAAGAGCGTCAGCAGACGCCCAAAGAGTGTTTGAGTGAACGGGCGATAGCGCGTATTCTGGAAAGCGGTAAAAAGCCAGTGATCCTCTTGCTTGACCGCGACCATGGTTTGCACGGAGAGGGACCTGCGCGATGGCTGCTTCTGATGTCTCTGGATCACCGCCCCCATGCTATGGACAAGGGCTATATCGGGTGCCAGAAGCCGCACAGTCGGGGTTTGACCAGTCAGCCGCGAGCCTTTCATGAAGCCCTCAAAAAGCGGTCGATGGACTTGCGCGATGGCGGTTCGCCCCTTTGTGGACGTGCCGTCGAACGTAATGTAATCAGCATCTTCAGTGAAGGCCGCAGCGAATGTATCGGCATCGCCCCAAGCCTCGTTGAGTTGTTGGCAAAGGGTACGAATAGCCGCCTCATCGGCCTCTCGCCTCTGTAGATGTGAAAGATTATGCATGTGTCCAGCTCTCCATTCATTCTCACGGCTCTATGGCCTATGAAACTTGCATATGATATACTTTGCTTTATGAAGGATGATGCTTACCAGCCATATTTCATTGCTGCTAAGTATTTTCGTACCTAAGATATTTAGATTATAAACGAAAGGTGTGGCAGATGTCAAGAGATCAAAGGGAGCGCGAGGAATTGCTCGCGGCCCTTGAACGCGCAGGACGCGATTACAGTGGAAGGTCGGTCTTGTTCCATCAGGCCATTGCCGACTGGCTCGGTCTCAATGTCACTGATTTGAAGTGTTTAGATTTGACTCGTGAGGCGGATGAGATAACCCCAGGCAAACTCGCTGAACTCAGCGGATTAACGACCGGGGCAATCACTGGTGTTGTTGATCGACTAGAAAAGGCGGGATATGTTCGACGCGAGCGTGATCCTCATGATCGACGCAAGGTCATCATCCAGCCTATCCCGGAACGCATTCTTCCGAAGCTCTCTCCCATCTTCACGTCCTTGCAGCAGGCAATGGGCGCGGAGTTCGGTTCCCTTTACAATAATCAGGACATGGCACTTATCCTCGATTTTATTGAACGGAGCATGCAGGTTCTCCAAGCTGAAACGGCGAAACTACAGGCGAGGATGGTACAGGAGGAAGTGGTGGCGCAAGCGAGTGTGGATAGATGAATTTGCCACCTCCCGCAAAAACGTGTTACAATGAAACCGTTCCGTTCCATTCAACGGAATTGCCGATTGATAGCTTCAACATACTCAGGGAAAGAGAACGTGACAATATTTCAAATAGAGGTACGGGCAAAAGCGGAGTCGCACGACGTGCAAGTACACCGCCTCGCCCGTGAAATAGTATTTTTACCACAGGCTAGCCTTCCTTCGCTGAACGCTATCGCCACCAGCCCACATCCCCTTACCCCTCTCACCATCCACACCGTGCAACTCTACCGCCTCACCGGAAACCTTTCCCTCCACGACATTCACCGACTCATCACCGAGTTGCTGACTGATCCCGTGATCCAGGAGGCACAAAGTACTAGTAGCACTACTGCTATTGCTGGCACCCCTGAGACATTGGCGAAGCTTCACACCGTCGATGTCTTTTTACTGCCCGGCGTAACCGACACCCTGGCCGAGAGCGTCCTCGCGGGCGCACACATGCTGGGTATTACAGGTTTGGAAGAGGTAGAGACAGGCCGTCGCTACCTGCTCGACAGCCGCTTGAGCGAGGCAGATGTAGAAGCCATTGCCGAAGCTCTTCTCTATAATACGGTCATTCAGCACTATACGTTGCACACTATCATGGCAGAACAACAAACGACAGAGTCGATTGAATCCCTTGAGCCTATTGAGCCCCTTGTGTCATCCATTCCCTTATCAAACATGACAGACGCACAACTGCTTGAGATAAGCAAGCAGGGCCTCTTGTCCTTGAATCTGGATGAGATGCAAGCCATTCAGCGGCACTATTGCGACCTGGGCCGTGAACCGACCGATGTTGAGTTGGAGACCATCGCCCAGACCTGGTCAGAGCATTGTTCGCACAAAACCTTCAAGGCCACCATCCACTTCCGCCAACTCGACGAAGACCATAACGTACTCTCGGAAGCGACCATCCATGGTCTACTCAAGCAGTATTTAATGCGGGTCACCGAGTCAATGCATAAGCCGTGGCTTGTCTCGGCCTTTAGCGACAATGCGGGCATCATTCGTTTCACCGAGACACACGATATCGCCTTTAAGGTAGAGACACACAACCATCCCTCGGCCATTGAACCATTTGGCGGAGCCAACACCGGCGTAGGTGGCGTCATTCGCGACGTGTTAGGCGTGTCAGCCCGGCCCATCGCCTGCACCGATATCCTCTGCTTTGGGCCATTAGCTACGCCGTCAGCAGACCTGCCCAAAGGTATTCTCTCCCCACGTCGCATTGCCAGTGGCGTCGTCAACGGTGTGCGCGACTATGGCAATAAGATGGGCATTCCCACCGTGAACGGAGCCATCCTCTATAACGAGGGCTATCTTTATAACCCGCTCGTCTTCTGTGGCTGTCTCGGCATCCTGCCGCATGGAAGTCATCCCCGCCAGGTGCAGCCAGGCGACCGCATCGTCGTGCTGGGTGGACGAACAGGGCGCGACGGTATCCATGGCGCAACCTTCTCCTCCGGCGAAATGAGCAGCGAGATCAATGCCCAGGCGGGTACCGCCGTGCAGATTGGCGCACCCATCACCGAAAAGAAAGTGGCCGATGTAATTATCCAGGCCCGCGACCGCCAGCTCTACTCTGCCATTACCGATTGTGGTGCCGGTGGCTTCTCTTCCGCCATTGGCGAGATGGGTGCCCAGATCGGTGCCTATGTCGAACTAGAAAAAGCTCCCCTCAAATACCAGGGACTGGCTCCCTGGGAAATCTGGCTCTCTGAGGCCCAGGAGCGTATGGTGCTGGCCGTCCCACCGCAAAACCTGCCTGAACTCCTGGAAATCTGCTCCATTGAAGAGGTCGAGGCCAGCATCATAGGCATCTTCACCGACGATGCTCACCTGGTCGTGACCTATGCCAATCAGGTTGTTGCCGACATAGCGATGGACTTTCTCCACACTGGCATGCCAGAACGCACACTTGAGGCAACATGGGTGCAACCTCGCCAGGGAGCACGCCAATCCATTGTCTCTACAAACCCTGATACACCCAGGATTCATATTGGCATACAATTTCTTGTATCGCCCTATGGCTACGATGATCAAGGATCACTGTTCCCGGCGCATTATGCCCAGGCACTCCTATCGTTACTGAGCCATCCCAACATTGCCTCGAAAGAGGATGTTGTCCGTCGTTACGATCACGAAGTGCAGGGAGCTACCGTGCTCAAACCCCTGGTGGGCAGAGCGGGAAACGGGCCAGGTGATGCCGCCGTCCTACAACCTATTCTCGACGCGCCCACCCATATGGGTATTGTGCTCTCTAACGGCATCAACCCCCTGTATGGCACCATCAGCCCCTTTGCCATGGCCGTCAACGCTGTTGAGGAGGCCTTACGTAACCTCGTGGCCGTGGGAGGAGACGTTGAACGGGCCGCCATCCTGGATAATTTCTGCTGGGGCAATCCCAATGATCCCACACAACTGGGCATGCTGGTACAGGCCGTCATGGGCTGCTCTGCTGCCGCCACCATCTTTGGTGTGCCATTTATCTCTGGCAAAGATAGCCTCAACAACGAGTACCGTGCCAATGACCAGCGTCTGCCCGTCATTCCCACGTTGCTCATCTCTGCGGTAAGTGTAATTGATGACGCCAGCAAGACCGTCGATATGTCCCTGAAACAGTCAGGCAATCTGGTTTATTTAATAGGCACCACTCAGAATGAATTGTTGGGGTCCCACTACGCGGAGATTAGCCAGATTACGCTGGAGACCCATGTCCCGATGCCTGATTTGACCTATGCCCTCTCTATTCTCAAGGCTGTCGGCGGGGTCATACGCGAGGGGCTGGTACAGTCCTGCCATGATCTCTCGGAAGGTGGACTGGCTGTAGCTGCCGCCGAAATGTCGCTGGCCGGTCTGCTTGGCATGACCCTGGACATTCAGAGTGTCAACAAGCAAGTGAATAGAGACCTGCTTTGGCCCGATGAGAATGTCAGCAGCACGATTGCCTTATTTAGCGAATCCCCTTCGCGCTTCCTCGTGGAGGTTGCGCCGCAGCATAAGAAGGCGTTCGAAAAATATATGCGTCGGCACAATCTCATTGAGCATGATGTCACCCATATCGGCAACGTCAGTGACACCGGGCGTTTCACAGTGCGCAACGGAGACAACATGTTGATTGATCTGCCTATCGAAGATCTGCAACAAGCGTGGACGGGAGGTCAGGCATGACACCCGTAATTCGCGCCCTTGTTTTACGCGCCCCCGGCATTAACTGTGATCGCGAAACGGCCCAGGCTTGTCGTCTCGCTGGTTTCGCGACTGATCTGCTGCATATCAACCAGTTGCTCAAGACGCCCTCCCGTCTCCTCGACTATACCTTTCTTGTTATCCCCGGCGGCTTCTCCTATGGCGATGACCTGGGAGCGGGTACCCTACTGGCAAAAAACCTGACCATTCATCTTGGCCCCCAATTACGCCAGTTTGTCGATGAAGGGCGTCCCGTACTGGGCATTTGCAATGGTTTCCAGGTGCTTGTGCGAGCGGGCCTCTTGCCGGGCCACACCCCCGGCTCTTCAAACATCCTGAATACAACAGAATCTACTGCTACCTCCGAGACGCCCATTGCCAGCCTAACTGATAATATGTCAGCCCAATTCGAGTGCCGCTGGATCACGCTCTCCATCGAGCCGAGCAACTGTATCTTCACCCAGGGCATCGAGCATCCCATTGAACTCCCGGTCGCCCACGGAGAAGGGCAATTTGTACTGACCGATGCTGCCCTGCTAGCACAATTACAAGCCAATGGACAGGTGCCAACGGTGTATACTGCGCCATCAGGGCAAGATGTCAGCTACCCTCACAATCCCAACGGTTCCATCGGCAATATCGCTGGTGTGTGCAACCAGCGTGGCAACGTCTTTGGCCTGATGCCGCATCCCGAACGCTACGTGTCCGCTATGCAGCATCCGCAGCGGCATGGCGATAATGATGGTACAGGCGATGGGCTGCTCATCTTCAAAAATGCTTATGCCTATGCCACGCTATGGGCCAGACAATCGTATGCCACCAGCGGCGTTGATATTGCCGCGGCGGATACCGCCAAAGCATTGATGCAGGATGCCGTACATGCCACCCATGGCCCGACTGTACTGGCGGGTATGGGCGCGTTTGCTGGTGTTCTCGATATCAGCAGTGTCCAGCAGATGCAGCAGCCCGCCCTGGTAGCCTCGACCGATGGCGTCGGCACCAAGACCTTGCTCGCTATTACCTGTCCCCCAGATAGGTTGCAGGCTGCGCTTGCCACCATCGGGCATGACCTCGTCAACCATTCCGTCAATGACCTGCTCATGCAGGGGGCGAAACCGCTCTTTTTCATGGACTACCTGGCGATGGGCAAACTCGATCCTGTCCAGGCCGCGACGATTGTGCGTGGCGTCGCCGAGGCTTGCCAACAAGTCGGTTGTGCCTTATTGGGCGGCGAAACCGCGGAGATGCCCGATGTCTACCTGCCGGGCGCATTTGACTTGGCTGGTACCATTGTCGGTATCGTAGAGCGTGCCGCCCTGGTCAACGGTGCCATGATTAGCGCGGGTGACGTGATCCTGGGTCTGCCTTCCAGCGGCTTGCATACCAACGGCTATTCGCTGGTCCGCCGCGTCTTCGCACCCTATGCCCTGGATACCGTCTTCCCAGAGTTGGGCGAACCTTTAGGAGATGCTTTGTTGCGTCCACATCGCTGCTATCTCAGTGAGGTACAGGCACTACAAACCGCGCATATCCCTATCAAAGGCATGGCGCATATCACTGGCGGCGGTTTCGAGGGCAATATTGTCCGCATCTTACCTATTGGCACACAGGCAGTCATCGAAACGAAGTCCTGGACAGTGCCACCGCTCTTTCAATTGCTAGCCCATTTGGGGCAAGTCTCTCACGCGGAACTCTACCGTACCCTGAACATGGGCATCGGCATGGTCCTTGTGCTAACGACAGCAGCGGGGGAACAGGCGCAAACTCTACTTCCAGAGCTGATACCCGTAGGCTATATTATGAATGGGGAAGGCGTTATTTTACATTGAATGACAGAATATAAAGGAAACACATCATGATACAACAACCAAACTTTGGTCTACTGTTGGCCGAAGGCAAAACCAAATTAATCTACGCATACCCGGACGACGATACGCTGGCTTATATGGTCAATAAAGATCAGATCACTGCCGGTGACGGTGTGCGGCGCAACGAACTGACCGGTAAGTCGCGTTGGAGCACGATCACCACCGCCAATATCTTCCGGCTCCTCAACGATGCCAATATCGCTACACATTTTGTTGAGCAGGTGAACGATGTCACCTTAGTAGTGCGTCGCTGTACAATGTTACCTGTAGAGCAAGTGCAACGTCGCATTGCTACCGGTTCTTACTTGAAACGTCATCCCGAAACCAGCGAGGGTACACGCTTTGCGCCCGTGCTGGTCGAGACTTTTCTCAAAGACGATGCTCACCACGACCCGCAAATCTGGGCCAAAGACATCTTTGAGATGGGTCTAGCCTCGGCCACAGAGATTGCCTGGATGGCCCAACAGGGACAGCGTGTCTTTGAGACGTTGGAACGGGCCTGGGCAACGGTCGATGTCACGCTGGTAGACCTCAAAATTGAGTTTGGGCGCGACACCAGCGGCGATTTGCTGGTCGCTGACGTCATTGATAACGATAGTTGGCGACTCTGGCCCGGCGGCGATAAAACGCGTATGCTGGATAAGCAGGTGTATCGCAATTTGCAATCGGTAACGGAGCAAGATATGCAAGGCATTGCCGATCGCTATGCTCTGGTGGCAGACCTGACCGGCAAGCTGGCAGCAGGGAAATCCGCCCAATAAACAAGGAGAAGACAATGGAGCGTCTGCACGATGCCTGCGGGGTAGTGGGTATTTATACACAGCAACAAGATGAGAGCATTGATGTACGTCGTTATCTCACGCTGGCCCTCACCGCCCTACAGCATCGAGGGCAGGAAAGCGCGGGCATGGCAGTGTACGATAGTGAGGGCAAGATTGTTCATCGCGTAGGTATGGGCAAAGTTCGCGAAGTCTTCTCTGATACAGGAACAGGTCTGCCCGATGCCTGCATTGGCATCGGACATGTTCGCTATTCCACTACCGGCTCAAGTTGTGTTGAGAATGCTGGCCCTTTCGTGGTAGGTACCGCTCCCAATCATTACGAGGCTATAGCGGTTGCCCACAACGGCAACCTTATCAACGGCCCGGCCTTGCGAGCACAGTTGCCAGAGGATCTATTGCAGTCTACGACTGATAGTGAAGCTATTGCGCTGTTATTGTTGCACGCGAATGGTCATACTCTGCGCGAGCGTATGATCGACATCTTCCCACAGTTACGCGGTTCCTATAGTCTGGTTATCCTGGCGGAGGGCAAGCTCTATGCCATGCGTGATCCGTGGGGTATGCGCCCCCTGTGCCTGGGTCGCATCGGCACAAGTTGGATCGTCGCCTCCGAATCGTGTGCCATTGACCGTGTTGGCGGGGATTTTGTGCGCAAAGTCGAACCAGGAGAACTCATCACTATCGACGAGCAAGGGCTACATTCAGAGATGCTGGTACGCGTGCCGCGCCAGACGCTCTGTGTCTTCGAGTACATTTACTTCTCCGATGCCACCAGCAAGTTAAACGACCGTTACGTGTACACGGTACGCGAGGAGTTAGGGCGCGAATTGGCGCGTGAACATCCCGTTGAGGCAGACCTTGTCGCTCCCGTGCCAGACTCGTCCATTCCAGCTGCTTTAGGCTATGCCTTCGCTTCCGGTATTCCCTATGGCAAAGCCATCATCAAGAATCGCTACACTGACCGCACCTTTATCAAGCCCGATCAACGTCTGCGCCAGTTGGAGGTAGACCTGAAATTTAACATGGTCAAACCCCAAATCGAGGGTAAGCGTCTGATCATCGTCGATGACTCCATTGTGCGCGGAAATACCATGAAACGCCTGGTAGCTGCCTTGCGCCGCCAGGGAGCGAAAGAGATTCACCTGCGCTCCAGCGCGCCGCCGCTTCGCCACCCCTGTTACTTCGGCATCGACATCCCACAGGAAGCAGAACTCATTGCCGCCGGTCGCACAGTGCAAGAAATTGCCGATTACATCGGCGTAGATAGCCTGGGCTACCTGAGCATCGCTGGCCTGGGCCGTGCCATTGCCGCCGGTGGCGGCCAGCCCCTCTCTGTAGATACAAGCGATGAAGTGGCGACCAATAACCTGCACAATGAATTTTGCTACGGCTGTATGCTCAAACAAGGCTGGCCCTTTAACCCTATCGACATGCAAAGGCATATCCCTACCCGCCAAATGGCAATACAACACGGCCAATAAGGAAAGGCAGTGCCTTGTCATTCTGAGCCGCAGCGAAGAATCTCTCTGCCCGAGAGATTCTTCGCTGCGGCTCAGAATGACAGGTTAAAGGAGATTACTTTCATGCGTATACTCATCATTGGCTCAGGAGCACGGGAACACGCCCTGGCCTGGAAACTGGCACAGAGTCGTCGCGTCACCCACATCTATGCCGCGCCAGGTAATCCCGGTATGGCTTCAGTAGCAGAATGTGTGCCATTGGGGGTGACGCAACTCACGGAACTGGCAGATTTTGCTAGGCGCAATGCCATAGATTTGACGGTCGTAGGGCCAGAGATACCCCTGGTGGCAGGCATCGTGGATGTTTTTCAACACCATGACCTACCGGTTTTTGGCCCACTAGCTGCTGGCGCGGCCCTGGAAGGCAGTAAAGCCTTTGCCAAAGAGCTGATGACGGAGGCTGCTATTCCCACCGCCCAACATCACACCTTCACGAACGCGACCGCTGCCCTGACCTATCTGGAACAGCACGGCGTGCCGGTGGTGGTCAAAGCCGATGGCAACGCCGCCGGCAAGGGAGCGATTGTCGCCCTGGATATGCCTACCGCACAAAATGCCATTCGCGAGATGATGATCGAGCGCGTCTTCGGTGCGGCTGGCGATGTGGTGGTGATCGAAGATTATGTGCAGGGTGATGAAATCGGCTCGACCGCCATTTGTAATGGCACACAGTATCTTTCCTTAACGCTGACACAAGACCATAAACGCGCTCTGGACAACGACCAGGGTTTGAATACTGGTGGTATGGGGGCGTTTACACCGTTGCCATTTGTTGATAGAATGCAGGAGCAGCGCATACACACGGAGATTATCGCGCCAACGCTGCTCGCGCTGCAAGCACGGGGGATTCACTTCGCGGGCGTTCTCTACTCCAACATTATGTTGACTGAACGCGGTCCCGTAGTCCTGGAGCATAACACCCGTTTCGGCGACCCTGAAACACAGGCCCTGATGCTCTTGCTACAAGCCGACCTGTTGGATGTCCTGGCTTTCACCAGCACAGAAAACGCGCCTATACAACCAGAAAACCTGTGGCACGAGGGCTATGCCATCAGCTTGACACTGGCATCGGGCGGCTATCCAGGCCAATATCAGACCGGCATACCTATCACAGGCATCAAAGAGGCAAATAGTATCGCTGGCGTACAGGTCTTTCACGCTGGTACCGCCTTGCAGGATGGACAGTTAGTCACAGCAGGTGGCCGCGTCCTCAGCGTCGCCGCCCATGGCAAGACGCTGCCAGAGGCCGTCGCAAAGTCCTATGAGGCCGCGGCACACATTTCATTCGCGAGAATGCAATATCGTCGCGATATTGCGCGACGAGGGCTACAAATATTATAAAGAGGTTAGCTATGTCTTCTAAAGTAATCATCATCATGGGTAGCAAAGGGGACTTGCCGCATGCGCAGGCCGTTGTCAAAACGCTCAAGGCGTTGGAAATAGGCTACGAGCTACGCGTCTGTTCAGCACACAAAGCGACACAACGTCTGTTAGAGATATTGCAAACGTATGAGCAAGCGGGGCCTCTCGTGTATATAACTATCGCGGGCCGTTCTAACGCGCTCTCTGCCGTCGTTGACGCCAACACACGCTACCCTGTCATCGCCTGTCCACCGTATAGCGACCGCTTCGGGGGGATGGATCTCCTCTCATCGTTGCGTCTGCCATCGGGTATTGCCTCACCCACGATTTTGGAACCCGAAGGCGCGGCCATGTTAGCCGCCAAAATGCTGGCCCTTTCCGATGAGCAACTTCTGCAACGACTATTACACTATAAAGAGCAGTTTGCCACTGAACTGGCAAAGGCGGATGAAGAGGTACAACAAGCATGACGAGCAAAAATCGTAAGTGGCAAGAGAGCTATGATTGGAAAATCACGCGCAAGAAACACACTCAGAGCGATCCCGATGAACCCGCTCACAAGGCACTGCGCCTGGGTATACTGGTCTCTGGTAACGGTAGCAATCTGCAAGCAATCATTGACGCTATCGAGAGTCAAGAATTGCCGGGCGTCGAGATTGCCCTGGTGGTCAGCAACAACGCCCATGCCTACGGTCTACAGCGTGCCCTCAAACATACCGTCCCCGTGATCTACATGCCATGGTCACAGCGCGAAGAATGTGAACTACGCCTGACCTCCCTGCTGCAACTCTTCAATGCTGATCTCATCATCCTGGCTGGTTGGATGCGCATTCTCAGCGGTGCATTTTTAGAACAATTCCCTGACCGCGTCATTAACCTGCATCCCGCCTTGTTGCCTGATGATGGCATGGGCCATAGTTACATAACCCAGGATGGCACAGAGATACCCGTTTTTCGCGGCTTGCACGCGGTCCGGCAAGCCCTTGATGCTGGCGTGAAAGTCACAGGCAGCACCGTACACTACGTGACGCCGGAGGTCGATGCCGGCCCCGTCATCTGCCGCGAAGAGGTAGCAATCGAGCCAGATGATACGGAAGAGCAACTGCACGAACGCCTCAAATCAGTAGAGCACCGCCTGATTGTGAAGGCAGTGCGGCTCTGTCAAGAAAATATTCCTGAGTAAGGAACCGTGGAATCGTTGTTTCGCTGGATGACACAGAGATACGCCCGACGCCTGCCAGGCGGTCTTGGTGGATCGAGAGGGAGGCACTCGGGTGATCTTCGATATCAATGGCACGCGTGAAGCGGCCCCGCAGAGTCTGCTTCCCATTCCGTCTTGATCACGCTTTTGGGGAGACCGTATGCCGAGGCCGAAGCTCTTGGTCTCTCAGTGCTTAGATCGTGATCCCAGTCAATCCATGCATGCCCAGCGTGAAGGAGAGTTCACCCCCATGATGCAGATCGTGCTCAATGAGATGCCAGATCACCCACTGGCGTGTATAGGTTTGATCTTCTCCATTCTCATCGGTATCGTGAACAATTTCTGCCAAATCGGCAATAGTCCAGTGGTTCAAAGCATCCTGAATGACTTGCCAGGTGGCTTCCAATCCATTGACCAGTGAGGCCGTGGAACGGGCAGATTGACTCGCTAGAGAGACCAGATGTTCATCGCCCTTTTCCAGCGTATAATAAAGCCAGCCTGCACGTACCCCGATGATATGGGTTGCGTTTTCACCTATCGAACGGAGCTGCGGTGCGGTACACAGGGACAGTTGATCGAGTGACAGCGGCTCAATAGCCTTGATAAGCCGTTCCTGATAGGTATCCCAGCCGTTATACAAAGGGAGAAGAGAAATCGGTTGTTCAGCCATAGAGTGTACTCCTTTCTGCTTCTTTTCTCACAGACTACCACAAAAAGCGGTGAGAAGATGTCCTACTATCGAACGAAGAGCGAGAAATGCTCAGGCAGTGAAGATCAATAGGGGCCGTCCTTCTCGATCAAGGCATCATGCAGCGAGTCCCAACGTTCAGCAGGAAAGCCACGATCCACCACCCTTGGGCGCATGGGGTGAACGACAGTGGTTGAGGAGCCGACGCTTCAGAAGCGATTCCCTAAGACCTCTTCATAGCTCTGCGATGATCAAATCACCACATGTGTGCCAGACCTGGTCAAAGGGGTTCAGTCC
>JBPCJY010000024.1:0-28326 GCA_051004815.1 Ktedonobacteraceae bacterium
CCGAAGGGGTGGAGATGGTGATGCCGGGCGACAACATCGAGATGACGGTGGAGTTAATCCAGCCGGTAGCGATGGAAGAGGGCGTCAAGTTTGCCATCCGTGAAGGTGGACGTACTGTGGGCGCAGGCATCTGCACCAAGATCGAAAGCTAAGGTTCACATTTCGTAGGGACGCATATATCGCGCCCCTACACAGGAGATAGAAATGGCCGCAGGAACGAAACAGCGCATCCGTATCCGATTGAAAGCCTACGATCATCGTATCTTAGATCAATCGGCAATGCAGATAGTAGATACAGCACAACAGACCGGTGCGCGTGTCTCTGGCCCGGTGCCTCTGCCTACGGAGATCGATAAATTTACGGTGATACGCTCACCCTTTATCGACAAAGACTCGCGTGAGCAGTTTGAGATACGAACCCATAAGCGCCTGATAGACATTATTGAGCCGACCAATAAAACGGTTGAGGCCCTGACACGTTTGAATCTGCCCGCAGGTGTAGACATCGAGATCAAACTGTAGGGACGCAATTTATTGCGCCGCGCTCAAAATGAGGCGTGATAAATTACACCCTCCAGTTGGGAAAAGAGGATGAAGATATGCTAAACGCATTATTGGGCAGAAAAGTCGGTATGACCCAGGTCTTTGGGGCTAACGGCGCAGTCACTCCCGTCACAGTGATCGAAGTCGGTCCCTGTATCGTGACCCAGATCAAGACTGTTGCCCACGACGGTTATGAAGCTGTCCAAATTGGTTTTGAACAAGCAACATTAAAGAATGTGACCCGTCCTGCATTGGGACACCTTGGACATAGCTTGCCTTTGTTGAAGGCACAGCGCAAACGTTTGCAGACCTATCAACAAGAGCAGCGTGCGAAAGCAAAGACGGATACCGCGGAAGGACAAACCGAGTCCGGCCAGGTAGACGCGACAGACAAGAAGCCAGACAAACAGATTCAGAAGCTACTGAAAGTGCAGGAGAAGCGTCAACGCCGTCCTGGACCAGAACTAGGCCCTTTCAAGTTCTTACGTGAGGTAGACCTGCAAGAGGGAGTAGCGGCGGAAAAGATTGAACTTGGCAAACAGTTTAGCGTGGACCTGTTTACTACGGGCGAGTCGGTTGACATCGTTGGCACGTCCAAAGGTAAAGGCTTCCAGGGCGGTGTCAAGCGTCACGGCTTCAGTGGTGGCCCTAAGACACATGGTCAGTCAGACCGTACCCGCGCCCCTGGCTCGATTGGTTCTGGTACGACCCCTGGTCGTGTATTAAAGGGTACCCGTATGGCTGGTCATATGGGTAATGAGCGTGTGACAGCGAAGAAGCTGCAAGTGATACAAGCTGATCCTGAGCGCAACTTGCTACTGGTGAAGGGTTCGGTGCCTGGTGCCAATGGCGGCTTGCTCACGATTAAGAAGCATGTGATGAGGTAAACCGAAATGCCCTCGACTACAGTGTATAACATGGCCGGAGAGGCCGTAAAACAGCTCGAACTGAGCGAGCAGGTGTTCGGAGTCACCCCCAATATGGCGGTCCTCCACCAGGTTGTGACGGCACAACTGGTGAATCGTCGTCAAGGCAATGCTTCGACCAAGACTCGTGCAGAGGTTTCGGGCGGTAACAAGAAACCATATAAGCAGAAGGGGACGGGCCGTGCGCGTCAGGGTAGTACCCGCTCGCCGCAGTTCCGCCATGGCGGTATCGTATTTGGTCCCAGGCCACACCCATATCATCACGATGTGCCGCGCAAGATGCGCCGTTTGGCTATTCGGTCGGCACTTTCGGATAAGGTTGCGAACGAGAAGCTGATCGTGGTAAACGAATTGGCGTTAGAGACTCCTCGCACCAAAGATATGATCTCGCTCCTGGCTAAATTGCCCGTGGAGGGCAAGCGCGTACTGATGATGTTGCCCCAGCGCGACGATAACGTCGTACTCTCAATCCGCAACATTCCTTTTGCCAAGGTGCAGCATGTCTCTTCGATTAACGTCGTGGAACTGCTCAAACATGATTGTTTAATCATGCCACTAGAAACCGTGCGCTGGATAGAGATGGTGTTCGGTGATGGCATGAGTGCTGAAGAAGCCAGTTCCAAAATCGCCAATGATGAACTGAACAGCGAAGAATTGGTATCCGAGGAAACGGGTAGCGAGGAAGAATCGACGCCCGCAACGGATGCTGAGGAAGCATAGGCGAAGAGGAGAAGAACTGTGGAGATCACAGAAATACTGCGCCACGGGGTAATTACTGAAAAAACAGTGAAGCTGCAAGAGCAGAACAAATATACCTTCAAGGTGGCGTTGGGAGCCAATAAAATTGATGTACGCCGTGCGGTTGAGGAGTTATTTAACGTCAAAGTTATCTCCGTCAACATCATACGCATGCCTGGCAAGGCAAAAATGTTTCGGCGTAAAGGTGCCGCTCCTCGACCTCAAGAGGCCCGTGAGTGGAAGAAGGCGATTGTGACCCTGAAACCAGGTTATACAATCGACGCATTGAAGGCGTAGTCATTTCATGCCTCCCACTGCCATGAGTAGCGTTGGAGGTGTGGCTTTCAAGCAGAAGGTGTTGAGAGATGCCAACAAAACAGTACCGACCAACTTCTCCTGGGCGTCGCGGCATGTCAGTTTCGACATTCGAGGAGATCACTAAGACAAAGCCAGAGAAATCTCTGACCGTCAAGTTGCAGAAGCACGCGGGACGCAACAACCAGGGTAAGATCACCGTGCGCCATCGTGGCGGCGGTGCCAAACGTGCTTATCGCATCATTGACTTTAAACGTAATAAGTTGAGTGTTCCCGCCAAAGTAGCAGCGATTGAGTACGATCCAAACCGTTCGGCCCGTATCGCTCTGTTACACTACCTGGATGGTGAGAAACGCTACATTATCGCCCCCCTGGGGCTTAAAGTTGGCGATCAGGTAGCGGCGGGGCCAGATGCGGATATCAAGACAGGTAATGCCTTGCCGCTGAAGAACATCCCGACAGGTACCACCGTTCACTGTATTGAGCTAGAGCGTGGGCGTGGTGCCCAGATGGCGCGTGGGGCAGGCGCGGGCGCACAGTTGATGGCAAAAGAGGGCGATTATGCCCTGCTACGTTTGCCTTCAGGTGAGCAGCGTCGCGTTCATATTCTCTGCATGGCGACGATTGGGCAGGTGGGGAACGTCGATCACGAGAACTATAGTATCGGTAAAGCCGGGCGTTCAAGACATATGGGCCGCCGACCTACCGTTCGTGGCTCCGCGATGAACCCCCGCGACCATCCTCATGGTGGTGGTGAGGGCCGTGCGCCAATTGGCGGACAGCCACAGACGCCCTGGGGCAAGCCAGCCATGGGGTATAAAACTCGTAACAACAAGAGAACCGATCACTTTATTGTTCGGCGTCGCAATGCTGGTAGGAGGAAGAAGTAAATGTCGCGCTCCAGAAAGAAAGGGCCGTACATTCATGAATCACTCAGGAAGAAAGTACTGAGCATGAAGCGCAGTGGCGACCGCCGTGTGATTAAGACCTGGTCGCGTGCTTCAATGATTTTCCCTGAGATGGTCGCTATGACCATTGGGGTTCATAATGGGAAGACCCATGTGCCTATCTACATTACTGAGAATATGGTAGGCCATAAGCTAGGTGAGTTTGCCCCCACGCGGCACTTCCGTGGTCACGCTGGCGGCAAGAATGAAAAGACGACTTCGGTCCGGTAGTGGAAAATGCGGGGTCGCGGAACCGCGGCCCAGCGTTGAGAGGTACGAGATGCTAGTCAGAGCTATTGCCAAAGATATCGGCATTCCGCCGCGCAAGATGCGTCTAGTCACCAACGCGGTGAAAGGTAAAACAGTGATTGAGGCTCTGGCTATTCTCCGGTTCCTGCCAAATGCAGGGGCGCAGCCAGTGAGCAAAGTGGTTTCGTCGGCAGCAGCCAACGCGGAGAATAACTACAATCTCAATCCAGATGATCTCTATATTCTAAATATTGTGACGGATGAGTCATTCCGGATCAAGCGCGTCAAAGCGCGTTCGCGTGGTCAGGCTGCTCGCATTTTGCGGCGTTTCTGTCATGTCACGGTAGTTGTTTCAGATGATCCGGCAGACGCCGGTCGTAAATAAGGAGGACACTTTTGGGACATAAAGTGCATCCCACAGGATTCAGGCTCGGCGTCGTCAAAGGATGGCAATCCCGCTGGTATGCCGAGCGTGATTACAAAGATGTGTTTGCTGAAGATGTGCTGATTCGTCAGTCCATCAACAAGGAACTTGCCAACGCCTCGGTCTCGCGTATCGAGATTGAACGGGCAGCGGCAAACCAGGTTTCAGTTACGATACATACCGCGAAGCCCGGTATTGTTATTGGGAAGAGCGGGGAAAAAGTTGATAAACTGCGTACCATGCTCGAGGGTAAAACCAAAAAGCGTGTACGCTTGAATATCATGGAGATTCGCCAACCCGAACTGGACGCCTACCTGGTTGGGCGCAGCATTGCTGAACAGTTGGAGAAGCGTGTCTCGTTCCGCCGCGCCATGAAGCAGGCGGTGCAAAAGTCGATGCGTGCGAATGCCAAAGGCATCAGGATCATTGTTGGTGGGCGTCTGGGTGGAGCGGAAATTGCTCGCTCGGAGAAAGAGGTCGAGGGGAAAATTCCTCTGCATACCTTGCGTGCCGATATTGACTATGGCCTGGCGGAAGCACACACGACCTTTGGTGTTATTGGTATCAAAGTGTGGATTTACAAGCGCGATATCTTGCCGAGCAAACGCCGTGAACCCGGTGAAGCAGTGCAAGAACCCGTTGCACAGCCTTCGTTTGCCCCACGCGACCGCGATGGTGGCGACCGCCGGGGCGGCGACCGCCGCCGCAGCGATGGTGGTGGTGCGCCGCGTGGTCCGCGTCCGCAAGGAGACCGACCACAGGGTGGAGACCGTGGCCCCCGACAATTTGGGGATCGGCCACCGCGTCCACAGGGAGACCGTCCGCCACGTCCACAAGGCCAACAGGGTGAGCGTGGTCCGCGTCCGCAAGGAGACCGACCACAGGGACAAGGAGGTCCGGGCGGCGAACAACGCACTCCGCGGCCACCGCGTCCACAGGGTGAGCGAGCTCCACGTCCGGTGGGAGATCGGCCACCACGCCCACAAGGTGAGCGCACGGTGAAAGCTGAGCAGACACCCGCCGTTCAACCTGCGCCGGAGGCTACACCAACGACACCAACGGCACCGACAACGCCGCCGACACCAGAGACTGGCGCGGCTCAGAGCGAGTAGAGGAGATGCTAAGCCATGTTATTGGCACCGTCACGTACAAAGTACCGCAGACAACATCGCGGTCGCATGAAAGGCACTGCCCTGCGCGGCAGCACGCTCGCCTTTGGTGAGTTTGGGCTGCAAGCGTTGGAGCCATGCTGGATGGAGGCTCGTCAGATTGAGGCTGCCCGTATCGCGCTCACCCGCTTTATGAAGCGCGGTGGTAAAGTGTGGATCCGTGTCTTCCCAGACAAGCCTATCAGTGCCAAGCCTGCCGAGACCCGCATGGGTAGCGGTAAAGGTGCTGTCGATCACTGGGTCGCAGTCGTTAAGCCTGGTCGTATTATCTTTGAAATTGGCGGCGTAAGCGAAGAGGTCGCCAAAGAGGCAGTACGTTTGGCCAGTCATAAGCTTCCAGTGGCATGCCGCTTCATTACACGAGGGGAGACAGAAAGTGTCGAAGCTTAATGAACGCCGCAAGCAGGTTGCTGAGTTTTCCGCTGCTGAAGCTACGCGTGAACTCAAAGATCTGCGCTTGAAAACATTTAATCTTCGCTTACAGCAGCAACGTGGAGAGGTCAAAAATAACCGCGTCTTTGCGCAGACGCGCAAGGACATCGCCCGTTTGCAGCACCGGCTGACACAGTTGGAGGGTGAAGAATGACCCAGCAAAGTGCAACCTCCACGCCAAACACGGCTCCGACAAAGAGCCGTCGCCAACAAAAAGTTGGGCGCGTGGTGAGCAATAAATCAGATAAAACGATAGTTGTTGTTGTAGAGTCACTCAAGAAACATCGTATCTATAAACGCACGTACAAGCAGACGAAGCGTTTCCACGCGCATGATGAACAGAATGTCTGCCAAATTGGCGATTTGGTCCGCATTGAGGAAAGTCGCCCATTGAGCAAGCTGAAACGCTGGCGTTTGATAGAGATCGTGAAGCCTGGAAGTGGCATCAGGTCGGTTGAAGACGTGGTGGCCGAGGTCGATCCCGACCTGTCATCTGCAAGTTCCGCTGAGCACAGCGAAACGGAAGAATAAGGAGCAGTTGGGATGATTCAGCCACAAACGCGTCTAAAAGTAGCCGATAATACTGGCGCAAAAGAGATTATGTGTATTCGCGTACTTAGTGGTTCCGCCAAGCGTTATGCAACAGTTGGTGACATCATTAAAGCCTCTGTGAAGCAGGCCGCACCCAATGGACAGGTAAAAAAGGGTGAGGTTGTGAATGCGGTGATCGTGCGCGTGAGCAAGGAATATGTGCGACGGGACGGTTCGCATATCCGCTTTGACGAGAACGCCGCCGTGATTATTGCCGCCGGTAATAATCCCCGTGGCACACGTATCTTTGGCCCAGTCGCCCGCGAACTGCGCGAACGAAGCTTTATGAAGATCATTTCGCTTGCGCCTGAAGTGCTCTAACGAGGAAAAGAATGGCAACAAAACAAAAAGAGAAAAAGCCTCTTCACCTCGCCAAAATGAATATCAAGAAGGGTGACACCGTCTTGATTATCACTGGTAAGGATAAAGGCAAGCAAGGGACGGTCTCGCGGGCTATGCCACAGGCCAACAAAGTCATTATTGAAGGCCTGAACATTGTGAAGAAGCATGTCCGTCCACAAGGGCAGACGAGCCAGGGTGGCGTGATTGACAAGGCAATGCCTATTCACGTCTCCAATACGATGCTGATTTGCACCGAGTGTGGCCAGCCAACACGCGTCGGGCATGATCGCCGACCTATGGGTGCCGATCAAAAAATGCGCCTCGTCCGTGTGTGTAAGAAGTGTGAAAAGATCATTGAAGATCGGATGAGGAGTAGTTAAACGCTATGGCATCAAGGTTGAAAGAGAAGTATCAACAAGAGGTTGTGCCAGGCCTGCGTAAGGAGTTTAACTACAAAAATCCAATGCAGGTCCCAGGCGTCCATAAAGTGGTCGTCAACATCGGTATGGGTGAGGTCATCCAGAACGCCAAGGCTATGGATGCCGCAATCGCAGACCTTGCCACCATCACCGGGCAACGTCCCGTGATTACCCGCGCCAAACGTTCTGTCGCTGCGTTCAAGCTCCGTGAAGGCATGCAGATCGGCTGTATGGTCACGCTGCGCGGTGACCACATGTACCAGTTCCTCGACAAGTTGATGAATGTGGCTTTGCCTCGTATTCGTGACTTCCAGGGCGTCTCCGCGGAAGCTTTCGATGGACGCGGCAACTACACGCTAGGGTTGCGAGAACAACTGGTCTTCCCTGAAATTGACTATGATAAAGTCGATAAGGTGCGCGGTATGGAAGTGAGTATTGTGACCACAGCTCGCACTGACGAAGAGGGGCGACGGCTGCTCAAATTAATGGGCATGCCCTTTAAGAAATAACGCTGGAGGGCGAAATGGCAAAAACTTCGATGATTGTGAAGTCGCAGCGCAAGCCCCGCTTCAAGGTACAGCAGCATAACCGCTGCCATATCTGCGGACGGCCCCGCGCTTACATGCGTAAATTCGGTCTGTGTCGCATCTGCTTCCGCGAACGTGCGTTGCGCGGTGAGCTTCCCGGTGTGACCAAGTCGAGCTGGTAGTAGTCGCGATATGTGAAAGGGCGAAGGGACGAAAACGGGCGAGTAGCTAGACAGTAGACTCGCGTTTTCTGACTTTCGGATTATGGAGGAATTTCCATGAACATGACTGATCCTGTTGCGGATATGCTCACGCGCATCCGTAATGCGGTCTCAGCACGGCATACTCGCGTACTGATTCCGGCCTCGAAATTGAAGCTGGCGATTGCGCGAGTGCTGAAAGATGAAGGCTATATCAAGGATATTGAGATCCTGAAAGATAATCCACAGGGTACCATCCGTTTGACGCTGCGCTATGTGGATAAGAAACCGGTGTTGACGCAGTTAAAGCGTGTCAGCAAGCCGGGCCTTCGCGTGTATACAAAACAAGCTACTATCCCACGCGTGCGCGGTGGGTTGGGGGTAGCTATTCTCTCGACGCCAAAAGGTCTCATGACAGGTCATCGTGCCTATCAGCAGGGCCTCGGTGGCGAAGTCATCTGCTACGTTTGGTAGAAAGGCAGGTTCAGAATGTCTCGTATTGGACGAGCTCCAATTCCAGTGCCGCCAAAGGTACAGGTGAACTGGACTGATGGCAACCTGGTAACGGTCAAAGGACCCAAAGGTGTACTATCCTATCAGGTTGACCCTGCATTGACTCTTGCGTTAGAGGATGGAAATCTGACGGTTTCCCGTCCCTCCGATAGCAAAGAGCATAAGGCAAAGCATGGTCTCTATCGTTCTCTCGTCAACAACATGGTTGTCGGAGTGACGACTGGATATACAAAACAGTTGGAGATTCACGGGGTGGGGTACCGTGCCGCGAAGATGGGCGATAATCTCATCATTCAGGTAGGTTATTCTCATCCGGTTGAAGTTCAGCCACCCGCCGGTATCTCTTTTACTGTTGATGGTATTGATCCAGCTACCAAAGCCACCAGGGTGAGTGTCGCTGGCATTGATAAGCAGTTGGTGGGCGAGGTCGCCGCCAATATCCACCGTATTCGCAAGCCAGAGCCGTACAAGGGCAAAGGTATTCGCTACACGGGTGAGGTAATTCGCCGCAAAGCTGGTAAAGCTGGTAAAGTCGGCGGTAAGAAGAAGTAAGGGTTAAGGCCCGATACGCGCAGGCGAGGGGAGATAAGAGAGACGTAGTGCCGACCACGTATCTCAATGTGAACCCTCTCCTCGCGCAGGTTATGTAATACGAAAGGGGAGTCGCGAAAAGAGTGAAGATGCGGACAGCAGGATAAAGCCTGTAACCACGCAGCTTTTCGCGCTTACAAGATGATTAAACGATTCAATGCCAATCACGCGCGGCTGCGGCGGCACCAGCGAATGCGGAATCACCTGGAAGGCTCGCAGGAGCGTCCAAGGCTCAACGTCTACCGCAGCGGGCAGCATATCTACGCGCAAGTTGTTGATGATACCACCGGCAAGACATTGGCCGCAGCTTCCTCGCTCGATGAAACCTTGCGGGATTTTAAGCCAGCGGTGACGGAGCCGGAAAAAGCAGGCGGCAACGCGCAGGCAACTGCCGATAAGGCCTCAGCAGTGGAAGCGGCAGCAGAGATCATCCCGATCAAGGGCAAAGGTGCTAAAACCGAGAAGCCTGCTCAGAAGGCTCCGGCGAAGGGTACACCACAAAAGGGTGCGCAAGGTAAAGGCGGCAAGCCCGGTACGCAAGTCAAGATTCTTTTGCCGGCGGCGCAAAAAGGCTCAGCGAAAACGCCAGTTGAGGCCCTTGAGGCTATTGCGCATAACCGGAAAGTCGCCACTGCTCGTGAGGTAGGTAAGCTCGTGGCCCAGCGTGCGAAAGAAAAGGGCGTCAGTCGTGTGGTCTTTGAT
Source organism: Ktedonobacteraceae bacterium (assembly GCA_051004815.1). GTDB lineage: Bacteria > Chloroflexota > Ktedonobacteria > Ktedonobacterales > Ktedonobacteraceae > JBBQXY01. The sequence continues at coordinate 9,629 of JBPCJY010000024.1, forward strand.
CGTGGAGGCTACGCTTATCATGGACGAGTGGCTGCCCTGGCGGAAGGTGCTCGTGAAGTAGGCCTGGAATTCTAAGGCCGCGATGTAGGGGCCGATGTAATGCGCCCTTAGAGGAAGTAAGATGCCAAGAATAGATGCTACAAAACTGAACCTGGAAGAGACGGTCGTTCAAGTCAGCCGTGTCTCCAAGGTAGTCAAAGGTGGCCGACGCTTTAGTATTCGGGCACTTGTGGTTGTCGGTGATCGCAATGGCTACGTAGGTTGCGGGCTGGGCAAGGCCAGCGAATATACAGAGGCCATTCGCAAAGGCGTAGAAGATGCCAAGAAGCACCTGATCCAGGTGCCGCTATCTGGCACGACTATTCCTTTCAAGGTGACAACACGCTTCGGTGCATCCGAAGTTATGCTCAAGCCTGCCGCTCCTGGTACTGGTGTGATCGCCGGTGGTGCCGTTCGTGCGGTCGTGGAGTCAGCCGGTGTGCGTGATATTCTGACAAAGACGCTGGGCAGCACCAATAAGGCGAATACCGTTCACGCCTGCTTAAAGGCATTGCGCGAACTGCGCTCTCCCGAGGTAGAGGCGTCTCGCCGCGGTAAGACTGTTGCCGAAATCGTTGGGAAAAAGCGGGCCGAACAGATCGTGATTGCGAACGCGAATGCTGCTGAACAAGCGGCTGCCCTCCGTGCTGCTCGCGAAGAGGAAGCACGCGAGAACAGGGCCGTGGCTAATAGTCGCCGTGGCTCCGGTGATCGTGATCGCCGTGGCGGCGGTGATCGCCGTGGCGGAGGTGGCAGTGGCGACCGCCGTGGTGGCGGAGGTGGTGGTGAGCGTCGTCGCTAACCGCCGACTAGCCACCCAGAGGAGTAAAAAAAATAATGACAAAACTGCGTGTAAAATATATTAGAAGCTCGATTGGCTATCCTAAGGATCAGAAAGCGACGATCCGCGCTCTTGGATTGCGCAAGCTGCAGCAGACGGTCGAACATGAAGACCATCCAGCTATTCGTGGTATGATCCAGAAGGTGATTCACCTGGTGCAGGTAGAGGAGACTGTCAGTGAAACTCTCTGATTTGCGGCCAGCCCCTGGTTCGCACAAGACAGAAAGACGTGTTGGACGTGGTCATGGCTCCGGTCGTGGCAAGACCGCGGGACGTGGTACTAAGGGCCAGAAGGCTCGTACCGGTGGTAATATCCATCGTGCCTTTAACGGTGGCCAGACGCGCTTATCGAAGCGGTTGCCGTTTGTACGAGGTCTGGGCAATAGCAATACGCCTTTCCGCCATGACCATGCCATTGTCAGCCTGTATGATCTCGAACTGTTTGATGCCGGAACCCAGGTCACTCCTGAGCGCATGGTAGAGCAGCATTTAATGACGCCTGCCGAGGGCCGTGGGCTGGTGAAAATACTTGGGAATGGTGAAGTAGATCGAGCATTGACGGTGCATGCCCATAAGGTCTCAAAGAGCGCACGCGCTAAGATTGAGGCAGCGGGCGGTACTGTGGAGATTATTCCAACGAAAGTCTACGAAAAGACTAAGAGACGTAAGGATCAAGACCCAAAAACACCAGCCAACCAGGCCCAGGACACCAGGGCGTAAGCCTCTGGTGTCCTCGTCGATTGGTTGCGTGCCATCGGCTCTTAGCAAAAGGAGGATCCCATGTGGGAACGACTGCGCAGCATCTGGACTGTTCCTGATCTACGCAATAAGATTCTCTACACCCTGGGGATGTTATTGATTTTCCGCATCCTCGCCCATATTACTGTGCCTTTGACACACGCGGAACAACAAAACTTGATCAAGCTCTTTAGTAGTAGCGGCGATCAGGGCCTCGGTCAGTTACTGGGCTTGCTGGATGTCTTTTCCGGTGGCTCGCTACAAACCTTCTCTATTGTTGCGTTTGGTGTCTATCCGTACATCACTGCTACCATTGTGATGCAGCTACTACAGCCAATTGTCCCGGCTTTGCAAAACCTGTCAACGCAGGGTGAGTCGGGTCGCTTGCGTTTCAGCCAAATCACTCGTCTTATCACTGTTCCGTTGGCCTTCTTACAGGCACTGGGACAGACCGCAATCTTTGTGAAAGCAGGCGTCCTGGATGCCTCTAGCTTTGGACTCTTTGGCCCAAACTGGTTGGAGACCCTGGCGATCCTCATGTCGTTGACTACAGGTACGATGATCCTGGTCTGGATTGGTGAGTTAATCACGGAAAACGGTATCGGTAATGGTATCTCACTGATCATCTTCGGTGGGATCGTCAGCCGTATTCCTTCACTGGTACAGCAGGGCTATCTGACCGCTTCCTCTACTACGGGGAGTGTTGTCAGTATTGCTGTGCTCTTGATTATCGGCTTGATTATCATTGTCGGTATTGTCTACATCTACCTGGGGCAACGTCGCGTACCGGTGCAGTATCCGACCAAGCGTATGGTTGGACGTGGGATGCTCGTAGGGTCAGCACAAACGACCTACATTCCAATGCAGGTCAATAGCGCAGGCATGATCCCCATCATCTTTGCGAACTCAATGCTGATCTTCCCTGCGGTCCTTTCGCAGTACCTGGTTTCCAGTAATGTGACCTGGCTCGCCAGCATCGCCCAATGGGTTGGCACCTATATTGCCAATACCACCCTCTGGTACTACTGGGCGATCTTCTTTATCCTGGTGTTTGCTTTTACCTACTTCTACGCCTATGTCGTATGGCAACAGCAGAACATCCCGGAGAATTTACAGAAGCAGGGTGCGTTTATTCCTGGTTATAGACCGGGCGAACCCACCAGTAAATACCTGGGTATGATTCTCAACCGTATTACGTTGTGTGGTGCTCTGTTCCTTGCTATTGTGGCGGTCATGCCATTCTTTGCAAGGGTTGGCGGGAACCAGCTATTGAGTGCTGCTTCACTGCTGATTGTCGTTGGTGTCGTGCTGGACACGGTCCGGCAACTTGAAGCTCAAATGGTCATGCGTAACTATTCTGGTTTTCTATCATAAGGACGGTGCATTTATTGCGCCCTCCCTGTCACTATGAATTGGCTGGGCGCAATGAGGCGTTCAACAAACTTCCATCGGAGGAAAGAGAAACGTGAATATTATCCTGATCGGCGCACAAGGATCGGGGAAGGGGACGCAGGCGGAAACACTTTCTCAGTTACTGGGTATTCGTCACGTTGCTAGTGGCGACCTGTTCCGCAAAGCCATAAGTGAGAAGAATGAACTGGGTAGCAAGGTCAAGGGTTATCTGGAGCGTGGGGAACTGGTTCCCGACGATCTGACCGTGGAAGTGATACTCAGGCGCATCAAAGAGCCGGATTGTGTGCACGGTGTGCTCCTGGATGGATTTCCACGCACCATCGTGCAGGCAGAGGCATTGGATAGCGGACTACACAGTACTGGGCAGCAAATTGATGTCGTGGTCTATCTGCATGTTCCGCGCGCGGAACTGCTCAAAAGGCTATCAGGCAGATTTATCTGCCGCGCCAACCAACACGTTTATAACATCAACTCGAACCCACCAAAAGTACCTGGCGTGTGCGATATCGATGGAAGCGAGTTGTATCAACGCTCCGACGATAAAGGAGAGGCGGTGGAGAAACGCCTGAACACCTTCTTCAATGAGACCATTCGCCTGCTGGACTATTATGGTAAGCAGCAGAAGGTGGTCGAGGTCAATGGCAATCAGGGTATCGAACAGGTTCGGGCTGATCTCCTGAGCCATATCAAAGCGTTCGTAGCGAAACGAGATTCTTCCGATGAATAGGCCAGGACGACCCTTGCGGTCGCTCTGGGAAAAATACCAGGGAATAGCATGGCACCAATTCTGAAATCGAAGGCGGAACAAGAAAAGATATACGAAACTGGCCATATCGTCGCAGAGATATTGGCACAGCTTCGTGCGGCGGTACATCCAGGTATCACTACCGATGAACTGGACGCGATGGCTGTCGCGGCATTAGAGCGACATGGGGCTAAATCAAGCTCTTTGGGCTATCACGGTTATCCCAAGTCGATTTGTACGTCTGTAAATGATGAAGTGGTTCATGGTATTCCTGGCACGCGAGTATTGCAGGAGGGCGATATCGTCAGTATTGACTTTGCCGCCCTCTCCAATGGCTGGCACGCCGACTCGGCTATCACGGTACCAGTTGGCACCGTCTCTGCCGAGGCGCAACGTTTGTTGAAGGTGACAGAAGACTCGCTCTATCGTGGCATCGCGGCTGCTCGCGCCGGTAATCGCCTGTATGACATTGGTCGTGCAGTGCAATACCACGTTGAAGCAGCAGGTTTCTCGATAGTGCGCCAGTACAGCGGGCATGGCGTTGGTCGCAGTATGCACGAAGACCCACAGGTGCTCAACTATATTGAACCGGGGCAACCAAACCAGCTCTTAAAGTCAGGGATGGTGATTGCTATAGAGCCTATGGTCAATATGGGTGGCAGGGAGACGCGTGTACTTGCCGACGACTGGACCGTTGTCACCACCGACGGCAGCTACTCTGCTCATTTTGAGCATACCGTAGCCATCACCGACGGCGATGCCTTGATCCTGACGCAGTAAAACGTTTGCTCGACTCGGCTAGCCACTAGACATCTCTATATATTTGTGCTATAATTCGTAGTTGGCTGCAGCAGTTGACACTGCTGCCATTTTATAGCTCTTGAAATCATCACAGTATTCAAATAACCATTGGACGCAGATTGTAGCAGGCCAAATATCTTTGTGAACCTACCTTTGCGAGAGCGCGTCTCGGCTGCCGCGCAGGATGCATCCTTGAAGGTCCACGGGGGACAAGAAGCGTATCGTCCACCCATTGTGTTGGACGCGGATTGAAACAAACAAACACACGAGTAGTAAAGAGCTACTTTCGCCGTTAAGAGAAAGGAAACTATGGCAAAAAAGGATGAAATCGAGGTTGAGGGTAAAGTGCTTGAAGCCCTCCCCAACGCTATGTTTAAGGTAGAGATTGATGAGCAACACCAGGTTTTGGCTGTCCTCTCAGGGCGCATTCGGATGAACTTTGTGCGTATTGTGCCAGGCGATAAGGTCAGAGTCGTGCTATCACCCTACGATCTCACGCGAGGTCGCATTACATGGCGTGTGAGAACGTGAGGGGATAATCCTCATTTACTAATTCCTTTTCTTCTAAACGGCATCGTTTCAATGGCAATGACCAGACAAATGGGCAAGGAAAAAGGAAATGCACAAGTTTTCCGTAAACCTTTGTCCATTCTAATCTTTTTTGTACCTTACTAAGGAGGGCAAGCGATGAAAGTGCGAGCCTCAGTAAAGCCGCGTTGTGAGAGTTGCAAAGTCATCCGTCGCAATCGTATTGTGATGGTGATCTGTAGCAAGGATCCAAAGCATAAGCAAAAGCAAGGCTAATGAAGTGTTGCGGGTTTCAAGTTTCGAGGCGAAGAGCACAAATTTGAAACTCGGAACTCGAAGCTGGAGGGAAAGATGGCTAGAATCGCCGGCGTTGACATCCCACGCGAGAAGCGAGTGGAGATATCGCTGACGTACATCTTCGGGATTGGGCTTACCACGAGCCAGAAAATCCTGGAGCGAACGCGTATTAACCCGGATACACGGGTCAAGAACCTAACCGAAGAAGAGGTCAACCGCCTACGTGAGGTGATCGACCGCGAACATAAGGTCGAGGGAGATTTGCGCCGCGAAGTGGATATGAACATCAAGCGGCTGATCGAAATTGGCTGTTACCGGGGAATGCGCCATCGACGCAACTTGCCGGTACGTGGCCAGCGCACGCGCACCAATGCACGTACACGTCGTGGACCGAAAAGAACAGTGGCCGGCAAGAAAAAAGCCGTCGCTAAGAAGTAACGCCCGGAGGTATTGCAAGTATGGCAGCAGGAGACAAGAAGAAACCAACAGGCAAGCCACGGCGGCGTGAGCGTAAGTCTATACCGCGTGGGCAGGCCCATATTCAAGCAACGTTTAATAATACAATTGTGACTTTGACAGACCCCAATGGTAACGTTATCTCGTGGGGTAGTGCAGGTGGACAGGGCTTTAAAGGCTCCCGCAAAAGCACTCCGTATGCCGCGCAGGTTACTGCTGAGACAGCAGCACGCAAGGCGATGGAACATGGACTGCGACAGATCGAAGTATTTGTCAAGGGTCCCGGCTCTGGCCGCGAAGCGGCCATTCGTTCCTTGCAAAATGCAGGACTGTCCGTCACCTCGATTATCGATGTCACGCCTATTCCGCACAATGGCTGCCGACCGCCGAAACGGCGGCGTGTATAGGTGGGTAACCCACGCTGTGCGTGTGAGGAGGATTCAACTAGATGGCACGTTATACCGGCCCCGTCTGCAAGCTGTGCAGACGTGAGGGGGTAAAACTGTTTCTTAAAGGCGACAAGTGCATGACGAAATGCACGCTTGAGCGTCGCAATACTCGCCCAGGACAACATGGCAGCAGCCGCCCGCGCAAGCCTTCTGGTTACGCGTTGCAGTTGCGTGAGAAGCAAAAAGTCCGTCGTACCTACGGTGTCCTGGAGCGTCAGTTCCATAAGCACTTCGAAGCCGCGGCCCGCCGCCCTGGGAAGACCAGTGAGAATCTGCTGCAAGTGCTGGAGATGCGCCTGGACAACCTGGTGTATCGCCTGGGTTTCGCTGATTCTCGCGCTCAGGCCCGCCAGCTTGTCTGTCATGGACATTTTGCTGTGAATGGTCGCAAGACCGATATCCCTTCTTTTATTGCGAAACCAAATGATGTCATTTCTGTGCGCGAGCGCAGCAAAGGCCTCGAGTACTTCAAGACTCGTGCGTTACTGTTATCGCAGAAGGGCGTAAGTTCCTGGCTAGGTCTGGATACCAACGCGATGACGGGCCGTGTACTCTCACTGCCGTCAAGAACCGAGTTGGAGCTGCCCTTTGAAGAGCAACTGGTGGTTGAACTGTATCAGCGATAGTACATTCGTACAATCGAGTCGGCGGATGGGAACAAGCCTGCGCGGTTCCTCCACGGGAACCGCTCCAGGGCTAAAACTCTTGGACTACCAACGTTTCCAGTTTCTAGTTCCTTGCGCTATCAGCTGAAACGAGTAACAAGAAACTCGCGGGAAGCAGTGGTAGAAAAAGAAAGGCAGGTAGGAACCTTGCAAGAAAGTATTACTCTGCCTCGCATTAAAAATACCAAGACACAGGGTAATTATGCGAGTTATGATATTGAGCCTTTAGATGCGGGATATGGCATGACCCTGGGCAACGCGCTGCGGCGTGTCTTGCTTTCATCGTTGCCTGGGGCCGCGGTGACCTCTATTCGGATTGAAGGTGTACAGCACGAGTTTCAGGATGTTCCTCATGTGATGGAGGATGTCACCGATATCGTGTTGAACATTAAGAGGTTACGCTTGCGCTCCTTCTCTGATCATCCTGTCTCTATGCGCCTGGAGGTCAGTGGAGAGCGTGAAGTGACGGCAGCCGATATAATGGCTCCCAGCACTGTAGAGATTGTCAATCCCGATCTCCATATCGCCACACTTGATAATGAAAATGCCCGCCTCGAAATGGAACTGGTCGTGGAGACTGGTCGAGGCTATGTTCCCGCCGACTCGAAAGAAGATCAGCCCATTGGGGTGATTCCTGTCGATGCCATTTACACGCCAGTGCAAAAGGTAAACTACTCGGTGGAGCATACCCGCGTCGGGCAAATGACCAATTTTGATAAGATCGTTCTTGATATTACGACTGATGGAACGATCACGCCGGATGAGGCTTTACGGCAGAGCGCGGATACCCTGGTACGGCACTTCTCACAGCTTGCCAACTACCGGGCTGTCCTGACCGAGCCAGAGAAGGCACCACTCAGCAGCTTGCCTATACCGCAGAAGATTTACGATACACCCATCGAAGAATTGGATCTCTCGGTACGGGCTTATAACTGTCTCAAACGCAGTAACATCACGAAGGTAGGTCAGGTTCTCTCGATGAACGAGGAAGACCTGTTGGGTGTACGCAACTTCGGTGAAAAAAGCTTGCAAGAGTTGCGCGAACGCTTGCTCTTACGCAACTTCTTGCCGAATCCGCGTACAAGTACTGTCGGAGCCGATATGGACGGCGATCACGAAATGGAGGACTAAGGTGAGGCACCGAGTTGCCGGTAACCGGATGAGTATGCCAGAGCCACGCCGCCGTGCAGCGCGACGTAGCTTGATGGCTGGTCTTATCCGTTACGATAGAATTGAAACGACGGAGGCGCGCGCCCGTGCCATCCGTGGTGAAGCTGAAAAGCTGATTGATATCGCGATCAAAGGTCGCCAGAAGGCGCAGAATCACCTGAAATCGGTGGTCACTGACGCCGATAAGGCCGATCAGATACTGGCTTTTGCGCGACGAGGCCGCTTTTCCCTGAAAAAGAGGGTTGCCTCGAATGAGGATCGGGCCGAGCAGGATAAGGCTCCTTTGACCGATAAAGGGCGCAAATTCCTGGAGAATAAGCTGAAAGGTCGCCGCGAAGAATTGCTGCGCATCTTCTCTAACGAAGATGAGGCCGAGAGTGCTTTGGAGGCCGCGTACCAGGCTATGGTTATCGAGCTTCATGCTCGCCGCCAAATCCTGAGTGCGTTGCCCGACGAGTTGGTCGTCAAGAAGATGTTCGAGGAATTGGCACCGCGCTACCTCGGTCGTCCCGGCGGTTATACGCGTATTACCAAGTTGGGCAAACGTAAGGGCGATGCCGCGGATATGGCCCAGATTGCCCTGGTATAAGGTGTGTGGGTGCCCACATTTGACATGTAAATTATGAATATCGCGTGTGGTATCGAGTATGACGGAACCGATTATCACGGCTTTCAACGCCAGTTGGACCGTCACGGGCCAACGGTACAGGGGACATTAGAGGCGGCAATTGCTCGCATCTCCGGTGAGAAAGCGGTGGTAAACGGAGCGGGACGCACAGACGCTGGTGTTCATGCCAGCGGGCAGGTGATACACTTCCGTTCAAACTTTCACCTGACGCCGCAGGTGTGGGTACGAGCACTCAATGCTGTCCTACCTAACACTGTTGTGGTACGGTGGGCGTGGGAGGTGCCTGAACGCTTCCATGCTCGTTTCAGTGCGTTGGGCCGTTCCTATCGTTACACGATCTGGAACGATGTAGCCCCGACAGCCCTGCGAGCGCGCTTTAGTTACTATCGTTCGCAAGCGTTAGATGTGGATATGATGCAGGAGGCGTGCCAGTTACTACTGGGACGCAAGGATTTCGGAGCCTTTGGGCATAGTCCCGAAGCCACCAATCCTAAGAAACCGAAGCCACATTCCTGTGTTCGTACCATGCATGCGGCACGGTGTACGCGGCAAGATGCACCACTTGAAGCACTTATCTATTGTGATTTTACTGCGGACGCCTTTCTTACGGGGATGGTACGCAGAATGGTTGGAACACTGTTGCTGGTAGGGCAGAAGCGTCTCAGTCTCGCGGAGTTTGCTACTATTGTGCAACACGCGGAAAAGACGCACCCTGGTGCAGCGGCCCCACCACACGGGCTATGTCTGGTGCGGGTTGATTATCCTGAAGCGTATGGCATCGACGGAGGTACATAGAGACCTGTCCTTGGACAGGAAGAAGCCTCTCCATACCATACCGAGTTCAGGTAGAGGGTACTCCTTATGGATACCCAACTTCGTTTGGAGTAACGAAAATATGATGAAGACATATAGCGCGAAGGCCGCTGACCTACAACCTCAATGGTACATTATTGACGCCGAGGGTCAGGTGTTGGGCCGTGTCGCGTCGCAGATTGCGCAGATTCTGCGCGGCAAGCATAAACCGACCTTTACACCGCATCTACAAAGCGGCGATTTCGTGATTGTGATCAATGCTGATAAGATCGCTGTCACTGGCGACCGCATGAATCAGAAAATCTATTATCGCCATAGTCAGTATCCTGGCGGTCTGAAAAAGACGACCTTGCGTCAGGTAATGGAGGGACGCTTCCCTGAGCGTGCATTGATCCACGCAGTACGGGGTATGGTGATGCATAACCGCCTGGGTGACGAGATCATGTCCCACTTGAAGGCCTATGCTGGTCCAACGCATCCGCACGAGGCTCAGAAACCTATTCCCTGGACAGGCCCGCAGGCATTGTTGAAACAGCCCACCAAGGCGCAGTAAAGAAGAGGAGAATCTACCTTGGCCGATACCCCTAAAGGTGAGTATTACTATGGTATGGGACGGCGCAAGACGGCTGTAGCCCGCGTGCGTCTCTATCCCAACGGTGACGGCAGTATTACTGTCAATGGCAAAAGTGCGCAAGCGTATTTCGGTACTCGCGATACGCCGATGGCGACCATGAACGGCCCCTTGCGCGTGCTCGAACTAGGCAATGCCTACACGATCACCGTACGTGTGGTCGGTGGTGGCACCACAGGCCAGGCCGGTGCCATTCGTCATGGCGTTGCTCGTGCGCTGTTACGGGTCAATCCTGAATGGCGGCTTGCTCTGCGCAAAGCTGGCTACCTGACGCGCGACCCTCGTATGAAGGAGCGCAAGAAGCCAGGTTTGAAGCGTGCCCGTAAGGCTCCACAGTATACGAAACGTTAATTTAATCATTGTAGTGCTGTTTCTAGCCGTTACTGAAGCACAAGAAGGGGGTATGCAGCGTCGCTGCATACCCCCTTCTTGTGCTTCAATGAAAAACTTTCTGCTAGTCTAATACTCTTGATGCTCTAGTACGCGCTCTTGCGCATAGACTGGAGAACACCACTGGTCACGATATTCGGGTATGCGACCACGCACGACGTTGAAGTAGAGTTGCTGGATGGTATTGGCGATGGGGCCAATTTCTCCGGTGCCAACGAGGCGATGATCGACACTGACGACTGGCGCGATTTGGGCACCGGTGCCACACAAGAAAATCTCATCAGCTACATAGAGTTCGGTGCGATCTACCTGCCGTTCACGCGTGATGCGCCCAAGTTCGCGCGTTGTCAGCTCCATGATGGTAGAGCGCGTGATACCGAGCAGAATATTTTCGGTCGCGGCGGGTGTGACAAGCTCACCGTTCATGAGCAAAAAGATGTTTTCCGCGCTGCCCTCCGAGACATGTCCGTCCTGGTTGAGCATGATAGCTTCATCGAAGCCGTTCTGAATGGCCTCACTTTTGGCGAAGGCTGAGTTGACATACGAGCCAATAATTTTCGCACGAGCTGGAATCGCGTTATCATCGACACGCCGCCATGTAGAGACGCCGCAGCGTAGACCAGCGATATCAATGTAGTTGCCAACAGGCTCCGCCGTAAGAATAAAGGCATCCTGGAGACCGTGCAGACTCACACCAATGCTCTGTGCGGCTTTGTATGCCACGGGACGGAGGTAGACATCCTGTCGCTGCCCATTGCGGCGCACGAGTTCTATGCTGATCTCTATGAGCTGGTCTATCGTGTAGGGAAGCTCTATTTGCAGAATTTTGCACGAAAGTAACAGGCGCTGGTAGTGTTCGCGGAGGCGGAAAAGGTAGACTTGCTGATCTTCCTCGTTCCAGTATCCGCGAATACCCTCAAAACATCCGGTGCCATAGGCAAAACCATGCGTTCGTACCGAAATCACACCTTGTTCAACAGGTACGAACTGTCCGTTCATGAAGAGTTCTTTTGCATCCATAGTATAGTATATGCGGCAAGCAGCCTCTTTGCTACCTACCTTTCCTCCTTTGCTTATTTCTATGCTGACTTTATTGTAGAACGATATGGCACTGGAAACCGCAGCTAGCACGCTGATATCCTAAAATATCTTCTTGCCAAGGGCTGAAAGTACCAGTTCAACCGCGAGTAGGGCCGTTGCATTTTCACGGTCAAGAATAGGGTTGACCTCTACCACATCCATGGCAACCAGTTGACCTGAGTCAGCGATAAGTTCCATGGCAAGGTGAGCTTCACGATAGGTTAGTCCACCGCGCACCGGTGTACCCACGCCAGGGGCCTCTTTCGGGTCCAATGCATCCATATCAAGGCTAAGATGAATGCCATCGTTGCCTTGCCCGGCAATCGTCAATGCTTGCTGCATGACCTCGGAGATGCCACGCTGATCGATATCGGACATAGTGAAGACATGAATAGCATTGGCGTGTAACAGTTCTTTTTCCCTTGTATTAAGGTCGCGTGCGCCAACAATGACAATCGTCTGGGTATGAATTTTAGGCGACCACCCTCCCATCTGGGTTAGCTGGGTATGGCCCAGGCCCGCCAATGCTGCCAGGATCATGCCATGGATGTTGCCAGAAGGAGTCGTCTGGTCCGTATTAAAATCGCCGTGGGCGTCGATCCACAGCACGCCTACGTCCTTATGTATACGAGCTACACCAGCGAGAGAACCAAGCGCAATGCTGTGGTCTCCACCGAGAACCAGGGGGAACTCTTGTGCCTGAAGGGTTGAGGATACGATATTTGCCAATTCTTCAGAGACTTGTACAATAGATTCCAGGTATTTGACCTTGGGGTCGCCGATCGACTGACTTTCAGGTTGGGGAACAAACAAGTTACCTGTATCATGAACGGTGTGGCCCTGGCTGCGCAAGTGTTCATTTAAATCAGCATAGCGAATTGCGCTCGCGCCAATATCTACGCCCCGTCTGTCCGCCCCTAAATCCATGGGGGCACCAATCACACGAATATGCATATGTTTCCTCCTGTTCGCCGTTGAACAGTATTATAATCTACCTTCATTATAGTCAGTTTTGCCTTGCTTTGTCCACCTTTAGCAAAAGGCAATGGGGGAAGAATGGGAGCCAATAGGAAAGACATTTGGAGAGAAGAGTTCCCGTGAGCGGACTGAGAGATGTCCTGGCTGTCATTCTGAGCGGAGCGAAGAATCTGTCTGCTGGTCGACCAGAGATTCTTCGCTCCGCTCGGAATGACAGCCCTTATCTCCAAATATCTGCCAATAGGAAGGGTTGCTTGTCTCTCATGTTGTAAAAGTAGTACAATATGCTGCAAAGTTGACCCTCCGTGTAGACCCTTCATGTTGTCCTGGAAAGCGAGGCCAATAGTGTATTATCAAAGCATGCCTATACACTTGCGACGTTTATCTGCTCCCTTCCTCTTCCTCTGTGTATTGGTGCTGGCAGTGGTCGCCTGTGGTGGTGGTAGCACAACGCCTACCACAACGAGCACTACATTAGCAACGACGCAGCTAGTGCGTTTCCCTAATGTTGGCATTGCCGATGCGAATAGTGCGTTTCTTGATCCCGCGCAAGGGCCAGACGCCAATACGGCTCAAGTGGCAGGTATGATTTATAGTGGCCTTGTCAAATCAGACGTTAACTTAAACGTGGTGCCAGACCAGGCGACATGGGATATCTCTCCTGATAATAAGGTGTATACCTTTCATCTCAAGCAGGGTATCACTTTCTCAGATGGTACCCCTGTAACTGCTCAAACGTACGTCTATACATTGACTCGTGCTTTGCTGCCAGCCGAGAATTCACCGATTGCCACCTTTTTCGAGGGCAATATCGTGGGGGCTATGGATGTAAACTCCAAGAAGACCACGACTCTGGCTGGTGTGAAGGCAGTGGATAACCAGACCTTGCAGATCACGCTGACGCAGCCCACCCCCTATTTCTTGGAAGTCCTGACAAACTACCTCTACTTTCCCTTGAATAAAGCCGTCATCGACCAGTATGGAGAGACCGATTGGCCAAATCATGTGGCGGGTAGTGCTGTCGGAACTGGACCGTTCATGGTCAAAGAGTGGGACCACAAGGTGAAAATGGTACTGGTACCCAACCCTCATTATTATGGTGCGAAAACAAAGCTGACCGAAGTTGATATGTCCTTCGTCAGCGATCCACACACGGCCTTCGAGGCCTACCAGGCCAAAGAGTACGACTTTGTCTGGAATATTATCCCAGCAGAGCAGGCGAGTGCGCAGAGTATGGCGGGCTTCACACGTAAGTCTTTGCTCCAAACAGACCTGCTGTTTTTTAATAACAAGATGCCACCGTTTGATAATGTGGCGGTGCGCCAGGCTTTTGCCTATGCCATTGATAAGCCGTTGTTGGTGCATGCGATTTTCAAAGATGCTGTCGTGCCAGCACAGACGATCATTCCGCCGGGCATGCCTGGCTACCAACCCAATTATCCGGGCCTGCCATTTGATAAGGCGAAGGCCAAATCTCTGATACAGGGCGTGTATCCAGACGTCAGTAAGGTGCCGCCCATTACATTTTCCTACCCGAATTCGCAGGTGACGCCAGCCGAGTCCGCGACTTTGCAGCAGATGTGGCAGGACGCGCTCGGTATCCATGTCAACCTGCGTCCGGTTGACTTAACCGCGTATAATACACAGACAGCCAATCACCAGGTGCAGTTTGGCTTTACGCAATGGGGTGCGGACTTCCCCGATCCTTATGACTGGCTGGCGTTGAATCTGCTGCCCAACGCCAACAACAACAGCGGTGAATGGAACAACGCGGCATTTGCGCAAACGGTCAGTCAGGCGGAGCAAAGTTCTGGTGATGCACGCATCAAGTTGTATAATCAGGCAGAGCAGATTGCCATTTCAGAAGTCGGTTGGCTGCCGATCGATCACGAGGCGTTGGCCGCGATTATCCCATCCTGGCTTCATGGTGTGACCTTGAACGGCAATGGTCTCTACTTTGGCGATTGGTCCAACGTGTACGTATTACAACATTGACTATTCCTTCATGCGCGGCATGAGCGAAGTTACCAGAGCAGGGCGACCTTCGTGGTCGCCCATTCTTATGAGGTCAGATGAGGGCAGAAAGATGAGCAATTTCGGGGTAAAGAGAAGCAGGAAGAGCATATCTCTTGTATTCCTCTTCCTATGTATGCTGCTGTTCCTTTCGGCTTGTAGCAATGGTGCTAGCAATCCTCCTACTCCTACCGCAACTAGTAAAAATAGCGGACCAAAATTGGCCACCAAACAGGTGTTAACTTTCCCCAACGCGGGTATCGCAGATAGCGCACCATTGGATCCAGCCTTAGTATCGGACGCCAATACCAGTGTAATCTTGAATATGGTCTATAGTGGGTTGGTGAAAGATGATATCAATTTGAATGTGGTACCCGACCAGGCGATATGGGATATTTCCCCGGACAATACTATCTATACTTTTCATCTCAAGCCAAACATTTTTTTCTCCGATGGCACCCCTGTAACAGCGCAGACCTATGTGTATACCTTGACTCGTTCTTTGCTACCGGAAGTACAATCGAGTTCAGCCAGCTTTTTTGAAGGTGTTATTGTTGGAGCAAATAATATTATACGGGGTAAGACGAAAACGTTAAGCGGCGTCAAGGCTATTGATGCCTTAACATTACAGATTACATTGCAGCATTCCGCGCCATATTTTCTGCAAATGCTCACCGATCCGCTCTTTTTTCCAGTAAATAAGCAGTTGATAGCGCAATATGGGCAGTCGGATTGGCCTAACCATGTTGTTGGGAATGGGGTCGGCACGGGACCATTTATGATTACAGAGTGGGATCACAGCGTCAAGATGGTGCTGGTACCCAATCCCTATTACTACGGCGCAAAGACAAAATTGACAAGCGTGAATATGGCTTTCGAGTATGATCCGTCTATCGCTTTCAAGACGTACTCCGCCGGACAATATGATTTTACCTGGAATATTACACCTACCGACCAGACCTCGGCCAAAGGATTGCCAGGCTTTACGCGCAGCACACAGCTTCAAACGGATGCACTCTTCTTCAATCCGAAAATGCCGCCGTTTGACAATGCCATCGTGCGCCTGGCCTTTGCCTATGCCACCGATAAAGCGACCCTGGCCCATACGATTTTCAACGATGCGGTGGTACCCGCTGATACCATTATCCCGTCGGAGATGCCTGGCTACGTGCAGAAGTATAGCGGCCTTCCTTATGATAAAAACCAGGCGAAGACACTGTTTCAATCCGTCTATCCCGACCTGACGACTGTGCCACCGATTACCTTTTCCTATGCCAACTCGCAGGTTTCCCAGAAGGAGGCGGTCGCTCTACAAAAAATGTGGCAAGATGCCTTAGGGATCACGGTGACGTTGCGCTCAGTCGAGCCAACCGCCTACAGCACGGAGACATCCAACCGGCAAATACAATTCGGCTTTACACAGTGGGCGGCGGACTTCGCCGATCCATATGACTGCCTGGCATTGAATCTGCTCTCGACAGCTCCTGGGAATGTTGGTAATTGGAGCAATCCTACCTTTGATCAGCTCGTGATCCTGGCGGATAAGATATCTGGTACTGAACGTCTCTCGCTTTATGCCCAGGCGGAGCAGATTGTCATTGCGGATGTTGGGTGGCTCCCGCTCGACCATGAGACAATGGCGGCGATTATCCCTTCGTGGGTACACGGGGTAAGCCTGAATGCCAATGGCCTCTACTTTGGCGATTGGTCGGACGTGTACCTGCTCCAACATGCATGAGGTATCGCGAGTGTATGAATTGTTTGAGTCAAATCGGCCCCTGCACCTTAAAGTGAGGGTGTCGCGCAACTTGAAAGCCACTCTGTTTAGATGTTATACTAAAAGTGACATTTGAAGTAAAAGCCCGCCACAAGTCAAGATTTGCATTGTACCACCGCCTGGTTGATGCCCAAATTCGCGAGTAGTCAGGTGGGCTTTACTGTATTGCGATTTTGTCATACACAGGTTCTCGTCGAGAAACGTGTGCGAAGTAATGACGCTTCATTATGCAATGCTGCATATGTGACCAATGCTTGGTCAAACCGTAAGGAGGTTCTTCACCCGTGGCTATTGATATTGGAAATCCCTATGCTGTGGCGATTGCGCAGTTCGATGAGGCTGCCGACCGTCTCGGACTCTCGCAAGCGATGCGAGCTATTTTAAGTAAGCCGAAGCGCGAACTCATTGTAAATTTTCCGGTGCGCCTGGACAACGGCGATGTGGAAATGTTCACCGGCTATCGTGTACAGCACAACATTAATCGTGGTCCGGCGAAGGGTGGCATTCGCTTTAGCCCCGAAGTCTCGCTAGACGAGGTACGCGCTCTGGCAATGTGGATGACGTGGAAATGCGCCGTGGTTGGTATTCCATTCGGCGGAGCTAAAGGCGGCGTCATCTGTGACCCGTCCAAAATGTCTCGTGCGGAGCTTGAACGCCTTGCGCGCCGTTATGCCACCGAAATTTCTATCCTCATTGGCCCGAACAGCGATATTCCCGCCCCTGACATGAATACCAACCCGCAGATTATGGCTTGGATGATGGACACCTTCTCGATGCATCAGGGCTACTCCGTTCCCGCGGTAATCACTGGTAAGCCCCTGGCTATTGGCGGCAGTGAAGGACGACTCGAAGCGACTGCTCGTGGCGTACAGGTGGTGGCTCGCGAGGCGATGAAGGACATGGGCATGCGGCCAGAAGATGCGAGTGTGGTGGTACAGGGCTTTGGCAATGTTGGCAGTATCTCCGCTCGCCTGCTCCACGAAATTGGTTGTAAGGTCATTGGATTGAGCGATATCAGTGGTGCTGTTTATAATCCGAATGGTATCGATGTCCACTCCGCCTTGCACTATTCCAAGGAACATGGCACATTAAAAGGCTTGCCCAACACCGAGTCCATTACTAATAGTGAACTGCTGGTATTGCCTTGCGATGTCCTGGTACCCGCCGCCCTGGAAAACCAACTTACCGGCAGGAATGCTGCCCAGGTACGCGCTCGCCTGATTATCGAGGCCGCGAACGGCCCCACGACGCCGGAAGCTGATCATATCTTCAATGATCGTGGCATCACGGTTGTACCAGATATCCTGGCCAATGCTGGTGGTGTAACGGTCAGCTACTTTGAGTGGGTGCAAGACCTGCAACGTTTCTTCTGGGCCGAAAACGAGATCAATGATCGCCTGGAAACGATTATGCTCCGCGCCTACCGGGCTGTGCGCGAGAAAGCCCTGCAACAAGAATCCAACTTGCGCATGGGTGCGTACCTCCTCGCGGTGGCGCGTGTCGCCGAGGCGACGGAGATCCGTGGGGTATATCCGTAGGGTGTGGATTTGTAGATTGAGATAAGCCATAATGAGAAGGGCAATCGCCAAGGTTGCCCTTCTCATTATGGCACTACTACTTCGTTAACTGGTTTACGTTGTGCTAATGTCTCTATCAGTCGCCGCAATGATGGTCGTACAGGGGTGCGTACCATATCTTGGAAGCCAGGTGCAATAGGTTGGTGATTTATTTCATTGTGTGAGATGGGGCCAGCAAACAGCTTACCGTTGCTCAATTCGATAACTCCTGCTGAATTTCTAAATGCCTCGTTAAAGGAGAAACTGAGCATGTTTACTTCTGATGTGTGTTCCGAGACAAACTTATGGACATTCAAGCCTGTTGATCTGCTGATATAATCTACAAGAACATCTTGCACAACCCAAATGGCTTTGCCGTTCCAGCCAAGTGCAACTTCCGATTTTACAATCAACTAGCTAACCATACGCGCCCAGACCTGACGATAATTGATATCTGGCCCACGATGTGATCGGCCTAGAATGGCGTCCTGGAAGGCTCCTGATATGGTTGTACCTTTGTCTTTATTGCCCCCAGACGTGCTTGATGTCATAATTTCGATGATATTAGCATAGGTGCCGTAAGCCCCCTGGCGCAGAGACATGGGGATATAAGGCACACTGTTGTTTTTAGGTAACACTTGCAATCTACCTAAAAATGTGCTATACTGTACAGTATGAGAAAGACGTTTC
>JBPCJY010000025.1:0-1263 GCA_051004815.1 Ktedonobacteraceae bacterium
GGGTGGTATTGGATGAGGTGTTGAGCGATGTGGAGTGCTTTGCTCTTGCACAAATGCCGGAGGCGGCGCTTGTGCCCGACTTCTGCCTATACTCTCCGCCAAACCTTGAGTATGAGGCTCAAGCACGGGAACTGTTAGAAAGATGTGAAGCGCAGCCGACTACC
The DNA here is from genome assembly GCA_051004815.1 of Ktedonobacteraceae bacterium. Taxonomy (GTDB): domain Bacteria; phylum Chloroflexota; class Ktedonobacteria; order Ktedonobacterales; family Ktedonobacteraceae; genus JBBQXY01. The sequence goes on from JBPCJY010000025.1 coordinate 165, forward strand.
AAAAACCGCTATATCAGTTCTATCCTACGAACCAAGTTTGAGTCGTCACGTCGGCATCCGGGGACAAAAGGTACACACGGCGAGGCCTAACACTCACTGCACCTGACGCCATACTGCCACCTTTTGCCCGGCTTCGCCGCTCTCGCCTTGCACCAGGCAGGTGCGGGCGCAGAAGAGATTGGCCGTGAGGCCGCCAGGCATAAGGCAATCTTGTTGCGGCGCTTCGGGAGTGAGCGGGTATCATATAATCCATCTGAGATGAGGTAACTTATCCCCGTGGCTAAACCCAGGGGCTTTGACCAGGGAACTTGACGTTCCAACTCTTGCCCGAAGGCAAGCAGACATCAATAGGCAGAGTTACCGAGCAGGCGCGTCAGCAAGGCGTCAGCCCCGAAACGCTGGTATTGGACAGCCTGCGCGAGATGTTCGTTGCGAAACAGATGCGTCCGTCTGTCCCATGGATAGAACCGCGAGACGATTGGGAGCGGCGGCTGGCGAACATTGGTACCAACTGCGGCATCTCTCTGACCGATGAGCAGGCGGGCAGTGAAGGCATCTATCAGTACCACGACTAATGGCTAGGAGTAAATACAAATGACTGTTACAATCGCACCTGAGTTGGAAGTGGCATTAGCCGAAGAAGCGCGCCGGGACGGCAAAACACCGGAAGACATTGTTCTGGAGGCGGTGCGAGAGAAGTTGGCCTTAGCGCCAGAAAACACGAAGGGCTACGATCTGGAACCACGCGATGAGTGGGAAAGACGTATTTTAGGCATTGGCGTCCATACAGGCGTGTCACTCTCAGATGAGGCCGTCAGTAGTGAGGGCATCTACCAGGATCACGATTAATGGCTTATCTGATCGAAACCAGTATTCTGACGCGCCTGGCGAATGCCAGCGACGTCGATTATCTCGCCTCACAGAGCGCCATAGCCACGCTGCATCGTCAGAACGAGACGCTGCGAACCGCGCCACAAAACCTAGTCGAGTTCCGCAATGTCGCGACACGCCCGATTGTGGTCAACGGTTTAGGATACACTGCGAATGTGGCAGAAGCATACTCCGCAAGATTCGAGGCAAACTTTCCTATCCTGACCGA
>JBPCJY010000026.1:0-36558 GCA_051004815.1 Ktedonobacteraceae bacterium
TCGCTACCAAGGCTTTGAGCAGGCGATTTTCTTCTCGAAGGGCTTGCAGTTCTTCATCTTTCGTCATAGCTATACTTTAGCTCGTTTCCTCTCCTTTCGCAAGTCGGGAGGAGACCTAAGTAGTTACAAATTTTTATGTACTGTGGTTCCATTAGTAAGGTCCACAATCAAACTTGGGTCACTAACTAAGACACTATTTACTATAAACTCGATAAATTCTACAAATCTTTCGATAGATCGAGATGTAAAGTCGATTTCGATCACTTTTTGTGTTAGTAATTCTCGGCTAATGTTGTTTTTTTCTAGTTCTTCCATCCAGTCTGGTTCTTGAGATAACCTTTGCTGCGAATCAATAGAATGTATTACAAAGATGTTAGTAAAGGGTTTTCCAAATTTCTCCAATGAGATACTGTTCGCAGCAATGATAGAATTTGCAAATGTGAAGCGATTTATATTTCCTAAAATTATTAGGCTACTCATGAACTACTCCTTATGCGCATCGGTACAAATATAAGAACAAAATTCCGACGGATGCTTTTCTATAACGAATAGTGCTAGATCAAAGTGTAACATCTTAACGCTTATTTTCTAGATCATCGCTATGGCCTACTAATACTACACTATTGAAGATGGTTTGAGAAGTGAGTTTGCCTTGCTTTTGATGGTGTAGGAAAGCTTAGAGCCAGTCCAATGATCCCAATTTCGTGATTCATCCGCATCTTCCATGCTAATATCTACTGTAGAGAAGATTTTGATTGTGCTTAACCTGCAATCCATTCGTGAAGATGCTCGTCGCCGTCGCTAATCTCTTGGCATAAGAACATGTCATAAAGGCTTTTCACGCCCCAATTCACCTCTTGCTTGCTACCTCGAAATATGGTACACTATAATCAACACAAGGCTACACCTTGTCAGAACTTGCATCCATCCGTATACCTCTACTACCAACATCCTCTATCCCATCAAAAAAAGGGGGTCACAAGTGTCCCAATCGTCACCAATGTCCCATCTGTCCCCTCTACCAACATTCTCTCCCTCTATCCCACCAAAAAAAGGGTCACAAGTGTCACATCTGTCACCGACATCTTATATGTTCCTTATACCCCATCGAAAAAAGATGTCACATCCGTCACAAGTGTCCCATGTATCCCCTCTACTACCAACATTCTCTTCCTCTGTTCCATCAAAAAAGGATGTCACAAGTGTCTCAATCACTACAATGTCCCGTCTGCCCCGACCATCGACCATAACTTCCGTCACAAGTGTCACATCCATCACAACCAACTGATCTGTCCTCTCTACAACCTCTCCCCCCACCCATCCGTAATAACATTAAAAGCAAAATAATCCAGCCAGGCAGGAGGATTAACCACCAATGACACCACCAAAGCAATCAAGCGAACCCCTGGACTCTAATTACGGACAATATACCGGCAACCAATCATATGCCCAGCAGCAATATGCACCATCATACACATCGCCAACACCAGCGTTTGACGACGATTTTGCCGACGCCGTGGCACAGCGCGTTGTCCAACGGCTAAGGATGGAAGAACCAGGCGGGAAAATCTATCCCCAACAGCAGCCACGCGACAAAAACATTCTGCGTATCATCATGGCTATAATTTCTCTGTTCATGTTTTTCCCGTTCGCCTTCTTCTTCCTGATTATGATAGGTGGCACAGCTGGATTGGTTGGCTTCTGCATTACCGGCTTTACCATCTTCGTGGTAGTACTCGTAGTCCTCGACAAGATAAAATAGCAACCCACCTTCGTGATACAATACTAGGCGGAGCTAGCATAGCAGCAATCTTAATGTGAAAGTCGAACCAGTCAACTTGGACAACCGTGTATTGCAACTCTTACAACGAGCGGCGGAACATTTTCAAAGCTTGCACCAGCAAGCGTACCTTGTCGGCGGCTCGTTGCGCAACATCTTATTGGCAGAACCGTGTAGCGATTGGGACATCGTCACCACCGGAGATGTCCCGAGTATTGCACGCCTCTTGGCCGACAAGCTGCACGGACACTACGCCCACCTGCACGAAAAAGCCAGTCGCGTCATCATCCCCCCATCCTCGGCAGAGGAAAGCACAGAAATCATCTTCGATATTGCGCCCCTCAAAGGCCGTAGCCTGGAAAATGACCTGCGCCAACGCGACTTCACCATCAACGCCATCGCGGCCCCACTCGAAGATGTCGTGCGTCACCTCACCGCTAATGATCCCATACAAACTATGCGCCTCATCGACCCACTGCATGGCCTCGCGGACATCGCAGCCCGCCGTCTGAAAGCCGTCGATAGCCACGTCTTCCAACATGACCCGCTGCGCATGTTGCGTGCCGTACGCCTCATGATGCGCTACCACCTGAGCATCGACAGTAGCACAGAGGGGCTACTCATGCGCGACTCACCCCTGCTTCCCCAGGTCGCATCCGAGCGCATCCACGACGAACTATATGCTATCCTGGCACCCAATGGAGCGGCAGAACGCCTCCAATTTCTCGATGCCCATGGCCTCCTGACCACCCTCATACCCGAATTCATACCGGCCAGAGGCATGGCTCAACCACAACCGCACTATTGGGATGTCCTGGACCACTCGATACAAGCAGTCAGAGCTATTGAACAACTGGCAACCCTGCTTCAACAATCGCCCGCCGTAATCCAACAATCTCCATTAGAGAACCATGCAGCGTGCAACCTCGTCACCATCCAACAACTGCTCATCGAAGCCGAAGAGCAGGGCATCTTCCAACGCGCCATGCTCACATCGCCACCCATGAAGCTTGCCACCTTGCTACACGACATCGGCAAACCTGCCACGTATACCATCGATGAAAACGACCATATCCATTTCTATGGTCATCCACAAGCCGGCGTCCCACTTGTGCAGCATATCACGAAACGCCTCAGCGTCAACACACAGGATCGTCGCCTCGTCCAACAAGTCACATCCCATCACATGCGTCCCGGCCAACTGGGCCAGCAAGGTACCGCGATCACCCCTCGTGCCATTCGTCGCTACTTTGTCGATCTCGGCCCAACCGGCATTGCCGTGGCTCTCTTCTCGCTGGCCGACCACATCGCCACACGCGGCCCCACGTTCGGCACCCCTGAGCAACAAGCCGTTACCATCGCCTCCTGGGAGCAGCACATCACCACCGTCTGCCTGCTCCTCAGCAGCTATATCAGAGATCGCGCCAGCGTCATACCCCCGCAGCTCATCAGCGCCGAAGAACTCATGCGCCGCCTCAACCTCACCCCCGGCCCCCTCATCGGCCAACTGCTCGACCAGATAGCCGAAGCCCAGGCCGAAGGCACCGTCCATTCAAAGGAAGAGGCGTTGTGGCTGGCCGAAGAAAAGCTCCAACATTCTGACTGAATGTTTTACATTTCCATGCACTAGCTTTGTGCTATCATTAAGAACATATCCGGCTGTTGTGACTTACATTCATTCATCTATAAGGAACCCATTCATGGACACAACACAAAGCCCCTCTCTCGTGTCTACCACGCAGGAAAACGCTGCCATGGGAGAGATGACGCTCACCTCCCGCCATATCGAACTGTCCGACCCGGCTGAAGCCATGGAGTATTTCTACCAGCAGGGTTGGACAGACGGCCTACCCGTTGTCCCACCTACGCCAAAAAAGGTACGAGAATTCCTGGAATACGCTGGCAAGCTCCCCGACGACATCCTGGGCATGATCCCCGCACGCAACCGCATCATCACCGCGGAAAAGGTCGCCATCAACGCGGTCATGGCTGGTTGCCTCCCCAATTACATGCCCGTCATAGTCGCGGCCATCGAGGCCATGTGCCAGGAAGCCTTCAACTTGCACGGCATCTCGGCCACCACTGGCGGCACCGCACCGCTCCTCATCGTCAACGGGCCAGTCGTGCAGCAGCTTAACATCAATAGTGGCGTCAACTGCTTCGGCCCAGGCGTGCGAGCAAATGCCACCATTGGCCGAGCCATCCGCCTCATCTTAATGAATGTCGGCGGCTCCATTCCCGGTGTCCTCGACAAAAGCTGCCTCGGCCATCCCGGCAAGTATAGCTACTGCATCGCCGAAGACGAAGAGGGCAATCCCTGGCAACCGCTCAGCATCGATCGTGGTATGCCGCCCGATGTCAGTGCCGTCACCGTCTTCGCGGGCGAGGCACCGCATTACGTCAACAGCCAGGCCGGTGGCACCAGTGAACGCCTCGTCGGCTCCATTGCCAACACCATGATGGGCACAATGTACATGGGTGGCAACTGGGTGCTCGTACTTTGCCCCGAACATGTGCGTATCTTCCAGCACGAAGGCTGGACAAAAGCACAGATTCGCGAGGCCGTGTACCAGCGAGCAGTACGCCCGTTAGCGGATTTCAAACGGCTTTCGGGCCTACCCGACCAGGCCATCACCGAGCAGGATGCCGCAACCAGCTACCATAACATCGCCACACCAGACGACCTCTTGATTGTGACGGCTGGCGGCAAAGCTGGCGGCTTCTCTGCCGTCATCCCACCCTGGGCCGCCGGAGCCGACTCGCGACCCATCACCAGAGCCGTCGGCCTATGCATCGACTGTTAAACAAACCAACCATAGCAACCACATAAATTGCACAAATCGGCCTACGAAGCCGTAGTATAGTAGGGGCGACCCTTGCGGTCGCCCTGGAAATGTCATCCGATCCTGAAAATGTCATCGCGGTCGCCCTGGAAATGTCATCCGATCCTGAAAATGTCATCGCGGTCGCCCTGGAAATGTCATCCGATCCTGAAAATGTCATCGCGGTCGCCCTGGAAATGTCACCCAATACCAGTATCATCACCCAACAGATAAGGAGACAAACAATGCCAGAAAAATTTATCGTCCTCGACCCAACCTTAGAGGTAGAGGCCCAGCGCGTCGAGCGTGTAGCGCGTCCGGCCCACATTCGGGTGCTTGGACTGCTCGACAATGGCAAACGGAACTCAGATAAGCTCTTACAAGAAATTGGAACGCTGGTCAAAGCCGACCATCCTGACCTAACCATCAACTATTACCGCAAAGCCAGTGCCTATCGTCCAGCTCCCTCCGACCTCCTCGATCAGGTAGTCACCGAATGTGACGCTGTGCTCGTCGGCATTGGTGATTGAGGGTCATGCAGTTCGTGCAGTGTGTACGATGGATTAATGATTGAACGGCGTGGCAAAGCGGCAGCAGTAATTTGCACCGAACAATTCGCCACCTCCGCCCGTATGACCGCCCAAACCTTTGGCATGGCAGGTTTCCCCTTCGCGGAAATTCTCCATCCCATCGGTCGCGTCACCGACCAGGAACTATCTGAACGCGCCCAGATAGCCTTTCCCCAGGTCATCACCATTCTCACATCCTGAAAGAGAGCAGTGCCAGAAATCGGTAGTGCTCTAAGAATAGTATAGTAGGGGCGACCCTCGCGGTCGCCCTGGGAAACTCGCCCCCTCGCGGTCGCCCTGGGAAACTCGCCCCCTCGCGGTCGCCCTGGCAATAATTCACAAGCCCTGCCTTACGGTCGCCCTGGTGTTGACAACCTACCACTCATGGCGTACCATTACAAAGGCTAGAAGTGCTCATACGGGAGATAGTATTTTCTGTGAAGGCGATTGCAATATTTTACCAGGGCCGCAAACAAGATACCTCAGACGTTGCCCAACAACTCATCCCCTTTTTACAAAAAGAAGGGTATGAGGTACGTAGCATCGACACCCGTTACGAGGGAGAAGAGACGCCCGACCCCTCACTCAACGGAGTTGCCATGGCTCTTGTTTTAGGTGGAGACGGCACTATCCTGCATGCCGCCCGCATTTGCGCTTTTTCCGGCATCCCTATACTCGGCGTCAATTTTGGGCGCGTAGGGTTTCTGACGGAGCTTGAACCTGGTGAAATACAAGCAAAGCTTCCTTATTACCTGAACGGAGATGAATCAGTATGGGTTGATACGCGTTCCATGTTGCACGCGTCCCTCGAACAGGATGGATTGCACGAGGAGTTTCTCGCTCTCAACGACATCGTTATCGCTCGTGGCACATGGCCTCGCGTCGTACAAATTAAAACGTGGATTGACGAGTACTATTACAACACCACCTTTGCCGATGGCACCATCATCTCGACCGCCACGGGTTCAACCGCCTATAACCTGGCCGTTGATGGCCCGTTGCTCCATCCACAGGTGCAAAGTACCGTCATTACACCCATCGCACCCCATCTCGCCTCCGATCGTTCGCTGATCCTGCCACCTGAAGCCAAGATCAAAATGCAGATTTTCACCGGCTCGCAGGATGGCGTTTTCTCAGCCGACGGCCAGATGAACCGCGAGATAAAAAATGGCGCGACGATTACCGTTCACAAAAGCCAGTATGTTACACAGTTTCTTAGACGTAGACCGCCGACCTATTTTTACCAGATCATCAACGCCAAACTGAAAACCGAGGATGATTAAGCAGTTAGCCACAAAATACTATGTTACTTGAATTAACCATCAAAGATTTCGCTATCATCGATAGTTTACACCTGCGACTCAATCGCCTGTTCAATGTCTTTACCGGCGAGACGGGCGCGGGCAAATCAATCATCATCGACGCCGTCAACGCCCTCCTGGGGGGCAAAATCGGCGCGGATTTTGTACGCACCGGTGCTGAACGTGCCACCGTCGAAGGCGTCTTCTCCATCGGTTCTTTGCCTGCATCGTCCACATTGCCACCCATCACCGACGACTGGCAACCATTCGCGACCAACAATGACAATGGCGACAATGGCACGCATACCGTCTTCGAAGCTTTGGAACAAGCCGAAGCCCACAGTTTACAGCGTATCCAACATGGCCAAACCGATGCCACCAGTGCCGACGCCAGCGTGGCTCTTGCCGCACTCCTGCACGAATACGACATCACACCAGAGAATGGACAACTCATCCTTTCCCGTGATATCTTCCGCTCAGGCCGCACCGTCGCCCGCATCAATGGACGCGCCCTTTCGCAACAGGTGCTCCAGCAGGTCGCCAGCTGGATGGTCGATATTCATGGCCAGAGTGAACATATGAGCCTGCTCCGACCAGAGCAGCACGTCAACTTCCTTGACCGCTATGCCGAACTGCTACCACTACGCACCCAACTGAGCACCAAAGTAACCGAGTGGCGCAACGCCCGCAAAACGCTGCAATCCCTACAACAAAACGAGCGCGAACAGGCCCGCCGCGCCGAATTCCTGCGCTATGAGATCGAAGAGATTGAGAAGGCCGAACTACAACCCGGCGAAATTGAGGAGTTGGAACAGGAACGCAAAGTCCTCAACAATGCTGAAAGTTTGCGCGAACATTGCCTCGCCGTCTATGGTGCCATCAAAGGGGCCGACCTCGGCAGCGATGAAGTCAAACCTGCCCTTGACCAGTTACGCGTTGCGCAACGCAGTTTGAGCGAGCTAACCCGCCTCGACACAAGTTTGCAAGAATATGCTGATAACCTCGCCGAGGCCATCTACAGCCTGGAAGATGTGGCCGCTGGCATCAGCAGCTACGAAACCGACATCGAAGACAATCCGCGCCGACTTGCCGACATCGAAGACCGCCTCGACCAGCTTGCTAAATTGAAGCGCAAATACGGCTCAACCATCGAAGAGATACTGCACCATACCGAGGAAGCCCAGGCTGAACTCGAAAACATCATTAACCGCGACGAGATCATTGCCCGGCTCCAGCAGCAGGACGGCCAGTTCCGCGCTGAGATCGGTCAACTTGCCCAACAACTCTCAGAGCGGCGCAGCACCGCCGCCACCCTTCTCGCTACCGCCATGGAAGCACAGCTCAACGACCTCAATATGAAACGCGCTGGCTTCCTGGTTGACATCACCCAGCTACCCGATGAGCAAGGCGTACCCGCCAGCATCAACGACCAACCAGAGCAATTGTACGCCTGCGATGTCACCGGCATCGACCGCGTCCAATTCCTCATCGCGCCCAACCCTGGCGAACCGTTCAAACCGCTCACCAGGATCGCCTCCGGCGGCGAAACGTCGCGCCTCATGCTCGCCCTGAAAACCATCCTTGCCGCCGCTGATGCCACGCCCACCCTCATCTTCGACGAAATCGACGCCGGTATCAGTGGTCATAGCGGACAAATCGTCGGTGAAAAGCTATGGATGCTCACCCAAAACCACCAGGTCATCTGTGTCACGCACCTACCACAGATCGCCGCCTTCGCCGACACCCACTACAATGTCAACAAACAAATCTACAATGGCCGCACCATGACCATCGTCAACGAACTACGCCCTGAGCAACGCGTCCGCGAAATCGCCCACATCATGGGCGGCAACGTCACCGAATTCTCCCGCAAAAGTGCCGAGGAAATGCTCGCACATGCCTACCTCTGGAAAGAAAACTGGTCTCGTGCTCAACCCTCACCACCAAAAGAACACGTCGGCGAAATGCCCATCCACCCCACCCCAAGGTACCCATAACTTGCTTATCTACATCTGAAAGCAGAGTTATGCTATAATAGGACTGAGGACTGGTAGAGCAACTGCCCACAATCCATCACACAGACAAGAAAGAATTACGCGATGAGCAAAAAATTCATCAGCACACTCCTATTATTTGCGGTCTTTATCGGCTTTCTATGGTGGGGGTTATCTATGCTCTTCACCCCAGGCGATGGCGAATCTAAAATTTATGGACTGCTCCTTTTGATCTGCTCCGGCTACGCCTTCGTCTCCATTCTGATGCTGCCGCGCAAAAAAATGCCATAACTGTAAGAAGTACTATAGGAAATATTTATGCTTGAAGACCCACCAACAGCGCCGTTGGTTATACGCCTGGCAACGCCCGAAGATATTGCCACCATTGAGCTACTCGATAGCTTCAGCACATCGCCCACACGCGATATTCCTCGCGCCATGGAGCAATATTTCGGCTCGGTAGACCCCTCGACCCACGAGCGAACGCTCATCTTCCTGGCCGAATTGAATGGTGTCGCCGCCGCCAAAGCCGAACTCATGCTACCGCCAGAGGACGCAGAGCAACCTATATCCACCAATACCATCGGCTACATCAAACGCGTCGTTGTGCATCCACAATATCGCAAACATGGATTAGCCCGCCACCTCATGCACTATATCATTGCCTTTGCCCGCGCCGAGCAGCATTTAGCGGCCATTGACCTGCACGTTTGGGAAAGCAATGTCCCCGCCATTCGGCTCTACGAGTCACTTGGCTTTGAGCTAAAACATCATGAACTCTACTTCCGCTTATCCCTCTAGCTGGTGCATCCTCCCTATCTCTTCTCTGTAACCAGCTATCTCCATACCCGCTGAAAATCCTGATGCATTTTGTGACGCAACTCTCTACCACTTCGTTCTAAATCTCAGGCCGAGAAAACCCCTTGGATGGTTATTTACACTGTTCCCTTCTCGGTACTCTGTTGGAAGGTAAACGCGTCTGCTCTTGCACGCTATGCTGATCTGGTTCTATCCCGCCAGGATAGCCGACAAGAAGAGAGGCAATACACGCAACATTATGGCACTGCGATCTGTCGTAACACAGACCACTCAACCCGAGAAAAACTATACCGCTACCATCTATCAATGGGTACGCGGAAGAATAGAAGGCTTCTTTACAAAAGACGTCTCGCCCGATAATTATACTATCGTTGAACTACAACGCAAAAGTGTATGGATTGGTCTCGCGCTCATTCTCCAATCGCTAAACGAGATTGATCACGATTGGTACATTCCGTACCTGGGACCCATTGGTTCCATCATTCCTTTTGCCTTGTTCCTGGGTAGTTTCTTCGCCATGGCCATGGCCTTTCGTCCAGGCAGCGTGAAACAGCAAGCGACGCGAGAACATCCTCGTCGCTGGCAAAAGGCCATCCTCATCCTCACTCTGCTCCTCACCATTCCGGGAGGTATCGAGTTTGGGCGCAGTGTGGTCATGAGCTTCTTGCCGCCACAATTCTCCAATGACGGCACCTCGCTCGATACCAATGCCGCCATGCTCCTTTTAGAGGGACGCAACCCATATACCGACTCTAACATGCTCGATCTGGCCAGACGCTTCCCCATTCAACCCAACTGGACAACACCACTGATGAAGGGGCAGTTTGCCAACAGCACCGATTATCCCACCATGACCGATTTCCAGACCGTCCTCGATACCGATCTGAAAGCAGGCACAGCACCGGAATTCGAGTCGAAGGTGAGCTATCCCGCGCTCTCCTTCCTCACCCTGGTACCATTCGCCTGGTTTAAAGATTACAACGTCTTGCCACTCTACCTGCTGAGCTACCTGGTCCTCTTAGGCATTGCCTGGAAGGTCGCTCGTCCAGAGATGCGCAAATGGCTCGTTGTACTAGCCATCGCCAATGTACCCATGTGGGTCTCCACCATCGGCGGCAACCTGGACATCCTCTATACCTTGCTCATCGTCCTGGTCTGGCTGCTGCGTGACAAACGCTGGAGTTCCGCCCTCTTCCTGGGCCTGGCCCTGGCCAGCAAACAGATAGCGTGGTTTTTCATCCCATTCTATATGATCATGGTCTTCCGCCACTATGGCCTGAAAGAAGTTGTCTACCGGCTGCTCATCGCCGGCACCATTGGCCTTGCCTTTAACCTGCCCTTTATCCTGTGGAATCCACAGGCATGGGTTGCTGGCATACTGGCCCCCATGGCCGACCCGATGTTCCCGATGGGTGTGGGCATCGTCAATCTCAGCGTAGCCCATCTCTTACCTTTCTTCCCCAAATGGGTCTATAGTGCTCTGGAAGCAATCGCTATGCTCGCCTCCCTACTCTGGTATTGGCGCATCTGCAAGAAAGCCCCGGAGGCCGCCATGCTCCTCGCGGTCTTGCCGCTCTTCGTGGCCTGGCGCAGCCTGGCATCCTACTTCTATTGTGCCGCCTTCCCACTGTTCATACTGATGGCCGCGAAAGTACCCGCCAACAAAGTAGCGCAACCTGGAGCAGCACGCAATTACAAAATAACTCCCGCGGCGCAAACACTGGCCGGAACCTTCCCGCCCGTACCCGAAGCGGCTGGCATTCGTGCCTTTGCCTATCCATCGCACATTTTCCGCTACTTCGTCCAACCCCATTCGTGAATGCGGCATCGTTCAGAGCCAGTTGATGCCAGGATAAGGCTAAGCCTTATCCTGGCATCAACTGCATTTTTGCTTCTCGACTCTTCTCCCTCTTCGTGATACAATCGACAGGAAGAACACAATGAAATTATGCCATTACTAAGGACAACATAGCTCATGACCCGAAAAAAAGAAAACGATTCCTTACTATCTGTAGAAGAGAACACTCAGGTACAGCAAATCCTTGCTCAATTTCAACTGCTTGCCGCGGACTTGTACCAATCAGCAAGCCAGGAGCAGGCCGAAACAGCTCTTTCAACAATTACCAACTTATCCGAGGCTGCACAGAGGGCTTTGTTAAAAGAACTCTCTCGCCAGCACAGTGCCGATTCTGCCGCCATCTTGCTTGCCATCAACGAACTGAGCCAGGATAAGAATATCCGCAAAGAGGCTCGCCGCTCATTGATACGGCTCGAAGAAGCCAAAATTTACCCGGATTGGCAGCCCCCGGTGACGCACGCACCCATTATCCAGCTACCCGTCGCCAACGCGCCACGCTTCTGGAAGGGGTACGTCACCCAATCACGCGAAGAGGGCGAGATGCAGCTTGTCCTCTGTTGGGAACAAGGACTGGATTACAGCGAAGTTCGCTCGATGACCTTCCTGCTCGATTTCTGGGAGGGCGGCATCAAAGAATATATCACTGAAAACACTACCAGACGCAACGTCGAGACACGCGTTCAGCAGATGCGCACACAATTGCCAGATATTACGATTACCGATTGCACCCTCGCCGAAGGACGCCGCCTGCTCGCTGAGGCTCGCTCCGCGAACCAATGGCGCAATACGCCTATACACAAAGAATATCGTCATCACCTGCCTACCATCAATCAACTGATCTGGGAGGCGACGGATGTGGGTGAAGATCGCGGCCAGACCTTTATCAATCCAACATTGGAGCCTGATGAGGTCGTCGCTACCTTCATTGGCGGTTGGTCGCTCGGTGATTATGGCTTGGCCTATGATCTCCTCTCAGCCAACAGCAACATCCGCGATGGCATGGAGCGCGATGAATGGTTGGAACTACGTCGGACATGGGCCAAAGAAGCCCATCCTACCCGCTTCGAGTTGGGCTACGTACGCGAACGTGAGGCCAAGGCACCAACCCTCTGGCTTCCCAATACCTTTGGCGGCAGAAACCTCAACGCCCGCAAAGAGATTGAAATTGCCTGGTCCCTGGAAATCAGCGAGACACCACTGAGTGGCACGCTCAAAGAAATGCCGATGGGTACCACCGTCTACAAAGAAACTGGACGGCACTGGTTCTGGATAAGCTATACACTGATCCAGGAGCAAGGAAACTGGCGCATTCAGCAAATGACCGACGAAGGTGCCAACGCCCAGGCCCTGGCTATCCCTGAACTGCAACAACGCATGAAAGAGAACGATGAACGCATCAACGAGCTGATTCAACAGCGCAATCAGCCAAATTCACCAGAGCTGCAAGCACAGACAGAAGAAGTGGTGCAGCGCATCATCCAGTCTCTCCACTTCGATGATGCCCTCATCGTCAAGCTGCCCCTTGACCGTGCGGTCGTAGGCGATGCCTATAATCGCGCCACTGGCATCGGTGCCCTTGAACGTTCCATTGTGTATCTGGACCGCTTGGCCCACAACTTCTCGGAAGAACGTGGCGAGGTACTGCGCCAACGTGGCATAACCCAGCACTCTTTGAGCGAATATTATGCTGAGCGTGGTATGGCCGACCGTGAGCAGTTGTTTGCCGAATTCGCGACAGAATCGTTGCGCGAAGCTCTTAGCATTGATAATTCCCTGGCAGCGCATGCCGTCCTGGCCGAACTCCTTATGCAGCGCGGTGATGATGACCTCGATGAAGCCGAAGCCTTACTGAACACCGCCAAAACAATGACATCAACATCGGCAGAAGAGGCCATGATCGTGTCCGACCTGGGCAATATTGCCCTCCAGCGTGAACAAAAGACCGTCGCTTTGCAGCATTTCCAACGCGTCGCGGAAATCGACCCCAACTTCCCAGGCAACTGGTTCAAAATTGGCTTCATGCAGCGCAACCTGCAACAATTTGAAGATGCCAAAGTATCCTACGAACGAGCTATTGAGACCGAACCACAAAATATGATGCCTTACTCTGAACTTAGTGCTATCTATGCAAATCAAGGCCAGCTTACCAGGGCGCGTGAAATGCTGGAGCAGGGATTGCGTACCATCCCTAAATCGGTCCACTTGTTGGCCCTACTCTCATCGATCTACCTCCAAACTGGCGACTTGCGCCATGCACAGGCCGTTCTTGCCGAGGCAGAGCAGGTTGACCCCAACTATGAACTTGTACAAGCTATACGCGACGAGTTGCATAGACGTATGAGTAGTAAGAAATGATCGTGCTGCTAGCAGCAGAGGTGTATTATGACAAAGAAAAATAAACAGAAAAATCTTGCCACAAACGTGCCTGCCGCACCGGTTGACGCGGCCCAGGTACAATCTTTACTGGAGCAATTTCACACTACCGCACAAGTTCTACGTGGCAGCGCAGACCAGGAGCAGGTTGAAGCGACCCTGACTACCATTACCAGTCTACCAGAAGCAACCCAACTCGCCTTGCTCAAAACCCTTTCCAAAGAACACCATCAGGACGCCGCCGATGTCTTGCTCGCCCTCAATGAATTCAGTCCCAGCAAAGACGTTCGCAAAGAGGCGAGACGTTCATTAATTCGCCTACAGGAGGTCCATATCTACCCACAATGGCAACCGCCCGTGAAACGCACCGCCCTCATTGAAATGTTTGAAGAGGCTCAGGCAGCGGTCAATCCCCCGCGCTTCTGGAAAGGCATTGTCACGAAATCGCGTGATGTGGGCGAAGTGAGCCTCATCCTGTTATGGGAGCAAGGAGTCGATTACCGCGAGGTACGTCTCATGGGCTTCCTGCTCGAATTCTGGAGCGAGGGGGTCAAGGACTTCTTAACAGTTGTCGAGAGCAAACGCAATATTGATAAATTCATTGCCAATATGACGGCGAGTACCGAGACCATCCCTTGCTCCCTGGCAAAGGGGCGCAGACTTATTCTGGAGGCTCTCGATATCGACAAAAAAGTGGGTCGCAAGCCGAACAGCGACTATCGGAAAAATCAATCGCTCATTAACCAAATGATCCTGGAGGCACCCGACATCGGCGAGGAAACAGCAGAAGACCTCGACGATGATAGTTCTCTGATCAAGCCCGAACTAGAGCCTCAGACGGTTGTTACAGGCTTTATTGATGCCTGGGTTGAGGGTGCTTATGCACTCGCCTATGCCTACCTCGCCAGCAATAGCGACCTTCGCGAGGGGCAATCAGCACCGCAATGGATTGCACGCCGCCAACAATGGGCAGAAGAGGCGCAACCCGGTGGCTTAATTCCCGGCTTTTACACTGTGCGTGAGCCACAGAAACCAAAGCTCTGGCTTCCCAACTCCCTGAGTCGTGGAAATACGGATACGAAAAAAGAGTTTGAGGTTGCCTGGTCTTGCGAAATGGACGATGATCCCACTACGTGTACGTTGCCAGAGCTGCCCAGGGCAACAGCTTTTTACAAGGAGAACAAGCGCTATTGGTTCTGGGCCAGCTTTACCCTGGTCAAGGAAGAAGACGGTTGGCGCATCCAAAGCATAATCGATGAAGGCGCGAACGCACAAAGCCTCTCTATCAAAGAACTACAGGCTCGCATCAAAGCGGAAGATAAAATTGTCCACGAAATTACCTCAAAGCATGCACCGACTGACCCCGATGCCCTGGACTATTTCGGCGAAGTCATGGCGCACACAGTAAAACCCATCTATTACGACGACATCCTCATCACAAAATTGCCGTTCGATGAAGCTGCTTACCTGGACGCCGCCGGTCGCTCAATGGCGTTAGGTGAACTTGAGCGCAGCCTGACCTATCTTGAACGCATGATAGAGCAGTTCCCCCAGCACAAGGGCGAACTATTACTGCAAATTGCCGCCATTCAGATACGGCTCAGTGAAGCGTACTATGAACTTGATGACGAGGAGGAGATGGACGAAGATGACGATATGGAGAATGTTGTCGAAAGCAACCCGGATGAGGCTGAATTGGATCGGGGTGAGCACTTCTATGAACTGGGAAAAGCCACGTTGGAAGAAGCTCTGAGCATTGATAATACCGCCACCGGACATATTTTGCTGGCCGATCTGCTCATAGATAATGACGATGCCGATGATTTCGACGAGGCCGAAGACCATCTGCTACAGGCACAAACGTTAACCACCACTCCCGGCGAGCTGGCCCACATCGAGTACAGCTTCGGCGAAATTGATATCGAGCGCGAACAGTACGAGCATGCATTACGCCACTTCCAGCAGGTGCTTGAGATCAGTCCCGACTATCCCAGTGCCTGGTTCCATATTGGTAAAATTCACGATGCATTGGGGAACGAGGCTGAAAGTCTCGCGGCCTTTCAACAGGCCATACAACTACAACCCGAATTTACCGATAACTACGCTGAACTTGCCGATATCTACATCAAGTCTGAGCGGATAGGTGAGGCACGCACAGTATTAGAGCAAGGACTGAAAGCTGTACCGGATTCGGCGCATCTATACGTGCTACTTTCCGCAACCTACATCGCGGATGATCTAAGCCGCTCTGAAGAACTATTGGAAAAAGCTGAAAGCCTCGATCCCGACATGCCGATCGTGCAAATGTATCGCCAGTTGCTTAATGCGCAAAAAAAACTACCAGGACGCGCCAGCAGCCATAGCGACCGTGGTCGCCAGGGGAAAAAATCGAAGAAGCGATGATAGATTACGAACGTACCATTACCCATCACACCGTCACCCTGGGTGCCTTGACTCGTGCGGGTGACGCGCTAGCTGAGTTCATCGAGCAAGATGCCGAGGGAACGCAGCAGACCCGTGTGGTTCATGTACCGGCTGGCTTACCCGGTGAGCGCGTCACCATCGCTATCGAGGCACCGCCGCAACCCCGACCGGGGAGGCATCGCCGTCGCTGGAAACCGCGTCCCCCGCGTGTCTGGATCACCGAGATTATCGAGGCTTCACCGCTGCGTAGCGCGGCACCATGCCCAGTCTTCGGCACCTGCGGCGGTTGCCAGCTACAGCACATGCAATATGCCGCCCAGCTAACCTGGAAGCGAGACATGGTCGCCCAACTGCTGCACACTATCGGCGCATTTGAGAACCCGCCTTTGCTAGAGACTGTCCCTTGCGACTATCCCTGGCACTATCGCAACCATATGCGCTTCTCGGTCAACCGCGAGGGTCAGCCTGGTCTGACCGCCAGAGGCTCGCATCGTGTCTTGCCGCTCAGTAGCTGCCCTATCGCCGACGAACAGATCAATCGTGCTCTGGCTGTACTGAGCCAGGTTCCCAATGAACGACCACAAACATTGATACGCTGTGGCACCACCAGCCGGCAAATACTCATTCAGCCAACGCCACCACCGATAGTACAAGCACAACTTGCCGCCGTGGGCTTAGATCTTCACACTGAGACGATGGAAGAGCAATTAGCGGGCGAAACATTCCGTATTCGTCCCAGTTCCTTCTTCCAGACCAATACCGCCCAGGCGGAGAAAATGGCGCAAATGGTGCTGCATGGCCTGTTCGCTGATCGCGCCACAACGCACAGCAGCCAAGAATCACCTACAGATAGCATGCACCATCCATTCACCGTCGTCGATGCCTATTGCGGCGTCGGCACCTTTGCGCTGTTTTTGTCGCGCCATGTCGAGAAAGTCATCGCCATCGAGGAATCCGCCAGTGCCATCAAAGATGCCCAGTGGAATCTCCGCGCAGTCAATAACGTCGAGATTCTCAAAGGCAAAGTGGAAGATGTGCTACCATCCCTGCCCACCCCGCTTGATGGGCTGGTCATCGACCCACCTCGCGCTGGCTGTCAACAGGTCGTCCTGGACGCACTGCTACAGCATCCTGTAGCACGCGTGGTCTACGTCTCATGCGATCCGTCTACCCTGGCTCGTGACCTGAACATCCTTTGCCAGCGCAATACTACCTATAGACTACACTCGGTCCAACCGCTCGATATGTTCCCTCAGACGGCCCATATCGAGTGTGTGGCCGTCCTGGAGCATAACGAACTATGACCACAGTATCATCATCCGTCTTATTAGCTTCTGCCTCGCCACGCCGCAGGCAGCTTCTCACGTTACTTGGTATACCATATGAGGTCTGTACCTCGCCCATTGACGAGGAGGCCACACAAGCGCAATACCAGGGACCTGATGCAGGGCTGGCCCAGTGGCTCGCCGAACAGAAAGCTTTTGGAGCACATACCCTTCCTCAAGCCGCCGGACGGTTAGTCATCACCGCCGATACCACCGTCCTGCTACAGGAAGCAATCTTGGGCAAACCACGCGACAAAGCACATGCCAACGAACTGCTCCTCTCTCTGCGCAATCGCTGGCATCAGGTCGTAACCGGTGTCTCCGTCAGCAAAAAGCTTGGCGACA
This sequence comes from Ktedonobacteraceae bacterium, assembly GCA_051004815.1. Taxonomy (GTDB): domain Bacteria; phylum Chloroflexota; class Ktedonobacteria; order Ktedonobacterales; family Ktedonobacteraceae; genus JBBQXY01. Next base: position 17,611 of record JBPCJY010000026.1, read on the forward strand.
CACTGGAACTCTATAGCGCAAGCTGCACTACGCCTGTCTTGATGCGTCCCTACAGTGAAGAGGAAATCACGGCATACATTGCCACCGGTGATCCGTTGGATAAAGCAGGAGCCTACGGTATTCAACATCCGCAATTCCAGCCGACCGAAAACATTCAAGGCTGTTATCTCAATGTCGTTGGTTTACCACTCTGCATCCTGGTCAGCCTCCTGGCAAAATTCGACGTTCATCCTGTAGCGGAAGGCTCCAAAGAAGGTGGATGTCCCTGGTCAGAACGCTGCAAAGTCACTATGTACCACTAGATAATCATGGATTAAAAATTATGAACATGACCATAATCAATATCATACTTGTCGTCTTGATCGCGCTGGTCGCGATCTTTATTGGCCTGACCTTGCGCATTTTCCTTGTGCGCCGCCTGAAAAACACCGTTCTCGATAGCTGGCTGATACAAACACTGGGTGTGCTGGTTATTTTTCCGCCGCTTATCATAGCGGCAGCAGCAACGCCATTCATCCTCAACAATAGCTTGATTAACGATCTCTGGCAGCAAATCACCGTCAACACGACCAAGAACATTCCAGAAATTATCAGCTTCGCATGGGGCTTTGTAGAAACTATCCTTGTGATAGTGCTGGGCGTCGGCACCGCACGCACCATCATGAAACTCACGATACGCGGGTTAGGCGAAAACCGCATTGATATCAATATCCGCACCTTGATTGGGCGTATCTTCTTTATCATTATCATCATTATTGCCATCTTCTGGTTACTCGCCATCTGGCATGTCGCGATAGAGCTGCCCGTCGCTGTCCTCGGCACACTCACCGTCGCCCTGACCTTCGCCATTCAGGATATCCTGAAAGACCTGGTGGCCGGCTTCTACATTTTAATGGAGCGTCCCTTCCACATCGGCGATCTGATTACCATCGGCGACCAGACACAATCAGCCGCTCGCACCGGTGTCGTGGAAGACGTGCAAATTCGTGCCACCAAACTGCGCATCGTGAGTGGCGAACAGATCACCGTTCCCAATGCTCTCGTCTTTGGCGGCATCGTCACGAACAACTCCTTTTACGGAGAGAGACGCGCCTCCATCACCGTCACCTTACCGCTGGAATCGTTTGACAAAAAGGCCAGCCCTGAGCGCATCCTACAGATTTTGCAAGCAGACGAAACCGTGATGGTGAAACCAGAACCTTCCGTCATGATTAGCAGCTACAGCGGACAACAGGTGACACTTACCGTTCGCTTCTGGGTTGCTAGCGGCCAAGTTGCCAGCATCTCAGAGGTAATGTATACTCTCCGTACAGCCATGCCCGTCGCGGATATCGCCGTGGTTGAGTCCGCTGGCAATATATAATTGGCACGTTATAACCCATCAACAGTACTAGAGAGTTGCTTTGAAGAGTGAGTGTACGTTGGAACAGTATAGATCATCGCATACCAAACGGCGCGTCGGTTTAATGGGCGGCACCTTTGACCCGGTTCATTACGGTCATCTGGTGGTCGCGGAAGAGGTTCGTGCGACCTGTAAGCTTGACGACATGGTCTTTATCCCGGCGGGAGAACCACCACATAAACAAGGAGGTATAGTTACCGCGGCACACCATCGCCTGGCGATGTTGGAGTTAGCGATTGCCTCGAATCCACACTTTTCCATCTCACTCGTAGACATGGATCGTCCTGGGCCGTCGTATACCGTCGAAACGCTCCACATGCTGTACCAACAATGGGGCCAACACACAGAACTCTATTTTGTCATTGGCTGGGATAGCCTACAAGAATTCCATACCTGGCATGACCCGGCACGTATCCTTGAGCAACTTACCTGCCTTGTCGCCGTCCATCGTCCAGGGTATACAGCAGAACGAGACTTTTTGGCACAGTCAGAAGCACGTCTACCCACGCTCAAGCAGCACTTGCTCACGATGCCAGCCCCGCAACTGGAAATCTCCGCGACAGACTTGCGCCAACGTATCGCGGAAGGCAGACCTGTGAAGTATCAAATACCGGAAGCAGTTGAACACTATATCGTCCAACACAAACTCTACCAATAGTATCCAATAGTAGTAAAGAAGGCAAAAAAACGCATGGAACCCATGCATCTTGAGATAGGTGATCGACTGCGACTGCGCAAACCACATCCCTGCGGGAGCTACGATTGGGTCGTAGTACGCCTCGGTGCGGACATCGGTTTAAGCTGTGAAAAATGCGGGCGGCGCGTCTTACTTCCGCGTTCAGAGGTTGAACGGCGCACCAAACAAGTATTGCCGCGCCTGCACAATCCAGCTGTAGACGAAGAGACATAAGGAGCTTTTAGGTTGGCAGTAACCGTTCCACGCGAAGGGTTCAGCACCCTTCTGAAAAAAAAAGAATTTCAGCGTCTGTGGCTGGCGCAGTTAATTTCCATGACCATTCTCAACGCCTCCAACTATGCCCTGCTCGTCCTCATAGAGGAGGTTACAGGTTCAACCACGCTTGTTGGTCTCGCCATCATCTGCTTTAGTCTTCCCGCCGTGTTGTTCGGTGCTCCTGCCGGCGTCTATGTTGACCGTATGAATAAGCGGCGCGTCCTCTGGGCCAGTAACTGCCTGCGAGCCGTCGCGACCCTGCTCTTTGTATTATCGCTGCTCTTCAATCGGCATCAACTGTTGCCGGTATACCTGCTCACCTTTCTGATCTCCAGCATCGGCCAGTTCTTTACACCAGCCGAAGGCTCGGCCATTCCTATGCTGGTCAGCGAAGAGGAACTAATGCCTGCCCTCTCACTGTTCAATATCACGTTTATGCTCTCACAGGCCCTTGGTTTCATCTTGCTCGCGCCACTGGTACTCAGTTTCCTCCCCACTTTCACACTCTTCAAGCTCACGGTTGACCCTATCGAGAGCCTGTACTTCATCATCGCCGTCCTCTACGGCGTCTGTGCCATCCTCATCTTCATGATTCCTATGAACAGGTTTTCACAGCCCTCGCACGCTCCTAAAAAGCCGATCAACACCCAAAACCTGGAGATCGTTAGCAACCTCTGGACTGAGATGTGGCAAGGCTGGAGCTTCATACGGCGTAATAAACAGCTCTTTTTATCGGTCATTCAATTGTCCTTCGCCGGCGTCCTCCTGCTCGTCATTGGCGAACTCGCCACTCCCATCGTCACCAAACTGCTGCATCTTTTACCCAATGCCATGGCTTTCGTCTTCGCACCTGCTGGCATCGGCCTGGTCGTTGGCTCAGTTGCCATGCCGCGTATCACACACAAGCTGGGAAAATCACGCGCCATTCTCATCGGCTGTGGCACCCTCACCATGGTAACGCTCCTGCTGCCAATCTCAACTATCATCGCGCAATGGCTACAACCAAACGGCTGGAATACGAATCCCCTTTTGCTCATCGCCGTCGCACTCCTCATGTTCATCGCGGGCTTTGCCCTCGACTTTATCAATATCCCCGCACAAACTGCCATCCAGGAACAAACCCCCAACTGGATCAAGGGGCGCGTCCTGGCCTTGCAACTCATGCTCTATAACGCCTGCTCCATTCCCATTATCTTCTTCATCGGAGCTATCGCCGACATCTATGGTCTGGATCGCGTCCTCTACCTTATGTCCATCTGTGAAATCGCCTTCGGTGCCTGGGGCCTCTACTACGAGCACAAGCACAAACAAACCTTCATCATGGAGAACGAGAAATTGTCAAAAATGACCGAACCCGACAGAATAGCCCCTAAAAACCCGTCTTGACGAATGAATAGAATACACATACAATTACAGGTAGTAGCAAAATAAAAACACAGTGCAAGGAATGCTATGGACCAATCACAAACAGCGCAACTCCTCACTTATGAGCCATGGCTCATCATCGCCGCCGTCGCTGTCCTGTTCATCCTCCTGCACACCACACGCCAGGCACTGCGCAAGCGCGTCGATACCATCGGCTATCAGCTACGCGGCGAAAGAGGATTGATGATCTGGTTCTGGCTCAATGCCCCCGGCGTTGCCCTGCATGAACTGAGCCACGCCTTTGTCGTCCTACTCCTGCGACCATTCGGCTTCCGTATTACCAGCATCGCCCTATTCCGCATTAAACAAATACAACAGCGCAGCACAAACGGGCGCGTGATGAAAAGTAGTGGCAGACAAGCATTACAGCTAGGTGAAGTGCAGTATGTCCGACCAGAACGTCGTTTTATCACCCCCATTGGCGATGGATTAAGTGCCGTTGCCCCCCTCTTCGGCGGCATCGCCATGCTCGCCTTTCTCTACTGGGTCGCTACCGGCTATAACCTCTGGGATATTCACCTGCAAATCTTGCGTCCAGGCTGGCCATGGTGGACGCTCATCTTCACGCCCTACCTCATCCTAACCGTCACCTCCGAACTTTGGCCCAGCAAACAAGATTGGCGCGGCGCACGCTGGTTTATCATTGGCCTCATACTGCTCACACTTCTGGTAGGAGGACTGCTCTGGTATGCCAAAGTCTTAGTCTTTAATAACGCCACACTCCAAACCACCTCATCTATCGCAACACACATTGATTATGTCTTGCTCATTTTGCTGGCGATAGACATTGTTTTCTTGATCATAGCCGATCTACTGGCTCGCATCGTACAGGGATAAGAAAGAACAAGCAAGGAGCTAATGTGTATGGATGCCTTTGAACTATCCACGCTCGTAACAGCGTGCAGCACGTCAAACAACCCCTACCTCGAATTTATCCGCCAACCATCGCTCAGCGTTGGTCTGTATATGCTCTCGGCTGGGGCAGCCGATTTACAGGAACCCCACACCGAGGACGAAATATACTATATTGTCAAAGGTCGTGGCTCCATTCTGGTAGGGGATGAAAGCAGGAATGTCGAAACAGGCGCGGTGATCTTTGTCCAGGCCAACATCGTGCATCGCTTCCACACCATCACCGAAGACTTGACCATCCTCGTCTTCTTCGCCCCCGCGGAATATACCAATGAAGCAGCTCACCAATCAAACTTGTCGATCAAAAACACGCGGCTATAATGCAACAATATGGGGCTGCCATGCGGGCAGACAGCCGGTGCGGAAACCGCCGCTAACGCGCTAAGCAACGACCGCTGTTCGTCAGGGCCAAGGACACGTCCGCGTCGCAGAGCCGAGCGACAGGACAGACCGATCAACAGATGATCTTCCCAATCGGTACTATCCTCGGCGGCAATTTCCGCTAATTCGTGCAGATGTCCCACCAATTGTTCCTGTCCCTCGCCCCCTGGCACAGAGCGTATCAGGAAGCTACGTCCGCCAAATCGCTCGCATTCCATGCCCAGATCACGCAACATTGGCAAACGCTGCTCAAATAGCTCAGCCTGCGAACGCTTCAACTCAATCACCACAGGTTCCAACAACAGGTGTGCATCCGTCCACTCCATCCACTCATCCGCCTCGTCCGAGTGCAACCCAACATGCTTACTGCGCAAGTGTTCGTAAATGACCCGTTCGTGCGCCCGGTGCTGATCTATCAGATATAAACTACCATCAGGAGCTTCCGCCAGGATAACCGCCTGTTGCAATTGCGCCAATGGTCGCAACGTCGCCAATACCTCTGCCGCTGCTGGTGGTGCCGTCTCTGCTTTATAGCCTTCCGCAGACTCAGCGACATGCAGTCCACGGCGCCGTACGCCCGGCAAGCGTCGCTGATACACCAGTTCGGGGCCGGGAAACTCCGCGGAAGTGGGCAAGGCTGGACTGCGCTCCAACACTGACTGCACGACCCTGGTCAAAGCCGCCGTGATCTCCTCCTCGCGCAACAACTTCACCTCGGTCTTGGCCGGGTGAACGTTCACATCCAGTTCCTCGGCGGGAAGATTCAGGTTGAACACCAGCAGGGGATGCTTCCCTCTTGGCAATAGGCCGCGATAGCCCGCCTCCAGGGCATCCTGTAACAGGCGCGATTGCACCCATCGCCCATTCACAAAGAGCATCATATGCTGCCGACTGCTCTGCGCCAAAGCCCGATTCCCGATAAAGCCACTCAGCGAATAGCGATCCGCAACCTCTACCGTCACAGGATGTAACATCTCCGCAAGGGGCAGGTGATAAAGCTCAGCCAGGGTCGTAGCCACATCACCCGCTCCACCTGTCTGCAAAGCAGTCTGCTCCTCAATGGTGAGATTAAAGCGGACGCCTGGATAACCCACAGCATAGCGGCGCATCAGTTGCAAAATATGCCCGCTCTCGGTACGCGCCCCGCGCATAAATTTGAGGCGAGCTGGCACATTATAAAATAGGTCGCGTACCGTCACCGTTGTCCCGTGCAACCGCGCTCGCCGACTCCATTGCGTGACCTCGCCGCCGCGCAGCGTCAACAATACGCCAGCTGCTTCCTCGTGCGAATTCTCCGTCTCAATAGGACGGCTCACCAACGTTAATTCGGCAACGGCGGCAATGCTTGCCAATGCCTCGCCACGAAAGCCTAACGTATGTAAGTGCCCCAGGTCTTCAACACTCCGAATTTTGCTCGTTGTATGTCGCGCACACGCTCGTTCCAGTTCATCTTCGGGGATGCCGTAGCCATCATCAATCACGCGAATCAGCCGTAAGCCACCGCCACGTATCTCAACGCGTACCTCGTGCGCCCCCGCGTCAAGCGCATTCTCTACCAGTTCCTTCACGACAGAAACCGGTCGCTCAATCACTTCGCCCGCCGCGATCCGTTCCGCTACGTCATGGGTCAGACTCTGAATTGATTGCCGTGTATATCCTGTAACCATTAGCTTTTGCGTTTCTTCCTTTGTAGCATAAATAGCAGATTCAGCGCATCTAGCGGCGTAATCGCGCACACATCTATACTATCCAGGGACGACTCTTGCCCATCGTGCTCTAACGTCTGTGCGACCAGCCGCGCCTCTTCACTTTGCCACTCGTAACGCTCGTTGCTCTCAGCAACCAGTACACGCCCACCATTCTGGGTCGCCAACGAGTACTGCATCGGTGATAATGCCTGACCATTGGGCAACGTCACCAATTTCGCGGCGATATTCTCTTTGCTTGTCTCCAGGTGCTGCAATATCTCTTCCGCACGACGCACGATGCTCGGTGGCATCCCCGCCAGTTTTGCCACATGCACACCATAACTTCGCCCGATACAGCCAGGGGTCACGCGGTGCAGAAAGACGATCTCCCCCTGTTTATCATCGCTAATCGCCATGGTATACACATGACAGTGCGGCAATTCATCGGCCAGCGCGGCTAACTCATGATAGTGAGTCGCGAACAACGTACGCGCCCCCGTCATAGTATGTAAATGTTCCACAACCGCCCGTGCAATCGCCAGACCATCATACGTACTCGTTCCACGCCCGATTTCATCGAGAATAATCAAGCTATGGCGCGTCGCGTGGTGCAGAATAGTCGCCGTCTCTTCCATCTCCACCATAAACGTGCTTTTCCCTGACGCAATGTCATCCTCCGCTCCCACGCGGGTAAAGATGCGATCCACCAATCCGATGCGTGCGCTCCGTGCCGGTACAAAACTGCCAATCTGCGCGAGCAGCGTAATTAAAGCAACCTGGCGCAAGTAGGTTGACTTGCCCGCCATATTCGGCCCCGTCAATAGCACAATGCGCTCGCCATTTTCAGCCTCGAGCCGCGCATCATTGGGAATGAACGCATCACCATCCAGCGTGAACTCGACAACCGGATGCCGCCCGCCCACAATCTCTAAACCTGAGCCATGTTCCAACGTGGGGCGTACATACCCCTGGTGGGCCGCTACCTCGGCCAAACTTAATAGCACATCCACCATCGCGACCGCCGTAGCGGTTGCCATGACTTGCGGATAAAAAACACTCAGTTGGCGCAAAACATCGGCATAGATGCTGCGTTCCATCTCCTCAATACGCTCCGTCGCGCTCAGGATACGTGCCTCGTGCTCTTTCAGTTCGGGCGTGATAAAACGCTCAGCATTGACCAGCGTCTGCTTGCGCATATAATCGCTCGGCACCAGTTTCGCGTTCTTATTGCTGACCTCGATATAGTAGCCAAAGACCTTGTTAAAGCCAGCCTTGAGTGTCTTGATACCCGTGCGTTCGCGCTCGCGCCCCTCTAAGGAGGCAATCCAACGCCGCGAATCGCTAATCGAGGCAATCAATTCGTCCAACTCAGCATGAAATCCGACCCGTATCAATCGATCATCATCACCCTCATCCCTGGCACTGGCACGAGCCAGCGACTTCCCAATCAAATCCGCTACTTGTGGACAAGGATCAAGCTGCTCAGCCAGTTCAGCCAGCAGGCGAGTATTACAACCTTGCAGCAATTCACGTAATCGCGGAATGGCTCCCAGGTAATTGCGTAAGGCCACCACTTCATTAGGTACCGCACTACCCTGGCGTACACGTCCCGCGATACGTTCCAGGTCGCCAAATCCCTGCAAGCACATAGCAAAACGGCTGCGCAAAGCCGGACTTTCAAACAGTTCCTCGACGCTCTCCAGCCGCGCATCCAATTCATTTAAATCCAGCAATGGTTGCATAAGCGTGCGTCGCAACTGCCGCGCCCCCATTGGCGTCAGTGTTCTATCCAGCACACTCAGCAAACTCCCCTGCACAGTACCACTGCGCGACCCTTGCAACAAATCGAGATTGCGCTGTGTATGCGCATCCAGCACCATATAACTGGTGGTGCGATACGAACGCAACCCCGTCAACAGCGTCAGGAGCGCAGCGTTCATCTTCTCTAAATAGGCAATAATCGCGCCCGCCGCTGCGATAGCCTGCGGCACCTGGGAGCACCCATAGGCGTCTAATGACTGCACGCCAAATTGCCGACACAGCCGCGTGCGAGCAGCATCTTGCTCAAAGAAATATGGCGGACAATAGGTGGTTGTCATGGACTTGGATGGAAACTGGTAGCTATCGGCGCGACTGCCCTCCACCAACAAACATTCCACTGGCACCAAACGCTGCAATTCCGCCTCTAATGCCGTTGGCAACTCATCAGGTGTAAACCACGTCACCATAAATTCGCCCGTGCTTACATCGACAGCCGCCAACCCTGTTTGTGTGCGTGCAGAGGCAATAGCCACCAGATAATTATTTTGCCGCGTCGGTAGCAGGCTCGGTTCCGAAAGCGTCCCCGCCGTCAAGATACGAGTCACCGCCCTATCCACCACACCATGTCCTACTTCGCCCACCTGATCACAAGTTGGCCCACAATCAATATTCTTAGTCGCACGCACTCCATCAAGACCACTTGTCTTTCCTGATTGGTGGGTAAGCTGTTCGCAAATCGCCACCTTGTAGCCCTTACCAACCAACTTGCCTAAATAATTTTCCAATGCATGTACTGGTATCCCTGCTAACGGTACACGCTCATGCTCACCATACGCACGACTTGTCAAAACAATTTGTAACTCACGAGCCGCAATCTCTGCATCCTTATCAAAGGTTTCGTAGAAATCCCCCACCTGATACATAAGGATGGCGTCGGGATACTGGCTTTTTATGCGCAGGTATTGCCTGCGGGCAGGCGTTGTCATCTTAACTTACTCTCTACTTTACAAAGTCCGGCATGCCTGTTTTGATTGAAACACTTGTCCTTACTTATACTTCATTCTGTCTAACTTGTCAAAAAATGGTACATCTTGCGCCATATTTCCCTGAAATCCACTCATAACTCGCGGCCATGGTCATCCTGAGCGTAGCGAAGGATCTCTCGCGGGGTAAGCACGAATGCCCACCCATTGAAAACGCTAATGAGTATGGTCATCCTGAGCGCAGCGAAGGATCTCTTGCGGGTCCCTCCCCGATCCTTCGCTGCGCTCAGGATGACCGCCGTGCGAAAGGCCCCGCCTCCGGTGCATGCCCCCAGTTAGGAGTGGATTTCAGATATTTCCCGTTGACAATATTTCAACTGTACCATATGCTAGCAAACAGCAGTTTTATTGCTTACAAAGAAGTTTCGAAAGTGAGGCAATCAGGCACTATGGGTGAACCACGCAATCCAATGGACGTCAAACCTGGCTACCGAGGCCGAGCTTTTACCTCTGATCTCAGCGGTCAGGAATTCTGGCTGGTTGTTGATAAAGGCTTTCAGCCAATGGGGCTTGTCATGGGCAACTGCATTTATTCAATGGGTGCGATCCGCAACTGGCTGGTCGGCATTAAGGGCAACTTCCAAGGCGAACTGCGCGAATATTCCCAGGTCATGTATCAAGCACGCGAACTGGCCCTGAGCCGAATGCAATTTGAAGCCGACCAACTCGGTGCCGATGGCGTCATCGGTGTTGACATCAAGGTAGAATACCTGCACAATAACGAATGGATGGAAGTGACCGCCGTCGGCACAGCCATTCGCTACGTTGGTGGTGGTCCGAACATGCCTCCCACTGGCCAGGGTCGCGTCACCATTCCCGCCAGCTAATACAACTCACCTATTCTTTAGTAGGATGCTGAGCCTTTGTCGCCCGTGGGCGACAAAGGCTCAGCATCCTACTAAAAACCCTTGCGAACTGCCGTAGGCGGTGAGAAGTCAAAAAGAAAAGAAAACCTATCATGAAAAAAGGGCTTATACCTTGCCTACTTCTCATACTCTGTAGCTTCTCTCTCGTCTCCTGTGGCGGCTCAACTAGCCCAGCAGGCTCAACAACCGTACAAGTAACACTCTCTGACTACAACATCAATTCGTCGCTCACCACCTTCTCGGTCCACACTCCTTATCACTTTGAAGTCACCAATAAAGGCATCGTCAACCACGAATTTATGATTATCCCACCCATGGTGGGTGAATTGTCCATGGATGAGATACACAAAACAGCACTGGCTTATATCGATGTAGTCGCCCCCGGCGAAACAAAAACGTTGGACTATACCTTTACCAAAGCGGCCTCCAACCTGGAATTTGCCTGCCATATCGGCCACCACTATCTACTCGGAATGCACCTTGCTATTAAAATTGCGTAAAAATAGATTGGTAACGTCTCCATATAGCTTGACATGCCCATAACCATCATCTACAATCAAGCAGTCAAGGCGTAACGTTCGCCTTTCACCTCTAAGGAGACAACATCAAATGGATGATCGTGAGGGGCAACAGATCGGACAGTATCGCCTTATCCGGTTTATTGGTCAGGGTGGCTTTGGTAAAGTCTACATGGGCGAACACATGACCCGCAAGACGCTGGTGGCCATCAAATTACTACCGTCAGACTTGTCTCGCGAGGAGGTAGACAAGTTCCTGGCACAAGTCAGCATTGCCTCTGCTTTCAATCATCCCCATATTATTCGTATCCTTGAATTTGGCGAACAGAACGGCACTCCCTTCCTCGTGATGGACTATGCCCCCAATGGTTCATTGCGCGAGCTCCACCCTAGAGGAACACAACTCCCTATCACTACTATTGTTTCTTATGTCAAACAGATCACTGACGCGCTCCAGTACATTCATGACCAGAATATGATACATCGCGACATCAAACCGCATAATATGCTCCTGGGGCCAAACCACGAGATTTTGCTCAGCGATTTTGGTATTGCAGTCGCTTCCGAAAGTATGGGCTATCGACTACAAAAAGTGCAAGAGTTTGAGGGTACCATCCTGTACGCTGCACCTGAACAAATACGCGGTCGCTCTCGCTTTGCTAGCGACCAGTATGCTCTCGGCGTGCTCGTCTACGAATGGTTGAGCGGTAGCTGCCCCTTCTACGGCACAGTAGAGGAGGTAGCCAGCCAGCATACACTCGTCCCGCCACCACCTTTACGCGAGAAACTGCCTACCATCTCATCCGCCATCGAGCAGGTGGTGCTGAAAGCATTGGCGAAAGATGTAGACAAGCGTTTTGAAAGCGTACAAGCATTTGCTATAGCATTGGAACGTGCTAGCCGATTAGAACACGACAGTAAACGACAATCTACCCCACACCCCTTGAACCCTTCTACCCCGCTCCCATTAACGATACCATCCTCTCAGGAGCGAGATGCAACACAGGAAGTTTTGCTCACGTACCGCGACCATAGCGATAAAATACATATGTTAGCATGGTCGCCTGATGGTTCATCCATCGCTTCCAGCAGCCTGGATGAGACCATCAAACTATGGAATGCCACCACCGGTGAAACCATCCTTACGTACCGTGGTAACTCATTACAAGCCTTTGTGTTCACCTGGTCTCCTGATGGCCGGTATATCGCCTCTACTAGTGGCCTATCCTCTGAAGAAGTACAAGTCTGGGATACCACTAGCGGTCATTCCTCCGCGCTACATACCGCTTTTACCGCTCATACCGAGCAAATATACGCGCTCGCCTGGTCTCCTGATGGCAAATATATCGCCTCGGCCAGCGACGACGCCACTGTCCAGGTCTGGAACGCTCTCACTGGCCACAGCGTTTTCACCTATCGTGGTCACACCCTTGGCGTGCAAACTGTCACCTGGTCGCCCGATGGTACGCGTATCGCCTCCGGCAGTGCGGACAAGACCATCCAGGTCTGGGATGCCACCACTGGCGGCAATATCCTCGTCTACTATGCCCATCACGACAAGATCAATGCCGTCACCTGGTCTCCGGGCGGAACCCATATCGCCTCAGCCAGCGACGACATAACCATGCAAGTATGGGACTCCTCCACCGGACGCAAAGCCTTAACCTATTCTGGCCATAGTGGCGGCGTGACCGCCGTCACCTGGTCTCCCAATGGCCTATACATTGCCTCGGCCAGCCTCGATGAAACAGTTCAGGTCTTGCACGCTATCACCGGACGCACGCTCTACACTTTCACCGGCCACTCCGACTGGGTTAGCACCGTTGCCTGGTCTCCCGACAGCCAGCACATCGCCTCCGGCTCCTGGGACAAGACAGTACAAGTGTGGAAGATGAAATAAGTTTTTTGACAGGAGGATTTTTACATTTATGGCCTTTGACCTACAACGCGCCCGCCAGGACACGCCCGGCTGCGCACATGTTCTCCATTTTAATAATGCGGGTTCCTCGCTCATGCCCACACCCGTCTTAGATGCAACGATCACCCATCTTCAATTAGAAGCCAACATTGGCGGCTACGAAGCTGCCGAGCAGGCCAATTCTGCCATCGAACACGTCTATGATGCCATCGCTACCATGATCAATTGTTCTCGCGACGAGGTCGCCATTATCGAAAATGCCACGCGTGCCTGGGACCAGGCCTTTTACTCCATCCACTTTAAGCCAGGAGATCGCATCCTTACCGCCATGGCAGAGTACGCCAGCAACTACATCGCCTTTCTGCAAAGCGCTAAACACAGCGGCGCAATCGTCGAAGTCATTCCTAACGATACCCACGGACAAATCTCTCTCTCAGCACTACGCAACGCCATCGATGACCGGGTCAAACTGATTGCCATCACTCATGTCCCCACCAGTGGTGGGCTGGTCAATCCCATCGCGGAGGTGGGCAAGATCGCACGCGAACACGGCATCCTCTACCTTGTCGATGCTTGCCAATCGGTTGGACAGATGCCCATCGACGTGCAACACATCGGCTGTGATATGCTCTCCGCCACCGGTCGCAAGTACCTGCGCGGCCCACGCGGCACTGGCTTCCTTTACGTCCGCCAGGGAGTGATCGACCAACTGGAACCGCCCTTTCTGGATCTCTACGCGGCACAATGGGTTTCCGCGGACAGCTATGAAATACGCTCTACCGCCCGTCGTTTCGAGACATTTGAGACAAATGTTGCGGGTAAAATTGGCTTAGGAGTCGCCGTTGATTACGCCTTGCAGTGGGATATAAATACGTTGTGGAGGCGCATTAAAACACTATCCTATGCCTTACGCACACAACTCAGCCTACTTCCAGGCGTCATTGTGCGCGATCGTGGCGTTACCCAATGTGGCATCGTCACCTTCACAGTCGAGGACAAAACATCCGACGAGATCGCACACGCACTCAGAGATATGCACATCAACGTATCAATCTCGCAACGCAATGCCACGTTGCTCGATATGGATGCACGCGGTTTAACCAGCATGGTACGCGCCTCTGTCCATTATTTCAATACCGAAGAGGAAGTTGTACGTTTCTGTCGGGCGATGGAGACGTTGCTGTAGCCTTGAACCTGACAGCAATAATATCTTGACAGGCTTATTGACCAGCCTTACAATGAACCAATACTATTGCGTTGCTGCTAAAAATCTTAGGAGACGGGGAATAGCTCATGCATCCAGTGGAAACGTACCTTCGTGAATTGCTTGATATTCATCGTTCTGGCGAGGCTGTCAAAGAAACGTCCTACTATGGACCCCTCTCAAACCTCTTCAATGAAATTGGCAAAACCCTGAAGCCCAAAGTAAGTTGTATTATCAATATCAAGAATAGAGGTGCAGGCATTCCTGATGGTGGCCTCTTCACAGCAGAGCAACTACAGAAAGTTACCGATACAGAACCACATAAAGGGCTAGTTCCAGCACGCGGGGTCATCGAAATAAAAGGCACCAGTGAAGATGTGCAGCGCACCGCCAGAAGTGAACAGGTACTACGCTATCTCCAAAGGTATGGTCAGGTACTCATCACCAACTATCGCGATTTTATTCTGCTCAGCCAAAGCAGTGCAAATAAGCCGCTCATACTGGAAACTTATCATCTTACACAAAGTGAAACCGACTTCTGGAATGCTGCCGCTAATCCTCGCCAGATCGTTGCGGAGCAGGGCGAGCGACTCATAGAATATCTTAAACGCGTCATGCTCCATGCTGCACCGCTCGCCAATCCCGAAGATGTCGCCTGGTTCTTAGCCTCCTATGCCCGTGATGCCAAAGCTCGCATAGAACACTCCAACCTGGCAGCACTCACCATCATTCGCGCTGATTTGGAAAAGGCCTTAGGAATTACTTTTAAAGGCACAAAAGGAGAACACTTTTTTCGCTCTACCCTTGTACAAACCCTGTTCTATGGCGTATTCTCAGCCTGGGTTCTCTGGTGTAAACAGCAAGACAACGCACGACCAGCACGCTTTGATTGGCGATTAGCCAACTGGTTCCTTCATGTACCAATGATCAAAGCTCTTTTTGAACAAGTTGTCACCCCTAGCAAACTGGGCCCGTTAGGCTTGGTAGAAGTATTAAATTGGGCCGGCGAAGCACTTAATCGCGTCGATCAAAAAGCTTTCTTTGCCAAATTTGAAGAGACCTATGCCGTCCAATATTTTTATGAACCGTTTCTACAAGCCTTTGATCCCGAACTGCGCAAGGAATTAGGTATCTGGTACACTCCCCCTGAAATTGTTCAGTACATGGTGGCACGGGTGGATACCACTTTACGCGAAGAACTGGACATCGAAGATGGTCTCGCCGACCCTCGCGTTTACGTACTTGACCCCTGTTGTGGTACAGGTGCTTATCTTGTAGAAGTTTTGAAACGCATCGCTACAACACTCCAAGAAAAAGGTGAGGATGCTTTAGGCAGTCATGATATTAAAGCAGCGGCAGAGCAGCGCATCTTTGGCTTTGAACTGCTGCCCGCACCCTTTGTCATAGCGCATTTGCAATTGGGTCTCTTACTGCAAAACCTGGGCGCACCGCTTTCAGATGAAAAAAATGAGCGCGTTGGCGTCTACCTCACCAATTCGTTAACCAACTGGGATTTACCTCACTCCACCCAAGAAAAGGTGGTACAACTACAGCTAGCCATACCCGAACTACAAGAAGAACGCGATGCCGCCGAGCACATCAAGCAACAAATACCCATCCTGGTCGTACTTGGTAATCCTCCCTATAATGCCTTCGCTGGCGTTAGCCCGGATGAGGAGCACGGCCTGGTAGATCCATACAAGGCCGGGTTAATCTCCACATGGAACATCAAAAAGTTTAATCTCGACGACCTGTATGTCCGTTTCTTTCGCTTGGCCGAACATCGCATCGCCGAAAAAACTGGCCAAGGCATTATTTGCTATATCTCCAATTTCTCCTACCTGAGTGACCCTTCCTTTGTCGTCATGCGACAGCATTTCCTCGCAGAATTTGATGCTTTGTGGTTCGATTGCATGAATGGCGACAGTCGCGAAACAGGCAAACAGACTCCCGCTGGAAAACCCGACCCCAGCGTCTTTTCGACCGAGTATAACCGTGAAGGCATACGCCTTGGTACTGCTGTTGGTTTGATGGTGCGCAAGTCCGAGCGTAGTAAGACTCCTATCGTTCATTTCCGCCAATTTTGGGGTACGACCAAACGCCAGGCTTTACTGAATAGTCTCACTACGAACAATTTTGATACACAATATGAACAGGTCACTCCTAACACAAACAATCGCTTCTCATTCCGGCCATCAAAGATTGAGACTCATTACCTGGAGTGGCCCAGGTTGATAGATTTTTCATCGCGATCTCCTTTTGCTGGAATAGCTGAAGATAGGCGCAAAGCCTTGATAGGTGTAGATCGGTCAACTATCCAAGATAGAATGAAAATGTACTTTGATCCTTCAGTAGATTGGGAAACACTAGCCAACCTACAAACATGTTTAACAACAAATGTTCCACGCTTTGACGCGAAAAAAGCGCGAAAATTATTACAGCAAGCAGAAAAATACAATGAAAAGAGACTCGTCCGGTTCGCAATGCGACCTTTTGATGTGCAATGGTGCTATTATTCGCCTGTTCGCCCATTATGGAGAGAACCAAGACCAGAATATTGGGCAGCTTATGACATTGGTTCTCCGGCATTAGTCACCCGCTTCAAAACTGCATCATCTTATGAAGGTTCTCCTATCATGTTTACGCGCAATCTTTGCGACTATCACATGATGCCTCCCAATTCATCTATATTTCCTGTCATGCTCCGTCCTTCATTGCAAAAACACGGCGGTAAAGGCACCAAACAAACTACTCTTATCCATGAAAGTATGCATCAGCCTCAAGCAAATCTATCGCCCACTGCACTTGCTTACCTCGCTACACTTGCTATGACCGTCGATAGCGATGCAAACACTGCCGCCCTTATCTGGATGCATGCGCTAGCTATCGGCTACGCGCCCACATATCTCACTGAAAATGCCGATGGCATTAAGCAGGATTGGCCCCGTATACCGTTACCCAACAGCGAAGAAATGCTACAAGCCTCTGCTGACCTGGGGCACCGAGTAGCCATGCTACTGGACACTGAATCGCCTATTTCGGGTGTGACAACAGGAAAAATACGCCTTGAGTTACGCACACTTGCGGTCATCTCTCGCGTTGGTGGTGGCACGTTAAACCCCGATGCTGGCGATTTAGCCCTTACTGCTGGTTGGGGACACGGTGGCAATACTATCACCATGCCTGGAAAGGGAAAGGCTTTGATTCGAGACTACACAACACAGGAATGGACGGCTATCGTAGAAGGCGCAAGTGTGCTGAGTTTGACACCTGACCAGGTCAAAGAACATCTGGGGGCAACCACCCGCGACATTTACCTCAATAATACAGCGTATTGGCGAAACATACCGTCTCGCGTCTGGGAATACACTATTGGTGGCTATCAAGTTCTCAAAAAGTGGCTCAGTTACCGCGAATTTCCTCTGCTCGGTCGCGCCCTAGCTCCCGATGAAGTGCGTGAAGTCACCAGCATAGCGCGTCGCATTGCCGCTCTTTTGCTTTTAGAGCCAATGTTGAACGATAATTACCATAGCATTAAACTGACCCCCTATAGATGGACGTTCTCAGATACGCGATGAAGAATGCTTTTAGTTTGCTTCGCTCTCCTCGTACATTTTAAATTTTAAGAAGGTATCCGAGAGGTCGGCGGCATCTAGCGTGATACCCTGCATGGTTTGCTCCATCAATAGCTCTACGACGTTACGCAGATCGTGCGTTTTTTCAAAAATGGCAATTTGACGATCTGCTCCCGTACCATTTGGGCTGTTCATCAAAGCACGCAAGTAATTCATCTCGTGGCGACTACCCAGATCATCGATAACGTCGTCCACATAATCCAGCGTCTCATTGATGGCATTGCGCATCGTCAGGCGACGATGCTGCACAAAATCAATCACTTCCGCATCCAGCCCATAGCGCATAGCCCGCCATTTGTTCTCATCCAGGTAATCGCGAGTCAGCACCGGAACCTCTATGTTCTGCTCATGGCACCACGTCAATTTCGCGATCAGGGCCTGGCACAGCGCGGCAATCGCCAGCGTATCTTCAATGGTGGCTGGCATATCGCAGATGCGGAACTCCACCGTGTCAAAAAATGGATGTGGCCGCATATCCCACCAGATTTTTTTGCCGTTATCGATGCATCCCATCTCCACCAGCGTCTGCACATACTCGTCAAACTCTTTCCATGAGGCAAGAATCCCTGGCATACCGCTACGTGGTACTCGTTTCCACAGTGCCGAGCGATACGATTTGATGCCAGTATTATGTCCGTGCCAGAAAGGCGCATTCGTGGAAATCGCCAATAGGTGTGGTAGCCATGTACGCACCTGATTCATCAACTTTACCGCCAGGTCTTTTCCCTCGACCCCCACGTGGACATGCATGCCAAAGATGATATTGGAACGAATAATGTCTTGATACTCCTCCTCCAAGTCCTCGTAACGCTCTTTCTCTGTGGTATCCTGGTCGCGCCATGATGAAATGGGATGCGTACCGGCACTCACCAGAGCTAATCCCTCATCATTCACCAGTCGTGTCAGCAATACCCTTCGCGTTGATAAATCTCTACGGGCAGTAGCAATATCAGGGCAAATATCAGATATGAGTTCAATCGTTGATTGTGTCAGTTCTGGTTTGATGTTCTCCGCGAATAAAGGCGTCCCCTTCTCCATAATAGATTTCACACGCGAACTCAGTTGTAAAGTCTGCCGATTGACCAGTTGAAATTCTTCTTCAATTCCCAACGTAAAACGTCCCGACATTGCTTCGCTCCTTTATCGCTACAATTGTCCTACTACCTCTATGTCACGAATACAAGTGATAATTTGATACAGGTGAAGTGGAAAGCAGGAATGCCAAGGGCGACCGCCCCTGGCA
>JBPCJY010000027.1:0-36716 GCA_051004815.1 Ktedonobacteraceae bacterium
ATCCCCCCCCCCCGTGGTCCCTTCCCTAAAAACCCCCCTGGGGAAGGGGGGGACTTTGGGGCGCATCCCCAGACCCCAGTCAAAGGGCTGCCGCCCTCTGCACTCCCGCTTGTTCCAAGGCTCAAAAAAGAGTATTATCTAGTTGCAGAGTATTGGGCGTTTTTGTGCGAACAGTAGAGATTATAACCATGGTGGAGTAGTGAATGCAGGATAAAGAAACGTTAGCTCATCAGGCTGATGATGAACAGTTGCCATTGGTGATAGGTGTAGACCTGGGTGGGACACAGATACGGGCGGCAGTCATGCGTGGCGCGACATTGCTCTCGCGGGTGGGGCTACTCACCGGGGAAAATCCGGCCCCTGAGCGCATTATGCCGCGTGTCTTTGCCGCGATACAAGAGGCACTGGAGCAGGCCAATGTTTCCATTGCGGATGTGGCAGGGATCGGTATCGCGGCTCCTGGGCCACTCGATAGCAAGACAGGCGTTGTCTTCGCGCCACCCAATATGCCTGGTTGGGATCATGTACCGCTGCGCGACATCTTCAGCGAACAGTATCACATGCCGATCTTTGTGGAAAATGATGCCAATGCCTCCGGACTGGGTGAGTACATGTTTGGCGCGGGACGTGGCTGTCATGATATGGTCTATATGACGATCAGTACGGGAATTGGTGGCGGCATCATCAGTGAGGGGAGGATCATCGAGGGAGCCAGCGGAACGGCGGGCGAGTTGGGGCATATGACAATTGATTGGCATGGTACACGCTGCAATTGTGGCAATATTGGCTGCCTGGAATATTTTGCCTCCGGCACGGGTATCGCTCGCAAGGCGAATGAGATCATTCATGCCGGTGAGGGGAATGAGTTGCTCACGTTTGCACGTACCATGCTCCGCCATAGCAGCACCGTCCCTAATCAAGCGGCCCTCCCCATGCAGGGCAATGATGCCACGACGATAGAAATGCGCTGGCCACCGACAGAAGACGAGATGGGTCCCCGCGGAACACTGTCGGAGGAGGAAGAGCTACAGGTCAACGCACGTACCGTGGCTCTGGCAGCCGAAGCGGGTATTCCGATAGCACGAGCGATTGTGCAGAACGCGGCAGAGGCTCTCGGCGTTGGCCTGGTGAACATCATCCACTGTTTTAACCCGGAGATGATTATCCTGGGTGGCGGCGTGACGCAGATGGGGCCAATGTTGATGGAACCGGCTCTGCGCATCGTGCAGGAACGTGCGATGAAGATTCCACGCGAGCGAGTGCAGATTGTGCTGGCACACCTGGGTACCAATACAGGGCTGGTGGGCGCGGGCGCGTTGATTTATTATCATGCGAATAACTGATAGGATTAGGAACAAGTAGGGAGAGATGGCGGCAAAAAAAGAACGGTTGGATGTCGCGGTGGTGCGACGTGGCTTAGCACCGAGTCGCGAGCGAGCACGCGCCCTCATCATGGCCGGACAGGTGTATGTGGGGGAGCGCATGATGGACAAGCCAGGGATGCAGATACCCCTGGAAGCGGAATGCCGCCTGGCGGAGACTGCCGAGGAATTGAAGTATGTCAGTCGCGGAGGTCTGAAGCTTGAGAAGGCACTGGACACCTTTCAACTCGATCCAGAGGGGCTTGTGGCCCTGGATGTCGGGGCATCTACGGGCGGCTTCACCCACTGTCTCTTAGAGCGGGGAGCAAAAAAAGTCTATGCTGTCGATGTTGGGCATGGGCAATTGGCCTGGACGCTGCGCAATGACCCACGAGTCGTGGTGATGGAGCACACGAATATTCGCCACCTGACCAGTTTACCGGAGCCAATACAGTGCGTGGTGATAGACGTGTCCTTTATCTCGCTGCGCATGGTCTTGCCCGCTATCGTCCCGTTGCTCGCGCCATCAGCAGACAACGATGATGGTGGTACACAAGTGCAGCCGTGGATTGTTGCCCTGGTGAAACCACAATTCGAGGCGGGCAAGGCCGAGGTGGATCGCGGCTCAGGGGTCATTAGCGATCCCGCGGTGCATGCTCGCGTCCTGCAAGAACTCCAGGCGTGGATTGCACAACATACCTCATTGCATGTGGAAGGGCTAACCGATTCGCCGATTTATGGACGCGATGGCAATCGGGAGTTTCTGTTGTATTTGGGCTTACAAAATATGGTGGATTAGGAGCAAGAAGCATTCTTCTCGCACTGACAAAACGAGGTATTCATTGCATTCTTTGCAGTTTAGTAAGTGCTTCTTTGGCCCATCTTAAAGCCGCCTGGGTTGTAAAGGGCAAGTTATTTAATACAGGATGGTTGAGATCATAGTCTGCTATGTTCCTGTATGCTGAAAGGCGATTTAACGTCTCACCTATTTCCTGATAATCCTGGTCAGCTCGATTAATAAATTGCTCTCGTACAAACTGATGAATATTTATACGTCTACCATTTGAGTCAGTAAGCACCTCTTGAACGCGATCATGTTTTCGTAAATAACTGCGTGCTTGACCAAAAACTGCATAATATGCTCGACTAATAGATGCACGCAAACGGGCCTCTTGAATAGGTGGAGGAGCGTTCTTGGCCTGTTCTGCAAGTTCCCGCGATACAGTAAAATACTGTGACCAATCAAAACTCATCGAAACTCCAGAGTCATACAAAGCTTTCCTTGTGCTCGCTTAAGTGAGCGTAACCACCACTTCTTATCAAAGGCACTAAGTGCATCAAGAGCATCATCAGGGTCTAAATCTGTGGCAATGAAAGCGATTAGCTGACCTATACCGACCTCTTCTGGGTCTGTGGCAAGCATCAGATAAACCAATGAATATGGAAAGAACTCACTGATATTGGGATATATTTCTACCAGCAACGAAACGAGAAAAGGATACTTTTCAAAGAAGCGTAATATCTCTGTCCGCTCACCTCTAAAAACATACCATTGCTGAAGTAAGCCTAACTGCCTAAGATATGTCGCATCAACTTGGGGAACACTTAAAGCCGACGCTCCTGTTCCAAACAAAGGGCTTTCTAGCTCCGAAATTTCTCGAGAAACTGCTGTCTGATAGGGATAGCATAAGCCTAATTGCCCTTTTAGCTCTTTTACAATCTCAAATACCTCTCCAATTTGCCTGAATAGAGGTTGTCCTTTATGTGAAAGAATAGTCTGTGTTGATTGCATATCTACCATTTACCCCCTAAACTTTTGTTTAAGCTGCTCGGTAATGCTAGCTTCAAAAATGCTTTCAATATTGGTATGGGCTGTATCAATCCATGCAAAAACTTCGTCTAGTTTAACCTCT
This sequence comes from Ktedonobacteraceae bacterium, assembly GCA_051004815.1. Lineage (GTDB taxonomy): Bacteria > Chloroflexota > Ktedonobacteria > Ktedonobacterales > Ktedonobacteraceae > JBBQXY01. The sequence continues at coordinate 3,275 of JBPCJY010000027.1, forward strand.
CCTGATTTGACAAGAAAATAATCAAGGTCTAGTATGATAGTGGCATTATCGAACGATAATCCTGCTTGACTTACCATCTGTAGGTTAAGGGTATCTCTTGAATTTTCAAACGGTAACTGAACTGACATTGCGAACGGGCCAATATTGCGAGGCAAATCAGAGCCAATATAAGGGCGAAATTCAAAAAAGTCTTCCAAGCTAATATTTGAACCTGTAAGTTCAATGGTGTTGATATATCTCAATCCAATACGGTGAACACTCTTAGGAGGTGCAACTTCACAATAAGCCTCAAAGGCATCTTTAATCAAGGGTAAAAATTCTTGCCACGAAGAATAAGGACTCAGGTGATGGATAGATAAAAGGTGCGTAGCTACCTGGATATGGGCTTTTTCGTCCTTGCGTGTAAACCTCATAATGGGTACAGCTCCAAATTGTGGGCCTATTTCCCCTTCACTAGCTGAAATACCCATAGTAACTCTTGCAATTTGACTTCTATTCGGAAAAGTGTCTCGCACTTGCTCATATACAAGCCCAGGCACCGTAAAATCCCAATAAGAATCTTGTCCAAACTGAAATTCACAGACTGCCTCGCTAATTGGAGAATTTTTATAATGTTCAGTCACTAATTACTATCCCTTCTCGGAAAGCTTAATTGAATTCGTGCAAGCTACACTTATGCGATTAAAGTATAACATCTAGGATGAGGTATGACAAAGTCTCAAATACAATGATAGCTCTTTACGAGTTTAATAGAACGAGAATTATCAAGGAGTTTCTCTTATCCCTCAGTTTAAGATACAATAGAGGGGAATAGAACGAGTACCTTTGCTGGCTACTCGCGACCCTTTACTTTAATTCGAGAAAAGAGGTGCATACCATGGTGGATAGTCCTCCTGCTATTGTTCTGCCAGATCAATTTAATGCTACGACCGCTTTTTTGGAGCGCAACCTTGCCGAGGGGCGCGGCGCAAAGACGGCTATTTATTATGAAGGGCAGTCCTATTCCTATGCCCAGATCGCGGAACTTGCCAATCGTGTTGGTAACGGACTGCTCGATCTGGGCCTTGACATGGAGCAGCGCGTTGCCCTATTACTGCTCGACTCACCACAGCTTGCCGCGTCCTTTTTTGGGGCTATCAAAATAGGGGCCGTGCCTATCCCGCTGAATACGCTGCTGCGGCCCCACGACTACCTTTATATGCTCAATGATAGTCGGGCGCGAGTACTGCTGATCCATGCCGCATTATGGCCGCAGGTGCAGCCTATCCTCTCGCAACTCAAGTATCTGCGCCACGTTGTAGTGGTAGGTTTGGTTCAGGCTAGCATTCCAGCAAAAGCTACCATGCACGATTTCGAGCAATGGGTGGACAAAGCAGCGACGAGCCTGGCGACATGCGAGACAAGCAAAGATGATAGTGCCTTCTGGCTCTATAGTTCCGGCAGCACAGGTTTCCCCAAAGGTTGTGTCCACCTTCAGCACGACATGACCTATTGCACCGAGTATTATGCCAAACCAATATTGGGCATCCAGGAGAACGATATCACCTTCTCAGCAGCCAAACTTTTCTTTGCCTATGGGCTGGGCAATAACCTGTATTTTCCCTTCGCGGTCGGTGCCAGCGCGGTACTTTATCCGGGCAGACCGTTGGCGGAAGACATGTTCAAGGTGATTGAACAATATCGTCCGACCATCTTCTTCGGCGTCCCCACGCTCTATGCCAGTATGCTCGCCTTGCCCGATGCTGGTAAACGTTTTGACTTCTCCTCGGTGCGCATCTGCGTCTCCGCAGGCGAGGCACTGCCCGCCGATATCCTGCGCCGCTTCGAGAACACCTTTCATGTTTCTATCCTTGATGGCATAGGTAGCACCGAAATCCTGCACATTTTCATCAGCAACCGCATTGGAGCAATCAAGCCTGGTAGTACCGGTAAGTTGGTACCCGGTTACGAGGCTCGTGTGGTTGACGAAAATGATCAGGCCGTGGCCCAGGGCGATATTGGCAACTTGCTTATTCGCGGTGATAGCACCACCGCCGCCTATTGGAACAAGCATGAAAAGACGAAAGGCGTTATCAACGGACACTGGATTCACACGGGCGATAAGTATTACCAGGATGAAGAGGGCTTTTTCTGGTACTGTGGCCGCTCAGATGATATGCTGAAGGTAGGAGGCCAATGGGTCTCTCCCGTCGAGGTCGAGAACGCGCTGATCGCGCATCCGGCGGTGCTTGAGTCTGCCGTCGTTGGTGAATTTGACGCGGGCGAACTGGTCAAGCCCAAGGCTTATGTTGTGCTCCAGGCGGGCTATGAACCATCGGAAGCCCTGGCAAACGAACTGAAAACGTTTGTGAAGGAGCGGCTCGCGCCCTTTAAGTATCCGCGTTGGATAGAGTTTCGCAGCGAGTTGCCCAAGACGGCGACGGGCAAGATTCAACGCTTTGTTCTACGCGGCACTGGTCGCACAGAACCGCTCGACCCCAGTATCGTCCTGTAATCCAACGAGGTTAGAGCTACATGCAACAAGCGTATCGTATACTACGGGTCGTCGCGGAAACGCAGACGATCCGTATGACCTTAATGCTCACACCTGGCAAGCTGGTACTACAGGAATTGTGCCTTGCCTGCACTGCCCTGGCACAGGAGGACAGCAACGGCATCAAAGTCGTCGTGCTCGATTTTCAGGACAGTGCTGATGGCCAGAACATCGACAATGAGGCAGTATCTGAGGACGATATGCATCAGGCCGCGCTGGCGGTGCAAGCATTACGGCTGCCAGTGCTGGCAGTTGTACGCGGCACGATATCACTCGCGGCCAGTACACTGATACACGCCGCAGATCTCACGTTGGTGGCTCATCGTGCGGCACTGGTGATACTGGGTACCAGCGACAACACACAGGATACGCTGACAGGGGTCGAGGCTTTGCGCATGGGACTGGTAAGCTGGTCGGTAGCCGCCAGAGATATTGATGCTGAGCTGGAGCGCATCCTGGGCATGTTGCGTGATAAAAGTGCGGTCGCGCTGCGGCTGACCAAAGAGAGCGTGCGCCTGGGAACAGCCCATGCTCCACATGGACAGGTGGAAGGGGTCACAACGCAACTGGACGCCCTGCAACAGATCAATGAGTTCTATCTCGCACATGTCATGCAAACGGCTGACGCCGTCGAGGGCTTACATGCCTTCCTGGAGAAACGCCAACCGCACTGGAAAAATCAATAAAATCAATAAGGAACCATTATGACTATACATCGTCCCTGGACGACGCTTTCGTTTCAACAAGTATTGGATACGCCGTATCTCAAGATTCGTTGTGAGCAGGTGGCCGTTCCTGATGGCCCGACGATTCTTGATTACTATATTATCGAGAATCGTGGCTGGGTGGGCATTGTGCCTGTGACGGAAGATGGGCATTTCCTGATCAATAAGCAGTATAAACATGGCATTGGGCGCGAGGTGCTTGAGTTCCCAGCCGGTGGCATCGATCCAGACGAGGATGATCCTCTCCTCACGGCGCGGCGCGAACTGATGGAGGAGACAGGGTACAGCTTCACGGACGATCAGATCGAACCGTTGGCGCACATGTACGCGAATCCGACCGGTGCGCGTACCCTCATCTGGTGGTACCTGGCTCGCAATGTGCGTCAAACCAGTTGCCAGAAAGTTGATCCGGTGGAGGTTATCGAAAACCTGCTGGTCACACCACGAGAACTGCTACAGTTGATTCACGAGGGCAGTTTTGCTGTGCAGGGGCAGGTGGCGGCGGCGTATGTGGCGATGGAAAGGTTGGGGCTGCTAGTGCCGCAATTCTGACCTTACAAAAATTTTATACTTTCCTCACAGCTTCTTTAGCTCCTGGTAGTATGCTATGACTATGCAGTGGGAAGAGTGGTCACAGGCTCTCCCGCTGCCACCAATTTGGTAAAGCAAATACTATGAAAATTCTGATCATCGAGGATGAAGCAAATATTGTACAGCTTATTCGGCTGTATCTGGAACAGGCCAATTTTACGGTCATTACTGCCAGCGATGGTGTCGCCGGATTAGAACTACATGCCCGCGAACACCCCGACCTGGTCATTCTCGACCTGATGCTGCCCGCCCTGGATGGCATGGAGGTATGCCGCCGTATTCGCGCCTGGGCCGCGACGCCTATCCTCATGCTCACCGCACGGCAAGGGGAGGAAGACCGCATCGCGGGTCTCGAACTGGGAGCCGACGATTACCTCGTCAAACCCTTTAGCCCACGCGAGGTGGTCAGTCGGGTGAAAGCGATCTTGCGCAGAAGCACACCATCTGCTAGCTCCGAAACAAAGGAACAGCACGAGGAGGCGGCAGGCATAGGGAAAGCGGAGAACGAGGAGTTACGCTTTGAAAAATTGCTCATCAATATTCCAGAACGACGCGTCGAGGTCAACAGGCAGCGCGTGACGTTAACGGTAAAAGAGTTCGACCTGCTGGTCACGCTGGCCTCGGCACCGGAGCGCGTCTTTACCCGCGAATCACTGCTGAACCAGGTGTGGGGCTACAGTTACCTGGGCGATGGCCGTACCGTCGATGTACATATTGGCACACTGCGCAAGAAGATCGAGGCGGTCGCAGGTGCGCCGCATGCGATCAAAACGGTGTGGGGCGTAGGGTATAAGTTCACGCTTGAGGATGCGGAATGAACAGGCGTTTTACGCTTTCCACCTTGAGTTTACGCGTAAAGCTGATGCTCAGCTATCTGGGTGTGGCACTTGGTGCCATTCTCATCCTGGCCTTTGTTGTCTCATTCACAACACAAAACTACTTCATTGGGACACAGCAAGCCCAGCTGCGCACCACAGCAGAGTACGCGGCCCAAAATGTTGGTCATCTTTATAGCTCCTATGGCAGTGCGTGGGGTAACGTTCCGCTGCGCTTCGAAACCAATGGGCCGACGCTGATATTGATTGTCGATACGAACGACCAACAAGTTTACTTCAGCGCACCACGAGTGCTGGCCCCGATTGATAGAGATGACGCGACATCAGCAACATTGTCGCAAGCTCTGACTCAAGCTTTACATGGACAGGAAGTGCAGGGCTATTTTCAAAAAAGTCCTGACGATGCCGTGTTCTCCGGCCCATATATCAGCGTACCGCTGCGCTACAATGGACAGTCAAGTGGTCAGATCATCGGGGCTATGCTTGTTGCCATTCCAGAACAATACTTTTCTCCCAATGATTTCCTGGCGAACGTCAACCAGGCCATCTTCGCCGCCGGGGGAATTATGGCACTGGTGATTATCCTCTTCAGTTTGCTCTTAGCGCGACGATTGACGCGTCCCCTTGAGTCCTTGACGGTGGCAGCGGAGCAGATGACGAAGGGCAATTATACGCAGCGTGTGGCACCGACGCAGAACCAGGATGAGATAGGCCGCCTGGCTACAACATTTAATGCCATGGCTGATACCATCGAGTCCGATGTCACCGAGCTGCGGCGGCAGGAACAATTGCGCCGCGACCTGATCGCCAATATTGCCCATGATCTCGCAACGCCGCTCACCGCTATTCAAGGCTTTAGCGAGGCTCTGGCCGACAATGTAATCTCTGATAGCGATGCACGGCAGGAGACGGCGCAACTGATTGGACGCGAGGTGCAACGTCTGCGCCGCCTGGTGGGTGATATGCAGAATATGACAGCGTTGGAGGTTGGACGCATTCGACTCGACCTGGCTCCTCTCGACCTGCACAGCCTGGTTGATGAGACGCTGGCCGTCATTCGACCTGAATGTGAGCAGGCGGGAATCACCGTCGAAAATGAGATTGCCGCTACGACACCTCCTGTTCTGGCTGATGGTGATCGTATCACGCAGGTACTGCTCAATCTCCTTGATAATGCCCGCCGCTATACGCCCAGTGGAGGCAAGATAACGGTTGCAGCCAAAGCAGAGGGGAAATTCCTCGCTATCTGTGTCAGCGATACTGGTTGTGGCATCGACTCCGCAGACCTGCCACACATCTTCGAGCGGTTCTATAAAATAGATCGCGCCCGTACCGCCTCATCTGGGGGGAGCGGTCTGGGTCTTGCTATCGTGAAGGCCATTATCGCAGCGCATGGTGGTACTATTTCCGCTGAAAGTAGCCCTGGCCAGGGTACGCACATCCGCTTCACTTTGCCGCTCGCCCCTATAACCTGACGCTACACAAATCGGTTGTCAGCCACATGTAGGGAATGACGAGGCAGCGCACAATCAAAAACGTATATAATAAGAAGCACGAGTCAGAAGTATCGTTCCTGGCAAACCTCATCAGCATGGTATGAAGGAGAAGCAAAGCAATGGCTATTGATAGCAGCCTGATTGGTAAAAGTTCGTCACCGCAAACATTTGAGGTCACGAAAGAAGCGGTGCAACGTTTTATGGAAGCCACAGAAGACCCGGCGTTGCACAGTGATGTCCCGTTAGAATATGCTCCTCCCACGTTTCCTACCACGTTCCGTACAGGTATTCCCGGCCTCACTTTAGATACGACCAAGGTGCAGTTGTTGCACGGGGAGCAAGAATATACGTACACGCGTCGCTTGCGCATCGGTGAGCAGGTAAGCTGTGTGGTGCGTATCGTCGATGTCCGTCAGCGCACTGGTCGCAGTGGCGAAATGACCTTCATGGTGCTCGAAACTACTGCCAGCGATGCCCAACAACAAACGGTATTTACCGCTCGCAGCACCTCTATCGTGCGCAGCAAGTAGAGAACGCAATAGATCGCGCTGTTCTCGCATGTAAATGATTGAAATCCTTTCTCAGACATCTATACGTTGGTAGAAAACGTAGAACTTAATGATGAATGAGTTAGGTAAATTTGCTGAGATTGTCGATCAGTTTCTAGAAGAATGGTGTCAACAAGGTGTTGATCTGTCTGTAACCCAGCTTGCACTTTTTGAGAAGTTCCGCGTATTCTGGGCACAGGCATCACACCGTTGGATTGACGAAGCATCCTTTCATGACTTCTCTATAGAAATGCAACGTCGCGGGTATCAAGCGAGCCGAAAAGGCAAACGCTACTGGTATGGCCTGACGTTGCGCAAGAAACCACTGAGCGAGCAACGTAGGTCAAGACGAAAATAAGCGACCCAGAGCACCCTTGCGGTCGCCCTGGCAATAATTCTATAATCTGAGCAGGAGTTAAAGAAAGGTATCGCTCAAAAAGCTTTACCTTGTCTGGAGAAAAGGGTTGCTGGTTAAAATCATCCTAGTTCTTTTGCTCTGGCTCGTAATGATTATCATGGAAGGGCTTACGCTCGTATTTGGCGCGTTTGTTCCGAATCATGCGAAGCTATTAAATGCGCTTGGCTTATGCTTGCTCGTTTTTTTCCCGCTGTGTGCCATCATTGGGACGATGTTTCTTTTGCGGTAACATTGCTCGTCAATGAACAATTTGTTTGACGATGATTTATTCCCAGGCTGAGACGAAAAACTGCTCAACATGCACTATAAATTCTGGGACGATTTGAGAGGGGAGTGTGGCTTTCCCACGATAGACACCTTGTGACTGATACTCGCCACTTTCGAGAACCAATACCTCAACAGTTTTTGAGTCAGGAGCAACAATCCAGTATTCTGGCACTCCGGCACGAGCGTAGGCAACAATTTTTCATCTATTGTACCATAGCCGATGGATGAGCAGTGAAGTGAAATACCTGTTGGTGGAGATATGTATACTGTAAATGGGCTAGCAAGCAGTTTAGAGACCGCATTGAACTTGATGGTAGAGGTTGCCTTTATTTGGCTCTTTCACTGCTTGTACACAGTTTTACAGGAATATAGAGGAGATACAACGATATGCCTACTATTCATATTAACACAGAAGAGATGCGACAACTCGCCGGTAGTTTTGATTGGTGGTCTAACAACCTGCGTGAGGGTATGCTGCCAGCGCTACAGCAATTGACGGGTCAGCTCGAGAGCGATTGGCAAGGGGTCAGTCGCCAGCATTACGACGAGATGATCCGCGTATGGCATAGCAATGCGCTGAATCTTATCGATGCGGCAGAGAACCTGAGCCGCCATATGATGAACACGGCGAATCAGTTTGAGAGCGTTGATAATTCGTGAAGAAGTAGATAACGCGAAATTACAGCAGAAAAGCCCATCACATTTAACAAAGTGATGGGCTTTTCTGCTGTAATCTAGGAGTTACATAACCTGCGCATCGCCGCGAAGTGGCTCCGCTACATATTGGAATTCTTCTGCCCTCTCTGCCGAGCAACGCTACAGTCTGGAGCACATGTTGCGCAAGCAAGAGCAAACGCGTGAGCAGTAGTACCAGGTCCTTCGCCGCCATTGGTATCACCTGCAAGAGCAGGATTTCCGCCATCATCTACTTGCGGTGCTGGACAAGGAAGCGGTGGGTGCTTGATGGGGGCGAGGATTAGGATAGGTGGAAGTGGGCGACTAGGGATGCCAGAGCTACTGGGTGTAAAGCGGCTGTTGAGGAATATCGCTTAAATCAGCTGATGAAGCCAACTTAGAAATATTGGAACTGTTGCGTATTTTGAGTATTAAACCTTTCTAAAAATAAACGCATCAGTATCAAATATAACCCTTGCAATTTGGTTATATCTTACTTTGTAACTGCTCTATGGAGAGTGAAGCGTAATGGTCGGTCATCTTGAGTGTGCTATGGCCTAATTGACGATGAACATCTAACGGACTGCGACCACTGGCTAATTGCATAGTCGCCATGTACCGCCGACAGTTATGGGCAGAAACCCGCTTACCATCTATGTGATGTAACCTTACAATGGTAACTGGGTTACCATTGTAAGTGTAGACCTGGGTCTATGCTCTATCTTATCCATCTCCTCCAACATCGGTAACTTCTGACGGCGTCTCATGCTTATCTGTTACTATTTCCTCATCATTAGCAAACATTGCGAGATAATCGGAGTATACGAATCGTCTATTGCGTTGGTAAGTGTCCATCTGACGTAGAAAGCCATATTCTTGAAACTTCATGATGAGCCTGTTAGCATTAGCATAGCTTAAACCAGTAACTTTAGCCACGCCGTTTACCGTAATAACAGGTCTCTCATATAAATATTCAAGTAGCTGATAGGCATGGCCAGAGGAACGGGGGATATGCGTCGCGATGGTACTCCGATGTTTCTCTCTTAACTGAACAATATTCCGAGCGGTCATGGTTGCCTCTTGTGAGACCTCGTCTACACCACGCAAGAAGAACTTTAACCACGACTCCCAATCTCCCTCGTCGCGTACTTTCTGAAGATGCTCGTAATACTCTAAGCGATGTGCCTTAAAAAAGTGCGATAAGTAGAGCAATGGTTTACGCAAAACACCTTCGTAACATAATATAAAAGTAATAAGCAACCTGCCCGCACGCCCATTACCATCAAGAAACGGGTGTATAGTTTCAAATTGAGCATGCACTAAGCCAACCTTCAAAAGGATGGGGATGGATTTCTCCTCATGAATGAACAACTCAAGATTATTTAATGCCTGATTCATATCAGTAGGAGATGGCGGCACAAATTTAGCGGCTTGAATCGTAGCTCCAGAATGTCCAATCCAATTTTGTGAAATACGAAATTCACCTGGACTTCGATTGGCACCTCTTACTCCTTGCATGAGTAGACCATGGATTTCGCGAATAAGACGGAGAGAAAGCGGAAGGGTATGAAGCCGTTCAAGCCCATAGTTCAAGGCGTTAATATAGTTAATGACTTCTTCGATATCCTGTGGATTATCGGGTAAAGCGGCCTCTGCCTCAAACGCCAGAACATCTATAAGGGATGCCTGCGTTCCTTCAATCTGACTTGAAAGCACAGCCTCTTTACTCACATACATTGCGACAAAAAGATCAACATTAGGTAATATTTCGCTCGCTCCATCTAAACGCCCCAATGCCCTATCTGCTCGCGAAAGTAGCTGAATCATCTCGTTATCCAGTCGAATAGGAGGATCAGGTGGTAAGCGTTTCGGCACAAAAGCCTTATATCCTCCAACTTGGCTCACATAACTACCGGCACGATTATAGTTCATTTCTTGATTACCAGGAATAGCCATTTCAATCTCCTTATTATCGCTAACGATAATAACAAAATCCTTATTATCGAAAAGTGCCTCAAAACGATAATAAGAACGGTGCTTTCGTTCCTTATTATCGCTAACGATAATAACAAAATCCTTATTATCGAAAAGTGCCTCAAAACGATAATAAGGATAGCATAAAACACAGCTTTAGTCACTAGCTATATGCATAATTACTAGTGCAAATCCAAGCGAGGCGCTTGGGCATGTGGTAAAATGAAGGAGTATGCAAGCACCATTGTTTGTCTGACAACTGACAGAAAAAGAGCAGGCGGAGCTCGAAGCTAGTCGTCGGTCATCTCAAGGCTTCACTGTCCGTCGTAGCCAGATGCTCTTAACTAGCGCGGAGGGAAAGCCGACGACCACCATTGCCTGTCTCATTGGCTGTACTGATCAAGCGGTTCGCAATGCCATTCACGATTTTCACGAGCGAGGGCTCGCGGCGCTCCAGCCGAAATCCTCTCGCCCTCATACGACCCACGAGGTCTTCGACGAAGAGGGGCGCGAACAGTTGCCTGCGTTGCTGCACCAGAGTCCGAGGACCTTTGGCCAAGACACCAGCATTTGGACGCTCGATCTGGCAGCTGAGGTGAGCGTGGAGAGAGGCATCGCCAGCCGACTGGTGAGCGGAGAAACCATCCGCAACGCGCTTGGCCGACTGGGCGTTCGCTGGAAACGTGCGAAACATTGGATCACCAGTCCTGATCCCGACTACGTCAGGGAAAAAAACAGACGGGATAAACTGATCCGTTTGGTGCTAGCCCATCCGACCTGGGTGCTTGGTTTCCTCGATGAGGTCTGGTGGAGCAGGCTCGCTCAGCCCGATCAACATCGCTGGGTAGACGGGGTGACAGGACTCGGCTGCAAGAACTGGAACGCGAGCCGCGAGGACGCTGAGCCAAAAGCACTGGCCTGTTATGGAGTGCTGCTGCGTCGCCATCCCCAGTCTACGGACCAGATGCTCTTGCGCTTTGTCGATGGGCGTCCCGAAAGCCGCGGTCACCATCGACTTCTTGACCGCGTGTTGCCAAGAGCTTACCGCGCAATCGGTTCCGGCTCTCGTGCTGATCTGGGATAACGCCTCGTGGCACAAGAGTCAGATGGTTCGTGCTTGGGTGCGCAGCCACAATCAGACGGTCAAGCAAAAAGGCTCGGGTGTGCGCATCCTGCCTTGCCTGTTGCCCTCGAAAAGTCCCTGGCTCAACCCGATTGAACCCAAGTGGGTTCATGGCAAGCGCAACGTTTCCGAAACTGATCGCATCCTGAGTGCGGATGAACTGGAGGCTCGTGTTTGTGCGTATTATGGAGTTCCGCGTTCACCTCATCTGGTGATGCCCAAAAAGGTCGCCTGATTCTGCACTAGGCCACAACAAAAACGCCTGGAGCACAACCAGCCCAGGCGTTTTATGTTATAACAGGTTACATGAAAGCGAAAAACTGCCCAACAGTCACCGACCAAGAAGGGACAATCCGAGATGGAAGGATCGCCTCACCCTGGAAAACACCAAGCGAGCGATAAATTCCATGCTCAAGAACAAGCAACTCAACAACATGCTCACCAGGAATAACAATCCAGTACTCCGGCACCTGCGCCCGTGTATATGCGTCAAGCTTCTCATGTAAATCATGACGCATTGTTCCCGGTGACAAAATCTCAACTACCAGATCAGGAGCACCAAGCAGGCGGCTATATGTCATTCGAGCAAGATGCTCATTGAGAACAACAAACACATCTGGCTGTACAACATCCCCTACACTCAACTCAACATCAATGGGAGATGCAAAAACGCGCCCTAGCCCTGCCATTTGCACAAACTGACGCAGATACGCTGCTATCTCAAGGCTTATCCCCTGATGTCCCATACTTGGCGCGGGAGCCATATAGAGCACTCCATTCACTACCTCGTAGATGTGTCCATCATCCGGTATGGCTGCATAATCAGCATAGGCCCATTGCCCTTGTGGCGGTCCAGGAACCCAGTCAGCAGGAACCACAGCAGGCAATCTTGCGGTAGTAGTCATTCCTTCACCGCCTTTCGTTCAGGCATTTAATGACACACTCTTCTGATAAGCATACCATACGTACAACCTGTTTAATAGACCCTTCGTTAGCTAAAAAAGCAGTCTACCATTAGCCTGGTCATCTTGTAATATCAGAGCTTACACACTATACTCAGGTTCCTGAGCAGAGGAAAGATTAGTAAGTAGATAGAGGACGTAAGATTGGAAAATAAACATGATGCAACAGATATGGAAGCCCTGGAATTAGCAGCATGTACACCACAAGCTGTTAATCCAGAAGGATTTAATCAAAACGCTGTAATACCCTACGGATGTACTATAAAAGATATTGAACATGCCATGAATGGCTTCATCGATTTTCTAGGATTTGTTAATCTACAACTCCACACAAGACAAATACCACGCCTTGAAAGTATGTTAATGGCTGCTAATTTTAGCAGTATTGTGGGAGAGTTCATGATTTCAAGCATACCCAAGTATTGCTCCAACCTTGTTAGAAACAGACACCATAATGGACATCCCGATCTCATTCATAAAGGGTACTATCAAGATGATGATGTTTTACATGGAGATCAGGGAATTGAGGTTAAAGCTTCACGCTATATGAGTGGATGGCAAGGCCATAACCGAGAAGCCTGTTGGCTCATGGTTTTTGTATTTAATTGTAATGGGCGCGAAGACATAAGGGATGAAAACAAAGCAAATCTTCTCTCTGGTCGTAAGCAGAAGCCATTTGTAAGGCCAAAACCATTTCGCTTTGTTAAGGTTACTGGCGCACAGCTTGCCGAACATGGCTGGTCATATTCAGGCCGTTCGGAAACCAGCCGAAGAACAATTACTTCTAGTGTCATCAGAACGGGCTATGAGAAGATGATGAGCAATTGGATTTACCAGGACCCTCTACACTTGCCAAAGACCCGTTTGTAATCCACTTTTTTCTGCTCGCACCTTTATAGCTACCAATTGTGGAATTGCTATACGACTCATTTCATAATAAGCAAGGTGACGCTCAACACCAATCGAATGAAGACCAACCGCTTCCGCAGCTGCTAATGTAGAGCCTGACCCCATGAATGGATCCACAATGATACCTTGACCAAGAGGAAGAGAAGCGTAGACAATTTGACGAAGAAACGACTGAGGTTTAAGACTTGGATGATCCGCGATCTCTCTTTCTCGTTGAGAAGTCTTTTCGCTGGCAATCACATCACAAAATGGCCTATCATCTGATATCCTTCGTAACCCGCCTGTCTGAAATTCCCTTAAACAATCACTTACCTTCATCTTTTGAGGTAAAGGTTTTCGCAGAATCCCCCAAGGTTCATAGCACCCTCTAGCTAAAGATGAAACATCTGGAAACTCTTGCTCAGCATTTTTAGGGCGGTCGCCCCCTCTCAATGTTCGTACTAAACGGATTAACTCTCCCCGAAACTCTAAACCACCTTCAACTAAGGCAGAAAAGACCAATTGAGAAAGGAATGAGTTACTTGCAACAAAGACATGCCCACCTGGACGTAACGCACGAGCAGCAAGCCTTGCCCAAGTCACGAAAAAGAGACGTATAGCCGTGCGTTCTTTCTCGTCTAATGCCGTAAATCTTGGCAAAGGAGAGCGCACATTTCCATCAAAGGCAGGAGGAATTCTCCAAACGCCGCCATTAGCATTCGCTCGTTTCTCAATTTGTTCAAGCTCATACTCTTTTACTCCATAGGGAGAATCGGTTACTATCGCATGAATTGTATTTTCCGGAACTTTACTGAGCCACTCAAAACAATCCGCATGTACGATACGAGATTGTCCTACTGCATGAGAAGTATAGGTAAAAGCTAACCTTGCTAACAAATCTCCATCATCAGGACTTTGAAGAAACCTTACATCCCTTTGTGCCATATCAATAATCTCCTTATAGCGTGCAAACTAATTCTACATGGCTAACACTGGGTTTGGCAAGCGGCTTAATTAAGAACACTTTTAGACATGGCTGCGGTCAATACCATCTGTAAGTCAGGGAATACATCCGATACCACCGAAGAGCATCAAGGCGGGGATGTATATTTAGATATAACTAGTGAAGCCGCTTGGAAAATCCAGATAACGGAACTACTACCATAGGGCAGTTGTTGCTAGAACAAGTCCGTAGAGCAGGAAAATAGATCCGAAAATGAAATTTGCTAATGAGTCTTGTGGACTAGAAAAGCTTGGGGAAAAAGCGAATACAAGTATCGAAGCCATAAACCAGGTGACAGTTGCTCCAACTATCCATAGTATGAAATGACCCCAGCGCAGCTTTGTAATTCGGTGCCGCATATATACAAAGAGGACAACACCCGCAATTATTATGCCAAAAAAGAAGAATAATGCTAGTCCTCTCTTAACAGAGTTATATCCAAAAGATTCAGAAGCTCCAAAGCACCCAAGAGCTATTATGAAAGTTGCTAAAAAGTAGAAAATGCCTTTGACTATTCTAAGGGGAAGCCCTGGGCGATATTTTTCTGAAATTTTTTCATGGGGATTCAGTGGATAATCATGATAATCTATGGAAGGTGGTATTTCGTATTGCATACCTGCCCATTGCGTTTGTTCATAAGCAGATCGTTGCGGCTCTTGTGGTGGCACCAGGTTGCTCATGTATTTTTTCTTTCAGTTGAAGGTACGGAGCAAGTGCCTCCCGTACAATCTCATATTATGGAATAGAGCATCAGTGGTATGTAACTAAACAAATTCACGCACGCTTCACCAGATGATGTACTTCCATATATTTGACAGACTCTTTTGCCATTAAGTGGAAATTTTTTGCTGCTTCTTATTGAAGAGGTTAAGATAGTATACCTATTACTCACATCCAGAAAAATGCTCATCCTCTGCTAGTTGCAGAGGATGAGCATTACTTGTTGATAGTGATATTTATCTCACGTAGCTAGCAACAATTACACGGCTTAGCCAGAAATTCAAACCTAGAAAACTGGCGTATTGGAGTTTCCATCCTGCTGCTATCATTTGCTGACAGTCACTTTGGAAACGCCCAACTGCGGAACGGAAGCTAAAAATACCGGATTTGTAAAACTTTACTTCCTGCACTTGCTGAGTAGGTTGAAGTTGTTGCTGTGATTGGAATGGTTGTGCAGGCAGTCCTTGCTCGTATTGATTTATCATAAGATAATTCCTTCTGCTTTGTTATTAACTCACCCTCTATGAGTCCTGCTTATATTGTACAAGCGTTACCAAATTCAATTGTGTTACAGATTTTGGCACTACTCTGTAAAGAGAAAGCATGAAAAGGGCGTAACGAGGAGAGATAATACAGGCATAGACTCTCGTTTACTGCGGAAAACGAAGAGTTTATAAACAAAGGTGCTGAGTAATTGGTAAATCAAGCATTACAAATTCTGGCTATTAAGAATAGTAATCCGTAGAATAAATTTATATGGTTAAACAGCAGTATTTTTAGCGGAGGCTTTGTACCAAATTGCACCAAAAAATCAGCTAGTCATAGCCAAAAACAACGGACGTGAGACCAACTGATTTTTACCCTCCAAAAAGGCATGATAAGCCCTACTATTATAACATTGTTTGTTTGATGTGAAGTGGCCTGTAAAGCCAAGGTAAGAAGTGGAGAAGTGGGCGACTAGGGATTCGAACCCCAGACCTACTGCGTGTAAAGCAGCAGTTAAGAAGTACCTTTTCAATTAGCCTGTAGAGCCAGCTTAGATGTATTGGAACTACTGTCTCTTTTGGAGAATAAGCAGTTCTAACAACTAGCTGAAATTACGAAAAATCACTCTTTTGAATAAGGATTTTAACCATTACAACCTTATATCAAACCAGTAACTGTAATAACATTAAGTGCTGCAATATTAATTTAAGGGCAGTTCTTGAGCATGAATAATAATTTGTTCGTCTGACTCTAGTATCTTGTTAGCAAGATATAAATCTTCTAGCTCTTTGTATGTTAACCACCTTGAACCTATCATATTTGAATTAAACATTTCCTCAAAAATTTTATGAGTGACGGCTTGACTTCTAATATCCTTAGAACGTAAAACGTTATTGCCCTTGGCAGTAGATTGCTGTGCATTTCTGACCACACATATGGGAACATAACATCCTCCAGATAAAAATGATGAATTCGACGACTGCAATTCGTCCGTTGGACGAAGAAAAGCAGCACAGCAAGGCAATCGATATTTAATTTTATATTTACTATCTTCTAAACAAAAATTTCCTCCACAATATGTTTTTTCCATTTTTTCCAATTGCCCTTGTATTCTCTTATCTAAATACAAAGACTTATTATGCCAAACTTTATATTGCAGTGCTGCTATGCGTACCAATTTAACTTTTCCTGCTTCCCAATAGTTCTCGTATATGAGATCAGTCCCCGTCGCATATTCTGGTTTATCCGGATGGAGGACTCGTACTCTTAACGCTCTATCCTTAGAAATCTCAAATTCGCGATAATTTCTTCCATTACCTGATATAGGAAATTTTCTTTCAACTTGGTAAGCATCTCTGAAGATTAGGCTGTGTTCTGTATTTTTTCTTTCCCTTAATTCTTCCACAGCTTTACGCATATCATTCATTGATTTTCTAATAAGGTCTACATCTATTGAAAAAGATTCCTTAGTTAGAAGCTTCGCAAGTTTATTTATCTCTATCTCAAGAAGATCAATCGGAGAGATTGTTTTACCCTCTGACTCAGAAGATGCCTCAGCAATTTGTATAAATCTCCTAGCTGTCTCACTCAATCTTTCTCGATTAAGCAAGCTATGTTGAGGATCAAACAATCCTGGTATCAATGCCTCCCCTAGTAATAATGCCTGTTTATAAGAAGCACTGTTAGTTCTTGACCCTTTATTTGCAATACCCCTCATATCACGGAGAGCAACGAGTGTAGACCATTCGGCGTTTAACCTTATCTTTTTCTCTTCATTCTTCCCTAAATCATCATCCTCAAAGCCCCAATTATCTATCATGTTAAATATCTCCTATCTAGCAAGGAATATAAAAGTAGTAAATACATCTATAACCTAATTTCAACCACTATGCAAGAAATAAGATTAACCATGAATATTTAGTACTAAAAAGTACAGTTAAACTTAGCTGTACTTTTTAGTGAATTTCACTTCTACTCGTTCCAATAACCCTCACCAAACGCCTCATTTTTCGCATCACTCTTAGCCCTCAATGTTGAGTGCTTCTCATGCGATTTCTGTAACTGCTCTATTGAGAGTGAGGCATAATGGTCAGTCATCTTGAGAGAGCTATGCCCTAATTGGCGACGAACATCTAACGGGCTACGTCCACTGGCTAACTGTGTGGTCGCCATATATCGCCGACAGTTGTGAGCAGACACACGCTTGCCATCTATACCTGTTCGCTTTTTCAACCGCTTAAAGAGCATCGCAACCCCCCAGTTAGTAAGAGGTTCACCATCATCAGCCAGGAATACCGCATCATCCTTACGTGCAATATCACTACCTGCAAGCGTAGCTCGATGATGAGCCAAGTAACTGTGAAGCGGCTTAAATCCATCGCGTGACACTGGCACTTGTTGCCACTTATTGCCCTTGCGGTGAACAAGAAGAACGCGAGAGCTTTTATCAATATCGCCCAGGCGTAGCCCTACCAACTCACTAAGGCGTATACCTGTATCAATGAGTAAGGTGACAATAGCACGGTTACGAGCGGTTAATGCCCTGCGTAGTGGAGGATTGCTCGTATCGCCCTCTTCACAAGCCGTAAGAAGCTTCTCTACGTCATCAGACGTAAAGGTAGGAATGAATTTCTTTTCCATGCGAGGAAGCTTAAAACGTGGAGTAATTGGTTTCTCTAACTTTTCCTCTAGCTCTAGCCAGTGACAGAAGGCTAGCAGAGATTGACCATAGCTATGTATCGACTCATCACTAAGACTCTTACCCCGATAAGTAGGAGTCTTTTTCAGATACGCCATCCAGCCGCGCAAGTGTTCAAGTTGTAGAGCTTCCACATCGACTATCCCATGAGCCGATTGTAGCCAGGTAGAGAAGTAACGGAGCCGTTGCTCATACGTCCTGAGAGTCTTAGGAGTACAGTTATCGAGTTCACGAACCTCTATAAACTCACGTACAGCATCGCTCATCTTCATAGACCCACCTCACAATCCTCTAATAGCTTGCCATCGTTGTAAGTATGGGATAGCAAGCTCGCACCTTTTGTAGTTATAGGGGCGCGTGTTCCTTTTTTCCGCCCCCCGACTTTTTGGTGTGACAAAAAAAGCCGGTTGGTTGTCGGCGGCAAGCGGCGGCCCCAGGGGCATCCCGCCGCCGTTTCGTGTGCCGCCGACAACACCGAGACACCTCCCATCGTTAGCTAGAGAAGCGAGGTGGCCCTTCACCCAGCCCATTGCTAACGATGGGTGTGTGGCGTGCGCAGAGGTGAGCCACATGCACCAAGCGCGGAAGCAAATCTGCATCTGGCACACCGCAATCGCCCGAGACCAACCACCTCTCACCATCTCAAGCCACCCCCGCAGCCACATCACCCGCTTTCTCCCGTTCCCGTAAGTACACCCCAACACGCGTATGGGCAACCCCTGCCTCTTTCCCCAGAGCCACCCCAGTCACCTTTTGCCCACGAGCCTGTAACGCATCATACGCCCGGTCGAGTCGTTGTCGTTGTTCCCTATTTATCCGCACCTCCTGATACGCTTTGTACTTCGGCCCCTCCAAGACACTTTGAGCGTACCAGCGGGGATACACCCCCTTGAGCTTCTCTCGTAACACCAGCCGCCCACGCCACCACCTGCTATACACCGTTTTATACGCGGAACTCTCTCCATGAACCCCACCAGCGATCTCTTGCACGGTCTCGGCCCCGGTCTGCGCCAACCCGCTCCACCGCCACATCACCTCGCGAACGGTGGGCACCAAGGTGTCTATGGCTTGCACAATCGGTCTCTCATCCACCTCACTCTCAACACGAGAAGGAGCAGACACCCTCTCACCAAGCGTCATCTTTTCCTCACCTTCAAACACCACCCCACCAGACACCGGAACATCCAGACGCTCAATCGGACAACACGGACACGCCATCTCAGGAGAAACAATCAAAGTGTTAAACCGGTGACAGTATCGCCGTATCGCTCCATAGGCACATCCGAGTAAATACGACAGCGGATTGTCTGCGTGAAGAGCTTGCCCAAAACATTCCAGAAGAGCCTGTGATCCCTCTTGGGCGAGATCAAGCTGCTCCAGAGGAGCCGAAACCCACCGATAGGTGGTCGCATAGCGAAAAGCATAGCGTTGAACCCAAGGCACCAGACCCAGGACAATCTCATCACGCACCTGGTTATCACCACAACGCGCACGCTCAACCAGCTTCGACTCTTGCTCAGCCGTCCAACGGACAGGTTTGCCCACATCGGCACGATACAATTGCTCACTGGTCAACAGGTCTCCATCCAAAGCCGTTTGCGAAAGCCGTGTCATAGACCAAAACCATCCTTCCTTGACATGCTCGGCCCACAGGCTCTATGATAGAGAAGAGAACCGAGCAATGCTGACCCTTCAAATGGCTTGCCATTCGTTCTCACATCGCTGGTTAGTGGTTGCAGCCACTAACCAGTATCCCCAATGGCTTTGCCATTCCTCTAAACAATACCGTTTGCTTCCTTTCTTAGGAAGCAAACAACCATCGTGAGACGTGATACGAACCCGTTAGAACTGGCACACATGAACACTTGAACCAAGTATGAAGAAAGCACCGCCGCCCATGCATCCCACATTCCGCATAGTGCCGTAGCCACGCCTGAACCACCGCGACATCCCAATGACGATGCACAACACCAGCCGGAGCGAACAACAGTATCTCGCGAGTTTGATAGTCTTGCACGATCACGAGCCCTTGTGCCATCACCTGCTTGACCAAGCGCATCATCCTCACCTCTTCTAGTGTCATTTCCATGCTGAACCTCCTTGTGTGCTTACGGCTTGCCATTTGTCCTCACTCGTTAACTTATGTCTCTCACACACCAACCAACACCTCTAATGGCCTGCCATTATTAAAACACTTAAAGTTTATTAAGCTTTTAATCTCCAATAAACTCTGATCAGATTATACCTGACCAAATTTAAAATGTCAATAGACTTTTAATATCCAATAGTGCTATAATATGCTTAGCTCACATTATATCCATAAGGAGATATTCAGCATGGCAAAAACAGGCAAGGCACCAAAGGGCTTTTATAGTGCCACAGAAGTTATGAAAAAGTTGGGTATAGCTAGCTCAACGCTTTACCACTACGTTGAAACAGGTAAAATAAAAAGGGTAGTACCGCCTGACAAGCGAGACGGTTACTACCTCAAAACTGAAATTGACAAAATGGTTAGAGCCAAGGAGCTATTCATGCTCCAATATGCTACGGACTCGTCATCGTTTGAAAAGGCTCAGGAAGAAGATATTGCAGGCATCACAGACCTGTGCATAGAACTCTTTGGGAAGAATGGCACGGCAAGCTATGAAAAACGTTTGGCACAATTCCACGCTAATCCCAATATCTTCTATGTTCTCAAACAAGAAGAACTTGTTGTCGGATATGTGGGATTGTTCCCACTGAAGGAGGAGGCTATTGACGCGATCATGTCAGGTGTTGAAGAAGCAACATTCAGAACTGGAATCCTATCACCTGAAAATATCACGCAATTCAAACTAGGAGAAGCTGACAACGTGTTTATAGTACTGGGAGTACGTCAAGGTTTACCGAGAAGTAGAGCATATGGTTCCAGGGTAATATTTGGTACTACCGAAATATTAGAACACTTTGCTCGAAAAGGCGTTATTGTCAAAAAGCTTTACGGCACCAGTCGCACCCAGGATGGTATCAGGCTAGCTAAGGGTATGGGTTTCAAGCAAGTAACACCTGTTTCGGAAGAGGACGACCTGTTACGTTTTGTGCTAAACCTCGAAACGACCAAAAACCCTCTCTTTAAGAAATACCAACAGCTTGCTAAGCGAGCGAGCGTGACCAATCCCCAAAAATAGAAATCAGCCGTTCTCAAACGCATCTTTTGGAGTTTAAGACGACTGATAATCTCAGTAACAAAAGGTATAGAGCGGCTTGTAGAGCCAAAGTAGGAGGTGGAGAAGTGGGCGACTAGGGATTCGAACCCCAGACCTACTGCGTGTAAAGCAGCCGCTCTAACCAACTGAGCTAGTCGCCCTTGGGTGAGGATGGGACAGGGACACAAAATGGGTGTCTCTGTGGTGTATGGGTGCCCTCGAGTGGAGTCGAACCACCACGCCCTTTCGAGCACAGGCCCTCAACCTGCTGCGTATACCATTCCGCCACGAGGGCAAGTCATAACGGATTACGGATGCCATTCTAACCTAATCTTTGTGACTTGTCAATCCCCATTTTTGCCTGATTCAGGCTCTTTTCTGACATGTAGCAAATCTGAATGCGTGATGCGGGCTAGCCACCAGCCCTTTTCACTTTATAGCCCATTTCTGTGAGTTTGGCTTGCACTTTAGCGCAGTGGTCGCCCTGGATTTCGATAGTGCCGTCCTTCACGGTGCCGCCAGAGCCACAGAGTTTTTTGAGTTGTTGGGCCAGGGTGGCAAGAGTTGCCTCGGTAGCTGGCACTCCTGCGATGACCGTGACGGTCTTGCCGCCGCGCTGTTTACGGTCGCGCATCACTCGCACGATACCATCGCTCTTTTTCGCGGAGCCACCTGCCGCGGATTGGTCGCAACGACACTGTTTATAGGGTAATCCACAAGTTGGGCAGGTGGTGGCTCTGCCGCTATCGGTTGAGTAGACAATGCGGTCTGGCATACTTACTCATCATCTCCTTTCACACAACAATAGTTCCCACAAATTGTATCATAGAACACCCTTAGAGGAACCTTTGGCACATTAGTTTTCCGTTAGACAGCGTTTTTTGCTGTGTTCGCTTGACACTTACCTTCATAGAGAAGCGTATACTGTATGTAGGTAAATTGTTGCCCATGGAAGAAATATTGAGAACCATGTTAGAACTTGAAGAGACTAAGCTACATCATTATGCCATACAGCGTCGCCTGGCTCGCGGTGGCATGTCTGATATTTATCTCGCACATGACGAGCAAAAACATACAGTAGCAATGAAGGTCGTCCATAGTAGCCAGGAAGATTATGTCGTACATTTTCAGCGCGAAGTAAAGGTGCTGCAAGACCTGACGCACGATCATATACTCCCCATCCTCGATTGTGGAAAAGATGGCCCGTGGCACTATTGCGTTATGCCTTATATGTGCTATGGCACATTGCGTGACCGCATCCGTAAGGAGCCACTGAACCTGACGGAGGCTAGCATAATCTTTGACCAGATAGCATGCGCCCTGCACCACGCACATGAGCAGGGTATTCTACATCGCGATATTAAACCATCCAATATTTTGCTCGGCGATGATGCACATGTCTATTTGGCGGATTTTGGGTTAGCCAAGGATATTATGGGAGAAGACGGCGGCTTCACACAGACGGGTTGTTTGATTGGCACGCCCGAATACATGGCACCTGAACTGGCCGACCAGCCAGCCAGCGTCAGTAGCGATATTTATGCCTTGGGTATCGTGCTTTATCAAATGTTGACGGGGCAGGTTCCTTTCAAGGGTACTAGTCCCATGTCCGTTTACTGGAAACATATCCAGACTCAGCCGCAGCCGCCCTCACAATTGAATCCAGCTATTTCATATTCCGTCGAGCAGGTTATTCTTTGCGCCCTGGAAAAAGATCCCGCTCGCCGCTTCAAGTCTGTGCAGAGTATGGCCGAAGCTTATGCACGCGCCTTAGACTTTTCAGGGGAAGTGTCCCTTGGGCAGAGCCAGAGCATTGCCTCTGACCCGAATAGGGTAACGCTGCCGCCGCCCTCGCAGCGTGTGATTTCGTTGAAAGCGATGCAAGCACGACGTAGCTTTCATCCAGCGTTAATCGCTCTGGTCGCCACGTTCTTCCTGCTCGTGGTGCCGTTTACGCTGGGTTTCTCTTTCTCCATAGGGAGCAGCAGCAGCATACATGCACCCGCAGTTCTTGGAGCGAGTGAGCAATTTGTAAAAATAGATGGCCTCACCCAGGGGAGAACGCCTACTACGCAACCTACTGCAACACCTACGCCTACCACTGCGACTACCACAACCACCACGACGGTGACAACGAACACGAGCATATTGCCTTACAGCCAACTAGTGGGTGGTGGTAGACAGAACCATGGTAGCAATGGTGGACATGCACACAAACATGGGAATAAACACGGACACAAACATGGACACGGACACTGATACTATTGTATTTATTGACATTCCACGCAATAGATGCCTATACTGCCTGAGTATGTCTATCGAAGGACTTGCGTAGGCAGAGGAGAAAAAGGAAACTTAGCGACATGCCTGGACTAACGGGAACAACATTAGGGCATTACCAGCTCCTGGAACGCTTGGGACAGGGGGGCATGTCGGAAGTTTACCTCGCGTATGACGATCTGCACCAGCGGAAGCTGGCCATCAAAGTAGTCGCCAGTACCCATTCCGACTATATCGAGCGCTTCCGCCGCGAAGCCTATGCCGTGAGCACATTACAACATGCTCATATTCTACCCGCGTACGATTATGGTGAACAACCTCCCTGGCACTATATGGTGATGCCGTATATTGAGTTGGGTACCTTACGTGACCGCTTACTACAAGGCCCACTTACGTTGGAAGAGACGGGCATAATACTGGAACAAATAGCGAATGCCTTACAATTTGCGCACGACCAGGGCATCGTTCATCGCGACATTAAACCTTCCAACATTCTGCTGGGCAATGATAACTATGTGTACCTGGCCGATTTTGGCCTGGCCAAGTCGCTTGAAGGCGGCAGCACGATCACCCAGACCGGCAATCTGCTGGGTACCCCCGAATATATGGCGCCGGAATTAGCAGAAGGGCCAGCCACGACGAGTAGTGACCTGTATGCGCTCGGTATATTGCTCTATGAAATGGCAACCGGAGACGTGCCATTCGACGGTGAGACGCCTTTGGCTATCTACTGGAAGCAAATTCGCGATCAGCCGATACCACCAACGCAGATTAATCCCGCTATTCCACCCGCCATTGAACGGGTCATTTTGCGTGCTTTAGAGAAGGAGCCGCAGCGTCGTTATCAATCGGCCAATGAACTGGCCCAAGCCTATATCGAGGCTCTCACCTTCCCTGACATGGTTATCGAGGAGCCGCCTCCTGCTATGACATCGACTGAACCTGAGCTGATGGCAATACCAGCAGTACACTACCGGGAACATGTGCCACTGCAAGATAGCGCGTTAGTGTTGCCCAATAATCCCGTGATGGCCCCCACCGCGCTACCATCGCGTCGTAGACGGTTTGTCAAAGGCATCTCCCCTTATCTGCAACGCAAACAACGCAGCGCACCGCTTACCCCCCCACCAATGGAGCCATTGACACCACTAACGCCAAACGCGTTTCCTGACGATTCTGCCACGCCAGCACGGAGACAGGCAGTCCCCAGGGCTACACCCACCCCACGCGTTCGTCCGGTCCGGCGCAAGCGTTCCCCGATACAATCACGACCACGCGGACGGCGCACAAGCCCTGTCCTCATTAGTTTGCTGGTCATCGTTATCCTGATCCTGGTGTTTGGCTTGATCGCCCTCTTCTTTACTATGCAATATAATAATGCTACCCACCAGAGCAGTCAGGCTACTGCCACAGGCGTGGTCACGAATGCTGCCGCACCGCAGAAAGCGCAGCTCACGGCGACCGCGGGTGTGGCACTCACAGCGATCAGTGGCACCCCTATACTCTCGGATGCGCTCAGCAGTAACACCAATAAACGTTGGACCGAAAATACCTCTTGCACCTTTGCAGGTAGGGCTTACCATGTCATCGTGCAACAGAGCGACTCTGTAGAGAGTTGCTCATCCAACACGTTCCCGTTTACTAACGGAGCCATACAGGCCGATGTCTCGTTGCTCTCCGGCGATACTGCTGGACTGCTCTTCCGCGTCAGTGGCAATCAGTATTACGATTTTGAAATTACCAACGCTGGTACTTTTTTCTTACGTCGCCACAATGCCAGCATCGGAGTCGATTACACCTACATTATCCCTGCGACGGCCAGTAGGGCTATTCTGACTGGTAGCCACGTCAACAAGTTGCTTGTGATTGCAAATGGCAGCGATTTTAAGCTCTATATCAATGACTCCTTTGTCGAAGAGGCTCAAGACAGCAACTACACGAATGGGCAGATTGGTTTTGCCGTTGGCACCCTCTCCTCTACCACTACAGGTGAAGGTAGTTTCGCAAACCTCAAGGTGTATAAATAGTAACGGACGAAGCAAGCGTAGGGGCGTTCATATGCCCTGGCAATAATTCTTTATAAAACTCTATAATCCGCACGGAAATAGGGAAGATTATATAGTTTTGGGGTTGCTAGCCGCCGTTAGCTGCGCTATTATATGAAGGAAACTCTGAGAGAGTTAGCAAACAAAAAAACATCTTTTAAGGAATAGATATGCAACAACATACGCTGTCCACCTCTGTTATGCCAATGACGGGGGCAGAACGTTTTCTTGCCGCCTGTCACCATGAGCAGCCTGATGCTACGCCTGTCTGGTTTATGCGCCAGGCTGGCCGCTGTCTCGCCGAATATCGCGAACTGCGCAAACGCTATGATATTTTGACGATGGCGAAAACACCGGAATTGTGTACGCAGGTCACATTGATGCCCGTCGAGCAGTTTGGTGTCGATGGAGCGGTGCTCTATGCCGATATCATGCTGCCATTGGAGGGCATGGGCATCTCGTTCGAAATTCAGCCCGATCTTGGGCCTATCATTCACAACCCTATCCGTACGATGCAGGACGTTGCTGCCTTGCGCATTATCGATCCCGAAGAGTCAACCGCCTTTGTGATGGAGGCGATACGCATGGTACGCCGCGCACTGGCAGGGAAACAGGCGGTGATCGGCTTCTCCGGTGCTCCCTTCACCCTTGCCTGTTATATGATTGAGGGACGGCCCTCACGCGACTATGGCCTGGCCAAATCCTTGATGTATGGTCAGCCACAGGTCTGGCACGCGCTTATGAACAAGCTCACCGAGGTTGTCTCGCGCTACCTGCTAGCACAGATTCGGGCTGGAGCGGACGTGGTGCAGGTATTCGATAGCTGGGTTGGTGCGCTCAGTCCCAGTACCTATCAACGATTTGTGCAGCCATATAGCCAGCGCATCTTCACGGCTGTGCGGCAAACGGGTACGCCATCGATCCATTTCGGTACAGGAACTGCCAATCTATTGGAGTTGATGGCCGAAGCTGGTGGCGATATTATCAGCGTTGATTGGCGCGTAGAGTTGGACGAGGCCTGGGCACGCATCGGTTACGAACGTGGTATCCAGGGGAATCTCGATCCCACGCTCCTGCTCACACCCTGGGAAACCATCGAGGCCGGTATGCGGGACGTGCTGCATCGTGCCAACAATCGCCCTGGTCACATATTCAACCTGGGCCACGGCGTTCTCGCCCCCACCGACCCCGATATGCTCATCCGCCTGGTCGAGAGTGTTCACGAGGTATCGGCACGGAGTTAAGGGATAGCTATAGAGAGATAAGGTACATTACATTATGACAACGAATGAGAGAGTCGGCGTCATGCTTATGACGTATGGCTCACCGGCAACCCTTGACGACATTCCGGTGTATCTGAGGCATGTGTATGGCGGGCGTGAGGCCAGTGAAGAGGTCATTAAAGAGTTTCGCCGCCGTTATGATCTGATTGGCGGCTCGCCATTGGTACGCATTACTCGTGAGCAGGCTGCCGCTCTGGAAGAGGAACTCAACGCGCAGCATCCTGCTGGCCCTGGCTTTCATGTGGTGGCTGGTATGCGGTTCGCGCCGCCATTCATTGCTGATGTCACAGCAGAGGCGGCGGCAGGGGCCAACCAATTGCTGGGGGTCATCATGTCGCCACAATATTCGCCCATTATTATGAGCGGGTATGTGCGCACGCTAGAGGATGCGGTGAAAGACTTGCAACGTGATGATCTGGAACTAAAGATTGCGCGGGACTGGCACTTGCAGCCCTACTTTTTGCAAGCCATCGCCGAACGCGTGCAACAGGCTCTGAACCGCTTCCCGTCGGAGCTACGAGAGCGCGTCCCTGTGCTGCTGACGGCACACAGTATGCCCAAACGTGTGGTAGAGAAGGAGCCAAATTATATTAACGACCTCAAAGAAACGGCTGGAGCAGTCGCGGAACTAGTTGGTCTGCCAGCTGAACGGTGGATGTTCTGCTACCAGAGTGCCGGTCATACGCCAGAGGAGTGGCTCAAACCTGACTTTGCCGATATCATGCCAGAACTTAAGGCGGCAGGTCATAGCCATGTGCTGATCGCTCCCGTGCAATTTCTGGCCGACCACCTGGAGATTCTCTACGATATCGAGATTGGTGCTCGTGAGCAGGCCGAGACGCATGGTATCCAGTTTGCGCGTACTGAGTCGCTCAACACCTCACACTTGTTTATTAAGGCGTTAGCCGCCGTGGTTGGGGAGACGATGGGGCGCGAGTAGCTTGCCAGGGCGACCTTGGCGGCTTACACAGGGAGGTTTTTTGGGGAAAGGCATCGGCGAGGGGGAATGTCATGCTGAGCGCAGTAGCCGAAGCCCTGAGCGCAGCGAAGGGGAAGAATCTCCGTGCGGCCCGGCGAGAGATTCTTTGCTGCGCTCAGCATGACAGGCGAAACCGGCGCGCTTCAAAAAACCTCCCAGTGAAAGGTGGCGAGGGGGCCTGGTGCCTGTCCTCGGTGGGGATTTGGATACTTCCCACAGGACGAGGACAAGCACCAGGCCCCCCATCTGCCGCCACGTCCTTCTTACCTGCCCCCCAGGCAGGGTGTTGTCCCTACGCACACCATCATGCCATGGCCTTCCCAGCAAGCATTCACGGACCTTGCGCCGTAGTCGAGGAGACGATGGGTAGAATATTTCTACCCGTTGACGCCCAGTTGTTGAAACAGGGCTCGTGCCTGTTGGAGCAATGCTTGACCACGTTGTTCATCGCCCTTTTGCTGGCGGTTCAGGTAGAATGCTCCGTAGGCTTCTTGGGTGCGGGCGTATTCTACTTTGTCGTCAAGGGCGAGTAATTCAGCCAGCGAATGCTCGAAACAGGGTTGGGCCTCGGCGAAACGCTGTTGTGCTTGCCAGATACGCCCTTGCAAGCGATTGCCAATGGCCGGTAGTTGGCGATAGTGGCGACTTTGTCCAAGTTGCATGGCCTCGGTAAGATAGTGCTGTGCTTGCGTGATATTGTCGGCAAACAGGTATGATTTCGCGGCCTGCACGAGCAGATGGGGAAAAACCATGGACGTTTCGCCGTCTTGTTTGGCCATGTGCAGGGCCTGCTGGATTTCATCAATGGCACCGTGCCAGTCGTTACGCCAACCAGCGCAAACGCTGCGGCTCCAATGGACGCGGGCCTGCAAATCCGCATCATGCAACATCGTCGCGATGGCAAACGCTCTATCCGCACTGAGTGCCGCCTCTTCCCATTGACCGGCCTGTATTGCCAGAAAAGCCTGGACGAGATTGGCCCAGCCTTGCGCACCTACTACGCCATGCCGTTGTGCTTTCAGCAACGCATCGCTGGCTAACTGGCGACCATCATCCAGGCGTCCAAGCAGCATCAGCGCGTAAGCGGCGGAATAGTCCATCATTGGTTCCCATTCGGGTTTATGTTGCACACTACAGACTTCCGCCCCTTGCCGGGCATAGGCAAGCATCTGGCGCGGCGATTCCGTCAGGAAGGCGCATCAGCTTAGAGACCAGAGCGACACGACAGAGATAAAGGCATCGTTGCCACCGAGGCTAGTATGGAGCTTATGCGATAATGTGAGCTTTTCGTGAGCTAGCGGCGGATTGCCCATGACAGTAGCTGCCAGGCCCCATTGGGCATTGGCTTTAGCCAGCAGGAACGTTTCTTCTGGCCTCAGCTCGATACATTTCAGGGCAAGTTGAATATGCTCAACCGCTTCTAATTCGCGTCCTTGCCAGTGGCAGCAGAACGCGACGAAAAGGTAGGCTTCGGCCTGTTTCACTTCGTCATGCAGAGTTCGCCAGAGGGTCGCGGAGGCCATGGCAGCTTCGATGGCTTTATCGGGATGGCCGGTATACAGAAAGATTTCCGACAACTGACCAACAACGCGGCACGTTGCGGTCGCTCTTCGTCGCTAACAAGCAAATCTAACGCGGTCTTTATATATTCGGCAGCATTGGCGAAGGCATAAACACTGCTGGCGTGCCAGGCCGCTTTCAAGAGGTAATTGACCGCGTTTTCCGGCTTTTCCGCCATTTGATAGTGGTAAGCCAATATGCTAAAGAAAGGCTGCAATTGTGCCGTGTAGTGCGTCTCAATAGTTCGCGCAACTTGTTGGTGGAGGGTGCGCCGTCGTAAAGGGTTGAGCCAGTGGTAGAGGACTTCACGTATTTTATCGTGGGTAAAGGCCAGGTCAAGATCGCGTTCGGATGGGTTCAGTTCCTGAGCGGCGTCTGACGATGGGGTGCCTATGCTGGTAACGGAAGAGACTTCGGATAGAATTTGCAAGCGAATGGCATCATCGATGTGCTCAGCTACACTTTCCTCGGAGAGGTTGCGAGCAGCGCAGAGCAGCGCGGAACTAAACTTTCTGCCCAGTACTGCCGCGAGCGTGAGCGTCGTCCTGCACTCTGGCGAGAGATGCAGGAGCCGTCGTTCAATCAACAGGCGTACACTGTGAGGCAGTTCCAATTGATGAAGATCTACCGTTGTTTGCCAGCGTTCATTGATGCGTTTGATCTTCCCTTCAAGGATAAGCGAGCGAACCGCTTCACCGATAAAAAAGGGATTCCCCTCCGTCTGGCGGAAAATTTCACTGGTAAAGTTCGGTCCGACGGATTGCCGCGCCATATTACCCAGGAGTTGCTGTACCTGGCTCTCGGTGAGGCGTTGCAGTCGCGTATCCTCGCTTATTCCATTGCGTGAAAGTGTGAGCATGAGACTGCGCAAGGGATGCGTCTCATGCACTTCGTCGGCTCGATAGAGCAGGAGATAGAGGGAGGCTACACTGCGCCGCGCTGCTCAAGATGATACTGTGTTGTCGCCAGATCAGTGACAAATTTCCCTGACTGGATGGCGCGGTAGAGCGTTATCGTCTCCGGTAGCGGCTGTGTGTGCAACTCTTCTTTCAGCACCTCACGCAGCAATTGCTACTGGCTAAGGGCGTCGGCGCGATGTCCCATACGAGCATACACCTGCATCAACTGGCGATGCGTCTGTTCATCGGCAGAATTGCGTTCCAACAATGCTTGCAGATATTCACAGGCACGCAAACCCTGGGTAACTGCCAGGGCCAGTTCCGCGGCATTTTCTAGCAACCAGGAATAGATGCGTCGTAAGCGATCGCGCCGTCGCTGTACATAGTCCTCATACAAATCTTCTGGCAGGTAGTCACCGCGGTACAGAGCTAAGACCGCGTCAAAGTCATCCAGCAGGGAAGCATCGGACATACTGTCGATTTCACTGGGGGAGCGGCTACGCATTCGAGCCTGTAACGGTTTGACGGAGGCTTCGAACACGTCCGCGTCAATCGTCACATGGTCGGGAACCAGGAGCAAGGTATCGTGCTCCAGAAGGACATAGCTTGAGACATTGCCCTTGCCAGTTGCCAGGTCAGGCTCAAGCACGCGACGCAACAAATAGAGGGTTTTTCCGAATGAATTGGTCGCCTGCTCAAGCGTAGAGGTGGGCCAGAGGATTTCCTGTACCTGCTCCCGATGGAGGCGGTGCTGTTCCGCGGATAAAAGGAGCTTAAAAAGGTCAACGACCTTACGGCGACTCCAGTTTCCTCCGGTGAGAGGAGTTGTGTCGCGTCGGGCCTCAAATCGGCCAAGGGTCGAGACCGCGAGGAGGGTAGCTGTGCCAATCATCTTCGTCCTCCCGTAGGACTGCGCTCATGGCTTTCTCGTTAGGGCGCACAAATATTACACAACGCTGTTTATTGCTCTTCCATATTATCTGTTCCAGAAGATGACCTGTCAATAGTAGTTAGTAGGGTAGGTAGAAATGATGAGTTAGAAGCCCTGAAAGCGTTGAGAATCGCCTGGTAATCCAGCGGGAAAGCTCTGGTAATGGGGGACAAATATACTTGGCACTAGAGAGAAGAAAACGCATTCTGGCGGCATCTCTAGCATCTCTGGAGATGCCAGTAAGGAGATCGGGCTATGACAATGTTGACAATGCCAATGCAGATGAGAACAACGAAAACAAGTGTACAGGAACGTATCTTCCCATTAGCAAGCGATGGTGGAGCGGAATCCATAGAGGCTTTCCAGCAGGGGGCGAGCGACGAGGATTTAATCGCAGCCATCTGCCTCGGGGCCGAGTGGGCCATCGAAATACTCTACCAACGCTACCATCGCTATGCCTATGCGCTGGCCTATCGCGTCCTGCATGAGAGCAATGGCACGGAAGATGTGGTGCAAGAGGTATTTTTGTCCATTTGGCGCAAAGCAGCTACGTACCAGCAGCAGCACGGTGGCGTCTATGGTTGGCTCCAGGCCATCGTCCATCACCGTGCCATTGACAAAATTCGCTCTGCCAGCTATCGCGACCATCAATGCAAGCCGTTGGAGGAGGAAGGCGTGGTAGATATTCCCAGTACACAGCCAGAAGTGTGGGAAGAGGCATGGCATGAGCAACAACGCGGCATCATTCGTGCGGTCCTGGCGCAACTGCCAGTAGAGCAACGAGAGGTCATTGAACTGGCTTACTTCGATGGCCATACCCATGCGGAGATAGCAGAACAGAAAAATATCCCGCTCGGTACCGTGAAAGGGAGAATGCGCCTCGGTTTGCAAAAAAGGCGGCACTTAATGCAAGAATACGGATTGGACAGTGGATGGTAGCGGGAGATAGAATGGAGGCAACAGATGCAAGCACGTGTAAAGTATTTACCGCTTGAGTAAATTGAAACATAATAATGCGTGAAAATACTTCTTGACATATGCATGGTAGTATTCTATTATGGAGTAGCTAAAAAAGATTGTAGGTGGGTGGCTGTTATGACATTTGACTCTAAGCACATTGGTGCGCACGCGTTACAGAGATGGTCGGCAAGGGCAACAGAAAGGGCAAACGAATGGGACGCAGTGATGGGCAACCACGGCGGCAGACAGGTGGAATAAGGAAGGATGAACCCAATCCAGTCACATTTGCGGATACCTCTGATCGTAGTACAAAAATGACGCAAGATGATAGTGAGTACGAGGAGGATGATAGTACTGGACCGCCGCGTCCGAATAGCTCGGTGATTCGCAGGACAAATCTCACCGGGCCGCGCACGACGACACAACATAACTCACCTGTTCCGCCACGCCGAACAATGCAGCCGCCACGATCCGCGACAACGACCTCCATTCCTGCTTCGATCACCATTCAGCAGCAATTTCCGCGCAACAACACAAGGCCCCAGGAGCCGAAGAGAGCACCAAGAAAGAATGTGTTGAAGGGGAAAGTGCATTGGCTTTTGCCGGTGGGTATTGGTATGATCGCTATGCTGGTCCTGTGGGAACTCGGTTCCATCGCATTGGCGTGGGGGACGGCTCGCTACGATGACATCCGCTACGGCAATCCACGCACCTTCCAAACCGACGCGGTGGTAGGCCATGGGAAAGATAGTACACTCCATCCCAGCCACTTTATGGCAGTGAATCTGAATCGGCAAGCGATTGTCGTTGAATTTCCGGCGGGCAACCCGGCAGGGGCCGAGAGCTACGTGGTGCCTTACTATATTTTGGGGCCAGGCGCGGACCAGGTACCGGTTACGCTAGAATTCCGTGATGTGACCGGTGACGGCAAGCTGGATATGATTATCCATATCCATTTGCAGAGCCAGGATCAGACTTTTGTCTTTATTAATGACGGAACCAAATTCCGTCCACCTACCAATAAAGACAACATTCACATGTAAGACGCTTTTGGCGAATGACCTGTACGAATATTAAGGCAATTTCAAAAAGTCATAAAGATAACATTCACATGTAAGATGCTTTTGGCGAATGACGGCAAGAGTGGAAACCCCGTCACCAGCAGGGTACCCGCAAGGGGCACCCCTCCCATGGACGAATGCGCTGCCGACACGGTCTCGGCGTTCATGGGAGGGGTGCCCCCTGCGGGTCTTACACAGGTAGTTTTTGCAATGCCTGGTTCCTCGCCCTGTCACTCTGGGGGCAGCGAAGAATGTGTCGTGGGACGGAGAGTCTTCGCTGCACCCAAAATGAAAAGAGAAGGGGGGCGTAATCGGG